>NZ_JBVJFK010000002.1:365663-783391 GCF_055587885.1 Streptomyces sp. NPDC046349
GTGCCCGTCGCCGGGCGACCCGCGCCGTGGCCGCCCCGGCCGCCGAGGCTCCGGCCGCGGAGACCGTCGCCGAGCCCGCCGCGGAGGAGGCCCCCAAGGCCGCCCGCGCCGTGACCGTCGCCGACGCCGTGGACGCCCCCAAGCGCGGCCGCCGCCGCGCCACCCGTTCCACCACCACGGCCGCCGCCCCGCAGCAGCCGGCCGCCGAGCCCGAGGCCGCCGCCGAGGCGCCCGCCGCTCCGGCCCGGCCCCGCCGCGCGGTGCGTCCCGCCGTCGCCGTCTTCCAGGCGCCGGTCTTCACCGAGCCGATGTTCCAGACCCCCGAGACCGCCGCCATGGCCGCCGCTGCCGCCGCAGCCGCGATCGAGGCCGAGGAGGCCGAGGAGGAGGAGGCCGAGGCCGCCGCTCCGGCCGAGCCCGTGCAGCCCGCCGGCCGTCGCCGTCGTCGTGGCCGCGGTGCCGCCGAGAGCGCGCCCGTCTCCCTGCCCGAGGTGCTCGCGGAGGAGGAGCCCGAGGCCGAGGCCGCCGCGCTCGACGAGGACTCCGCCGAGGCCGCGGAGTACGAGGAGGGCGACGAGTCGGGCGAGCGCCCCTCGCGCCGCCGCCGTCGCGGTGGCCGCCGCCGCCGTCGCGGTGAGGCCGCCGACCTCGACGAGTCCGCCGAGGAGGAGACCGAGGCCGAAGCCGCCGAGCAGGACGCCGATGAGGAAGAGGAGGAGGAGACCGAAGAGGCTCTCGGTTCCACCTCCAGCCGCCGTCGCCGCCGTCGCCGTCGCCGCAGCGGCGAGCCCGCCGACGTCACCGGCGAGTCCGCGGGCGACGAGGACGGTGTCCGCACCGTGGTCAAGGTCCGCGAACCCCGCCCGGCGCGCGAGAAGGCCGAGCCCTCCGACGAGGTCCAGTCCATCAAGGGATCGACCCGCCTCGAGGCGAAGAAGCAGCGCCGCCGCGAGGGCCGCGAGCAGGGCCGCCGCCGTGTGCCGATCATCACCGAGGCCGAGTTCCTGGCCCGCCGCGAGGCCGTCGAGCGCGTCATGGTCGTCCGCCAGAGCGGCGAGCGCACCCAGATCGGCGTCCTCGAGGACAACGTGCTCGTCGAGCACTACGTCAACAAGGAAGAGGCCACCTCCTACGTCGGCAACGTCTACCTGGGCAAGGTCCAGAACGTGCTGCCGTCGATGGAGGCCGCCTTCATCGACATCGGCAAGGGCCGCAACGCCGTCCTGTACGCCGGTGAGGTCAACTTCGAGGCGCTCGGCATGGCCAACGGGCCGCGCCGCATCGAGTCCGCCCTCAAGTCCGGCCAGTCGGTCCTCGTACAGGTCACCAAGGACCCGATCGGCCACAAGGGCGCCCGCCTGACCAGCCAGGTCTCGCTGCCCGGCCGCTACCTGGTCTACGTGCCCGAGGGCTCGATGACCGGCATCAGCCGCAAGCTGCCCGACACCGAGCGCGCGCGCCTGAAGACCATCCTCAAGAAGATCGTCCCCGAGGACGCGGGCGTCATCGTGCGCACCGCCGCCGAGGGCGCGAGCGAGGACGAGCTGCGCCGCGACGTCGAGCGTCTGCAGGCCCAGTGGGAGGACATCCAGAAGAAGTCGAAGCAGATCACGACCTCTTCGCCGTCCCTGCTGTACGGCGAGCCGGACATGACCGTGCGCGTCGTGCGCGACATCTTCAACGAGGACTTCTCGAAGGTCATCGTCAGCGGCGACGGCGCCTGGGAGACCATCCACGGCTACGTCTCGCACGTGGCCCCGGACCTGGCCGACCGGCTCCAGCGCTGGACCTCCGAGGTCGACGTCTTCGCGACGTACCGGATCGACGAGCAGCTCGCCAAGGCGCTCGACCGCAAGGTGTGGCTGCCCTCGGGCGGCTCGCTTGTGATCGACAAGACCGAGGCGATGATCGTCATCGACGTCAACACCGGCAAGTTCACCGGTCAGGGCGGCAACCTCGAGGAGACCGTCACCAGGAACAACCTGGAGGCGGCCGAGGAGATCGTGCGCCAGCTGCGGCTGCGCGACCTCGGCGGCATCGTCGTCATCGACTTCATCGACATGGTCCTGGAGTCCAACCGCGACCTGGTCCTGCGCCGCATGCTGGAGTGCCTGGGCCGCGACCGTACGAAGCACCAGGTCGCCGAGGTCACCTCGCTCGGCCTGGTCCAGATGACCCGCAAGCGGGTCGGCCAGGGTCTGCTGGAGTCCTTCTCCGAGACCTGCGTCCACTGCAACGGCCGCGGTGTCATCGTCCACATGGAGACGCCGGCGACGATCGGCGGCGGGGGCAACGGCAAGCGCTCCAAGCGCCGTGGCGGCCGCACCGAGTTCGACCAGCACGACCACGACGTCGAGACCGTCGAGACCGCCGACTCGGAGGCCTTCGAGTCCGAGGCCGAGGTGGCCGCCGAGGTCGCCGCGCCGAAGGCGCTGCCCGAGCCGGAGTTCGTCGCGGGCGAGGAGCTCTACAGCTCCCCGGCCGAGGCGGAGGCCGCGGCGGGCCTGAGCGGACGCCGCAACCGACGCCGTGCCACCCGCAAGGCCACCGCTCCGGCGGGTGCCCCGCGGGGCGAGGCCGCCGCGGTGCAGACCCCGGCCCCCGTGGCCGAGGTCGTCGCCGAGCCGGTGACCGAGCCGGCCGACACAGTCCTGGAGCCGGTCGCCGAGGTCGTCGCCGAGGCCGTCGAGGCCGCGGAGTCGGTCGAGGCCGCCGCGGTCGCCCCGGTCGAAGAGGCCGCGCCGAAGGGCCGTACCCGTCGCCGTGCCACCCGCAAGGCCACCGCGCCGACGGTCGCCGCCGAGCCGGCCCCGGAGCCGGTGGCGGAGGCGGAGCCGGAGCCGGAGCCCGAGCCGGCCCCGGAGCCGGTCGTGGCCGCCGAGCCCGCGCCTGTCGCCCAGCCCGAGCCCGTCGCCGCGGCCGAGGAGGCCCCGGCGGCTGAGGCCGCGCCGGCCCGTCCGCGCCGCCGTGCCACCCGCAAGGCCACCGCACCCGCCGGTTCCCCGGCGGGCGCCGCGGAGGCCGCCGTGGTGGTCGTCGAGGCCCCCGTGACCGAGCCTGCGGCGCCGGCCGAGGAAGCCGCGCCCGCCGAGGAGCCCGCGCCGGCCAAGAAGGCCGCCCGCAAGGCTCCGGCCAAGAAGGCGGCCGCGGCGAAGAAGGCCCCGGCCAAGAAGGCGGCGGCCGCCAAGAAGACCGCGGCCAAGAAGACGGCCACGACCAAGAAGACCGCGGCGAAGCGGGCGACGAAGAAGACCGCGGCGGCGGAGCAGCAGGCTGCCCCGTCCGTCTCGGCTCCGACCGAAGTCTGATCCGTCACGTGGCCGTGGGCCCCGCCGAAGGGCGGGGCCCACGGCCGTGCGGGGCCCGGTTTGACCCTCCGGAACCGGCCCCGTAACCTAGACCGTCGGCGTGTCCTGTACGCGCCGCGCTCCTGAGCACCTTCCTCCCGCTTCCCGCGCGCAAGCGCTGTACGGGAGAGGCCGCTCGTCCATTCCGGATCAGCGTGGGCCCCGGCCCGCCTGAGCGGCTGGCTTCAGGAGCATCCGTCCCGAGTGAGAGAGAGATCCGCGTGTACGCCATCGTGCGCAGCGGTGGTCGCCAGCACAAGGTTGCTGTCGGCGACATCGTTGAGGTTGACAAGATTTCCACTGCCAAGGTTGGCGACACGGTCGAGCTCTCGACCCTGCTCGTTGTCGACGGCGACGCCGTGACCAGCGACCCGTGGGTCCTGGCCGGTATCAAGGTCACGGCCGAGGTCGTGGACCACCACAAGGGCGCCAAGATCGACATCCTGCGCTACAAGAACAAGACCGGCTACCGCCGTCGCCAGGGTCACCGCCAGCAGTACACGGCGATCAAGGTCACCGGTATCCCCGCGGCTGCGAAGTAAGAGGGACTGAGACATGGCACACAAGAAGGGCGCATCGTCCACCCGGAACGGGCGCGACTCCAATGCCCAGCGGCTCGGCGTGAAGCGCTTCGGCGGTCAGGTCGTCTCCGCCGGCGAGATCCTCGTCCGCCAGCGCGGCACCCACTTCCACCCGGGCTCGGGTGTCGGTCGTGGTGGCGACGACACGCTGTTCGCGCTGCAGGCCGGTGCCGTGCAGTTCGGCACGCACCGTGGCCGCAAGGTCGTCAACATCGTTCCGGCCGCCTGATCCAGCTTCGGCTGATCGAGCGTTCGTAACTTCCCGAGGGCGGATCTCACCTCTTCCCGGCTCAGGCCGGGAAGAGAGGTCCGCCCTCGGCGCGTTGTCACATAGGCACGTTTAATGGGCAGCAAGGCCTGCCACCGGAATTTTCCGGACTATCCCCGCTGTATCTGGAGGAACAACCATGACCACCTTCGTGGACCGCGTCGAGCTGCACGTCGCCGCGGGTAACGGAGGCCACGGCTGCGCCTCCGTTCACCGGGAGAAGTTCAAGCCGCTCGGCGGCCCCGACGGCGGCAACGGCGGCCGTGGCGGCGACGTCATCCTGGTGGTGGAGCAGGCGATCACCACCCTGCTGGACTACCACCACAGCCCGCACCGCAAGGCGACCAACGGCAAGCCCGGCGAGGGCGGCAACCGTTCCGGCAAGGACGGCCAGGACCTGATCCTGCCCGTCCCGGACGGCACCGTCGTCCTCGACAAGCAGGGCAACGTCCTCGCCGACCTCGTCGGCCAGGGCACCACCTACGTGGCCGCCGAGGGCGGCCGCGGCGGCCTCGGCAACGCCGCGCTCGCCTCCGCCCGCCGCAAGGCCCCCGGCTTCGCGCTCCTCGGCGTCCCCGGCACCACCGGCGACATCGTCCTGGAACTCAAGACCGTCGCCGATGTTGCGCTGGTCGGCTTCCCGAGCGCCGGCAAGTCCTCGCTGATCTCGGTGCTCTCCTCCGCCAAGCCGAAGATCGCGGACTACCCCTTCACCACCCTCGTCCCGAACCTGGGCGTCGTCACCGCCGGCTCGACCGTCTACACGATCGCCGACGTCCCGGGCCTGATCCCGGGCGCCAGCCAGGGCAGGGGCCTGGGCCTGGAGTTCCTGCGCCACGTCGAGCGCTGCTCGGTGCTCGTGCACGTCCTGGACACGGCCACCCTGGAGACCGACCGCGACCCGATCGCCGACCTCGACGTCATCGAGGAGGAGCTCAAGCTCTACGGCGGCGGCCTGGAGAAGCGCCCGCGCCTCGTCGTCCTCAACAAGGTCGACATCCCGGACGGCCAGGAGCTCGCCGACATGGTGCGCCCCGACCTGGAGGCGCGCGGCTACAAGGTCTTCGAGGTCTCCGCGGTCGCCCGTACGGGCCTGAAGGAGCTCTCCTACTTCCTCGCCGAGGTCATCGCCAAGGCCCGCGCCCGCAAGCCGAAGGAGGAGGCGACCCGCATCGTCATCCGCCCGAAGGCCGTGGACGACGCCGGCTTCACCGTCGCCTACGACGAGGCCGAGGACGTGTACGTGGTGCGCGGCGAGAAGCCGGAGCGCTGGGTCCGCCAGACCGACTTCAACAACGACGAGGCCGTCGGCTACCTGGCCGACCGGCTCAACCGCCTCGGTGTCGAGGAAGCGCTCAAGAAGGCCGGCGCGCGTGCCGGCGACGGCGTCGCCATCGGCTCCGACGAGAACGCGGTCGTGTTCGACTGGGAGCCGACCATGATGGCCGGTGCCGAGATGCTGGGCCGCCGAGGTGAGGACCACCGCATGGAGGCGCCGCGCCCGGCCACCCAGCGCCGCAAGGAGAAGGAAGCCAAGCGCGGGGACTCGGCGCAGAAGGAGTACGACGAATTCCGGCCGTTCTAGTCCCCTCCCGAGGGAATCCGCGCCGGAGGGTTTGAAGGCGTCTTTATGCGGGTCGCCTAGGATCCTTCGGGTGAACAGCAGCAACCTCCCCACGGTCTCCGTCGTGGTCATCGCGTACAACGACGCCGGGCTCGTGGGCGAGGCCGTCTCCTCGGCCCTCGCCCAGGGCCCGGTGGTCACCGAGGTCATCGCGGTGAACGACGCCTCGTCCGACGGCACTGCGCGGGTGCTGGACGAACTGGCCTCCGCCCACCCCCGCCTCAAGGTCGTGCACCGGACGGAGAACAGCGGCGGATGCGGCACCCCGCGCAACGACGGGATCGCAGCGGCGTCCGGCCGGTACGTGCTCTTCCTCGACAGCGACGACATCCTGCCACCGGGCGCGGCGGACGCCCTGGTGAGCACCGCCGAGCGGCACCGCGCCCCGGTCACCGTCGGCGCGGCCGTGCGGCGCGAGCTGCCCCAGCACCACGACGTGCCGTGGATGCCCGGCCTCTACACCCCCGGCGACGTCATCGAGCGGCCGGCGGACCGGCCCGAGCTCGTCCGCGACACCCTGTGCGTCAACAAGCTGTACGACCGCGCCTTCCTGGAGGAGCACGGCCTGCGCTTCCCCGACGGCCGGTTCATCTACGAGGACTTCGTCTTCACCGCGCGCGTGCTGGCCTCGGCCCCCCGCATCGCCGTCACCGGCGACCTCGTCTACGTCTGGCACGTGCGCCGCAGCGCCGCCCAGGTGTCCATCTCCCTGGACCGCAAGGACGTCGGGAACTGGCGCTCGCGCATCGAGGCCCACCGCACGGCCGCCCGGACGCTGGCCGCCGCCTCCCCGGCTCTGGGCAGTGCCTGCCACGTGAAGTTCCTCGAGTACGACCTGCGCATGTACCTGCGCGAGCTCGGCGGCGATCCCGAGTACCGGGCGGCCTGGTGGACCCTCACCCGCGAGTACGTCGACACCTTCGCCGAGGCGGACGTCGAGGCCGCCACGGCGCACGCCCGCTGGGTCGTCCGCGTGCTGCGCGCCACCGCGACGCCGCCCGCCGACGTCGAGCGGCTCACCCGCCTGGCCGCGCAGCCGCCGCGCCTGCTGCCCCCGTACGCGGTCGGCGCCTCCGGCGAGCCGGTGTGGAGCGAGGAACTCCCCGTCGAGCTGGACGGCCTGGCGACACTGCCGGTCGAGGAGCTTCCCGTCACCGTCGACGCCGAACCGGCAGGCCGCGGCGCCGTCCGGATCCGGGTGCACGACCTCTACGGACGCCTCGCCGAGGCCGGCCCCCAGACCGCCCGCCTGAGCTTCATGCCCCGCGCGGGAGGCGAGCCCGTCCTCGCGCGCCCCGTCGACCTGCTGCCCGAGCGGGGCGGCGGCTGGACGGCCGTGCTGCCGTTCCGCCTCGCCGATCTGGCCGTCACCGGCCGCCGCCAGGGACTGCGCAGGATGCAGGCCTGGAACGTCGGGGTGGGCGTGCAGTGTGCCGACGGGAGCTCGGTGTTCACCTCCCTGCGCCCCCGGGGGCGGCTGCTGCGCCGTCGGGCGCTGCCCAGCAGCCGGTACGGTGTTCTGCTGGCGCAGCCCTACCGGACGGGGACCGGCGCCCTCGCCCTGCGCCTCGCGCCGGGCGCCGAGGGAGCCCTCTACCTCGTACGCAACCGCCTCCACCGGGCCCGGGCGGCCCGGGGGGCGGGCTGAACCCCGTGCACTCCGCTGCGCTTTCCCCACCGAAGTCGGACAGGACCAAGGAGATACACATGACGTTTCTGATCACCGGTGGCGCCGGTTACATCGGCGCGCACGTCGTCCGCGCGATGCTGCTCGCGGGGGAGAGGGTCGTCGTCCTCGACGACCTGTCCACGGGCAACGAGGACCGCGTTCCGGAGGGCGTCCCGCTGGTGGTCGGCTCCGTCCTGGACCGGCTGGTGCTGGAGAAGACCCTCCGCGAGCACAAGATCACGGGCGTGGTGCACCTCGCGGGCAAGAAGCAGGTCGGCGAATCCGTCGAGAAGCCGCTGTACTACTACCACGAGAACGTCCAGGGCCTGACGGTCCTGCTCCAGGCCGTGGCCGACGCGGGCGTGCGCAACTTCCTCTTCTCCTCCTCCGCCTCCGTGTACGGCATGCCCGACGTGGACCTGGTCACCGAGGACACCCCGTGCGCACCGCTGAGCCCGTACGGCGAGACCAAGCTGGCCGGCGAGTGGCTGGTCCGCGCCGCGGGCAGGGCGCACGGCATCTCCACCGCCTGCCTGCGCTACTTCAACGTGGCGGGCGCCGCGTCCCCGGAGCTCGCGGACACCGGCGTCTTCAACCTGGTCCCGATGGTCTTCGAGCGCTACGACGCCGGCCAGGGCGCCAAGATCTTCGGTGACGACTACCCGACGCCGGACGGCACCTGCATCCGCGACTACATCCACGTCGAGGACCTGGCGGAGGCCCACGTGGCGGCAGCCCGCAAGTTGGCCGAGTGGGCCGCGGCCGAGGACTACAAGGACCTCACCGTCAACATCGGGCGCGGTGAGGGCGTGTCGGTCGCCGAGATGGTCGAGCTCCTGAACAAGGGCACCGGGCACGACTACGCCCCGGTGATCAGCCCGCGCCGCCCCGGCGACCCGGCGAAGGTCGTGGCGTCCGCCGAGAGGATCAACACGGTGCTCGGCTGGGCGGCCCGCCACGACGTCAGCGAGATGGTCACCTCCGCCTGGGCGGGCTGGGAGGCCAACAAGCTGGCCCGCAAGGACGCGCACCGCGACGTCCACAAGGCCTGACCCGTCGGCCGGCTCCCGGCCGCACGGGAAAGCCGCCCGCCCCGGAGGTGTCCGGGGCGGGCGGCTTTCCCGTGCCCCGTGCGACTGTGCCTCAGCGCTCCAGGAAGGCGAACAGCTCCTCCCACCGGTCGGTGATCTCGGCGCCGGAGTAGCGCTTCACCGAACGGAAGGCGCTGTCGCCGAGCCGGTCGCGCAGCTCGCGGTCGGCCATCAGCGCGTCCAGGTGACCGGCGAGCTCCATCGTGTTGCCCAGCCGGGCCAGCAGCCCGTCCTCGCCGTGCTCGACGATCTCCCGCACGCCCGGCGCGCAGTCGAAGGCGGCCGGAGCCACGCCCGCCGCCATCGCCTCCAGCAGCGTGATCGGGAAGCCCTCGGCGCGCGAGGCCTGCGCGAAGACCGAGGCCTCCCGCAGCGCGCCCAGCACGTCGTCGGTGCTGCCCATCCATTCGACGGAGTCGTCGAGGCCGAGCGCGGTGCAGTGCGCCCGCAGCGCCTCCTCCTCCACGCCCGCGCCGTAGATCCGCAGGACCCAGTCGGGGTGGTGCGGGGCCGCATCGGCCCACGCGTCGAGCAGCAGGTCGACGCCCTTCTCGAAGGCGAGGCGGCCGACGCTGGCCACGACCTTCCCGGTGCGCGGGGCAGGGGTGTCCGGCATGAACGGGATCGGGTTCGGCATGCTGCCGACGTTCTCCATGCCCGCCCGGATCCACAGGTCCGCGTCCTCGGGGGTCAGCACCAGCAGCCGGTCGACCTCGGAGTAGTACCGGCGCACCCGTTCGCCGCGGGTGGACTTCTGGCTGGCCTCGAACGACTCGTGGCTCATGCCGACGACGGACAGCCCCTTGGTGTCGGCGAGAGCCACCCACTCCATCGCCCAGACCTGGGTGACGATGACGACCCCGCCCGGACGGGCTCCGCGCAGCAGCTCGCTCAGCCGGTCCGCCTTGACCCGCATCTGTGCCCGCCGGGCCGCCTGGCGGCGCCGCTCGGGCGCGTTCAGCCTGCCCTTGATGCCGCGCAGCCGGCGTGCCGACGGCGGGTGGGCCTCGTACAGCGTGGTGGTCTCGTACGGCAGGTCCTGCGGCAGCTTCTGGCGGATCTCCTCGGCGACCGGCGCGATGCCGACGATGTGGACCTTGTGGCCGCGGTCGGTGAACTGCCGGGCCATCTGGTGCGACCAGGTGGTCACCCCGCCGATCTCGTCGACGCTGTTGGAGACGATGAAGATGTCCCGGCTCACTTGCCGCTCCCGGTGAAGAACTTCTCGACGATCTGGCGGGCCGCGTCCCCGCGGTCGTACTCGCCGAACTCGGTGAGGAAACGCTGCCGCGCCTCCGCGTACTTGGCGTCCGCCTCCTCGAAGGCCGCCAGCGCCTGCAGGAGTTCGTCCGCGGTGGCCACCACCGGGCCCGGGGCCTTCTCCTTCAGGTCGAAGTACGTGCCGCGGATGTCGGTGGCGTACTTCTCGTAGTCGTACGCGAAGAACACCATCGGCCGGTCCAGGACCGCGTAGTCGAACATCACGGACGAGTAGTCGGTGATCAGCCCGTCGGCGAGGGCCAGCAGCGGGGTGATGTCGTGGTGCCGTGACACGTCGACGACCCGGCCGGCGACCGACGGCGGCAGCGAGACGCTGTTGAGGTAGTGCGTCCGCACCAGCAGCGTGAAGCGGTCGCCGAGCCGGTCCGCGAACTCCTCCACGTCGAAGGGGAAGGTGAAGCCCTCCACCGCGCCGTCCGCGCCCGCCCGGAAGGTCGGCGCGTACAGCAGCACCTTCTTGTCCGGGTCGAGGCCGAGTTCGGCGGCGAGGGCCCCACGGACCCGCTCACCGCTGTCCGCCTCGGCCCGGTGCGCCTCGACGAGGGCGTCGTTGCGCGGGTAGCCCGTGCGCAGCAGCACCTCGTCACGCAGCCGGAAGCCCTTGGCGAGGGTGCGCGCGTCGTGCTCGGAGCGGATCAGGAAGTGGTCGAAGCGGTCGACGGCCGCCTGGAAGCGGGCCTGGCCGGCGCGTCCCTGCGCCTTGGTGCGTGGCTCGTGGAAGCCCATCCGCTTGAGCGCGGAGCCGTGCCAGGTCTGGATGTACGTGGTGCCGGGGCGCTTGGCGAGGGCCAGCGGGAAGCCCTGGTTGTCGACCCAGTACTCGGCCTGGGCCAGGGCGCGCAGGTACTGCCAGCTCCAGCGCTTGACCAGGGTGGCCTCCTTCGGGAAGCCGGTGGGCCTGGCGCCCGCGTACGACCAGACCGCCTCGAAGGGCACGCCCTGGCGGACCATCTCCTCGTAGATGGCCTTCGGGCTGTCGCTGTACTGCTTGCCCATGTGGCTCTCGAAGACGACCGTGCCCTTCTTGACGGGCAGCTTGGAGAAGACCTCGTGGTAGATCTTCACCTTCTGCTCGCCGGAGCCCATGTTCCGGCGGGCCCGCAGGGCCTTGCGCAGACCCCGCTTGACCACGCCCGCCGCCTTGCCCTGTATGGCGTTGTTGATCAGCGACTGGGTGCGGACGGCGGCGGCGCCCTCCGCGGTCAGGACGTAGGACAGGTTGCCCTTCTTGGTCATCTCCGCCGTGAAGCGGTCGGAGACCAGGCGGGTCAGCCGCGGCCGTACGCGCAACGGGGCCGCCGAGTCCAGGTCGAGGCCGCCGACCGAGACGCGGGTGGTGATCCGCTCGCCCCCGGCGGTCAGCTTGAGGCGGACGTCCCAGACGGCGTCGATGATGCCCAGGGGGCGCACGGTGCGGCCGATGTCGGCCGTGGTGTGCCACTCGATCGTGTCACCGGCGTGGCGCACAGTTGCCACCGGGAAGCTGAAGGAGCGCACGCCGACCTGTCGGCGGGCCCGCAGCTCCAGGGTGGCCTTCAGCTCCGCGTCGGCGTCGATGCGGCCCAGCGGGTTCACGACGGTGCCGGCCAGCGTGACGGTACCGCGGCCGTCGTCCTCGTAGGAGGTGAGGCGGTTGCCCAGGGTGAGTGAGGGGAGCGGGGTGGTGTGGAAGCCCTGCTCGGTGACGTCCAGTATCCGGCGGGCCTCGGCGGCGTCGGGGCCGTCGATGTGCTGCGCGCACCAGTAGACGCGGCCGTCGCGCTCGGCGAGCGCAGAGGTCAGCCGACCCTTGTTGATCATGGCGTCGGCGGCCGGGAGCAGGTTGTCCCAGTCCTCCTTGCCCAGCAGGTACGCGCAGATCGCCTGGAGGTGGGTGACGTGCTCGTACGCCTCCGGATCGATGCCGGCGAGGTATCCGTTGGCGAGGCCCGCGAACTCCTGGCGGTACTCGTCGCTCAGCAGCGGCAGGTCGCGCAGGTGCAGGACCAGGTCGTGCTTGAGGAACTTGGCGTCCTTCGCGGACTTGATGTCCGTGTGGCCCTTGGCCGCCAGCAGCTCGTCGACGCGCCGGTGGATCTCCATCCGGTGGACGAAGTTCGCGATCTCGTGGCGCCGGTTGCTGATCGACTTGGCCGCGGCCTTCTCGACCACGTTCCAGAAGTAGACGTGATTGGGGATCAGCGTGATGCGACGGGCCGCCACGTACGCCTGCGCGGAGAACAGCAGGTCCTCGTAGTGGATGCCGACCGGGAACTCCAGGCCCTGCTCCAGCAGGAACGCGCGCCGGTAGCACTTGTTCGTGGAGAGCGTGTCGTAGACCAGCAGGTCCGGGAACTCGGTGATCGACTCCAGCGTGCGGGTACGCGAGTAGATCCAGGGGTACCACTCGGTGGTCTTGCCCCACCGGTTGTCGAGGTGCACGCGTACGCACATGCCCGAGACCAGGTCGGAGCCGGTCCGCTCGGCGGCGGCCAGCATGTTCCGGCAGGCGTTGCGCTCCAGCACGTCGTCGCTGTCGAGGAACATCACGTACGTTCCGGTGGCCTGCTGGATGCCGTGGTTGCGCGGCGCACCGCAGCCGCCGCTGTTCTGCGGGAGCTGGAAGGCGCGCACCCTCCCCGGGTGCGCGGACTCGAGTTCCTGGGCGACCGCGAAGGAGCGGTCCTGGCTGCAGTCGTCGACGATCACGACCTCGACACTCTGGAGGGTCTGGTCGAGAACCGACTGGACTGCTGTCGACAGACGCTCTGCGTCGTTGTAGACGATGACGACCACGGAGACGTCGGGCACGTGCACCTCGATCCCTTCGTTTCGTTCCGCTCATTCCGCTTATCCCGTCAAAGCTACCGTGTGCCGCCCTCGGCTCAGGCAGGGCGACTCTCGGCCGCCCTCGCCGTGCATACTTCTGAGGAAGAGGTGAGAGGCGGGTCCGGTCGCCACAATCACCCGTTCGGATCCAGCAGGAAGTGTTCATGACCAAGCTGTCCGTAGTTGTCCCCTGCTACAACGAAGAAGCCGTCATCGACAGCTTCGACGCCGAGATCCGGAAGGTCCTGGACGCCCTCCCCGTCGAGTACGAGGTCTGCTACGTCGACGACGGAAGCCGCGACGGGACCCTCGACAAGCTCCGGAAGATCGCCGCGGAACACGGTGAACAGACGCGCTACGTCTCCTTCAGCCGCAACTTCGGCAAAGAGGCCGGCATGCTCGCCGGGCTGCGCGAGGCCACCGGCGACGCCGTCGTGATCATGGACGCCGACCTCCAGCACCCGCCTGAGCTGATCGCGACCATGCTCGAGTACTACCGGCAGGGCCACGACCAGATCATCGCCCGCCGCACCCGCGAGGGGGACAAGAAGGTCCGCTCCGCGCTCAGCCGCCTCTACTACCGGGGCGTCAACCGGTGGGTCGACGTCGAACTCACCGACGGCGTGGGCGACTTCCGGATGCTCTCGCGCCCGGCCGTGGACGCCCTGCTGTCCCTGCCGGAGTACAACCGCTTCTCCAAGGGCCTCTTCTCCTGGATCGGCTTCGACACCGTCCACTTCGACTACCGCAACGCACAGCGAGAGGCCGGCGAGACCAAGTGGAAGTTCGGCGCCCTGCTGAACTACGGCATGGACGGCCTGATCTCCTTCAACAACCGGCCGCTGCGGATCGGCATCTGGTTCGGCGTGTCGCTGGTCGCCCTGACCGGCCTCTACGCGCTGTGGATCACCGTCATGGCGATCACGAACGGCGTGGACGCCCCGGGCTACGTCACCCTTGTGGCCATCATCACGGGGCTGGGCGGCGTCCAGCTGATCATGCTGGGCCTCGTCGGCGAGTACATCGGCCGCATCTACTACGAGACCAAGCGCCGGCCGCACTTCCTGGTGAAGGAGTCGCACGGCTGCGAACCCCTCCCGAGGACCGCGGGGACCACCCCGGCCGAGGAGCCGACGATCGTGGAGCGCAGCGGCCGATGACCCGCAAGGAGCAGCTCGGCCAGGTATTCCGCTTCGCCCTCGTGGGCGGGGTCAACACCGGCACGTTCTTCGGCATCTACCTCCTGCTGCACCCGTGGATGCCTTACTTCGCCGCCTACTCGCTCGCCTTCGTGCTGGCGATGGTCGGCTCGTTCTTCATGAACACCTACTTCACCTACCGGACCCGGCCGACCTGGAAGAAGTTCCTCCTCTTCCCGCTGACCAACGTGACCAACTACGTCATCCAGTCCGCCGGCCTCTACGTCCTGGTCACCTGGGCCGGGATGGACACCCGGATCGCCCCGCTGGTCGCGGCGGTCGTGGCCATCCCGTTCACCTTCCTGCTCTCGCGCAAGATCCTTGTTCCGGGCGCGGCCCGGGCCGCCGCCGAGCAGGAAGAGCGCCAGGGGCGGGCCAGGAGCTCGTCCACGGTCTGAAACCCCCGAGCGGCCCCCGTCGGCCACCCCGTAGATTGAGGTGGCAGGCATTGAAGGCAAGGGGCAAGGGGACGAACGTGTCAGCGGCTAGGCAAGGTGTCGTGGACGCCCGCAGGATCGTGGTCAAGGTCGGTTCCTCCTCCCTGACCACCGCGGCGGGCGGTCTCGACGCCGACCGGGTGGACGCGCTCGTCGACGTCCTGGCCAAGGCCCGCAGCGGCGGTGAGAAGGAGATCGTCCTCGTCTCCAGCGGAGCCATCGCCGCCGGGCTCTCCCCGCTCGGCCTGCGCCGCCGCCCCAAGGACCTGGCCCGCCAGCAGGCCGCCGCCAGCGTCGGCCAGGGCCTCCTCGTCGCCCGCTACACCGCCTCCTTCGCGCGCTACGGCCTCCGGGTCGGCCAGGTGCTGCTCACCACCGACGACACCAGCCGCCGCGCCCACTACCGCAACGCGTACCGCACCCTCGACCAGCTGCTGGCCATGGGCGCCCTCCCGGTCGTCAACGAGAACGACACGGTTGCCACGGACGAGATCCGCTTCGGCGACAACGACCGGCTCGCCGCCCTCGTCGCCCACCTCGTCCGCGCGGACCTCCTCGTCCTCCTCTCCGACGTCGACGGCCTCTACGACGGCGACCCGTCCCAGCCCGGCACCACCCGCATCGACGAGGTCCGCGGGCCCGAGGACATCGCCCACGTCTCCATCGGCAGCGCCGGCAAGGCGGGCGTGGGCACCGGCGGCATGGTCACCAAGGTCGAGGCGGCCCGGATCGCGGCCGCCGCCGGCATCCCGGTGGTGCTCACCTCCGCCAGCCACGCCGCCGACGCCCTGGCGGGACGGGGGACCGGCACGTTCTTCCACGCCACCGGGCGCCGCTCCGCCGACCGGCTGCTCTGGCTCCAGCACGCCTCGACCCCGCAGGGCCACCTGGTCCTCGACGACGGGGCGGTCAGGGCCGTCACCCAGCGCGGCAGCTCGCTGCTGCCCGCGGGCATCGCAGCGGTCGAGGGAGACTTCGTGGCCGGGGACCCGGTGGAGCTGCGCGCGGCCGACGGCCGTGCCGTGGCCCGGGGACTCGTCAACTTCGACGCCAAGGAACTTCCCCAGCTCCTCGGCCGCTCCACTCGCGAGCTCGCGCGGGAACTCGGACCCGCGTACGAGCGGGAGGTCGTCCACCGTGACGATCTGGTCCTGCTCCAGGGCTGAGGTTCGGCAAAACCGCAGCGCGGCCGCCCGGGGACTGGTCAACTGTGAGGGGCGGAGCAGGCGGACACGCGTAGCGGAGACAGGAGGCGGCTGGTGAGACGAGCGCTGACCAGCGTCGGTCCGGGGGACGGTGACGGCGCCGGGTACGAGCAGGACCAGGACCAGGCCTCGCGCCTGTGGCACGTGACCCTGAGCGTCTCCGGCAAGCCGGCCCCGCTGTCGGAGGTCCGGCGGGGGCTGGAACAACTGGCCCACGACCACCCCTTCCTCCTGACCAGCCGGTACGCCGACGACCACGCGGAGATCCGCTACTGGGAAGAGGCCCGTGACCTCCACGACGCGGCGGCCGTGGCCCTGCGCCTGTGGGGCGAGCACCGCTCCTCGGCGCAGCTGCCGCCCTGGGAGATCGTAGGCCTGGAGGTCATCGACCGCGCCACCTACCACCTGCGCGTCGCGGAGGGCTACGGACCACCCCCGGCCCACCCGGTCGGCGTCCACCCCTACTGACGTCGCAGTCCCCGCTCTTTCAGCCCCTCCGGCGTTCGAGGAGCGGGGCCCGGGGCGCCCCGGGAACGGCGAGGGGGCGGTGCGGGGCGAAGGCTCCGTGCAGCGGCGACCGCACGGGGCCGTCTCGCGCGTTGGAAGCCCCGCCTGCCGGGTACCGGCGTGGGCTTACCCTGGCGGCATGACCTCGCTCGATGCCGCCACCGCCACCTCGCCCGTCCTCGCCACCGCGCACCGCGCCCGGACCGCCGCAGCGGCCATCGCCCCACTCCCGCGGTCCGCCAAGGACGCGGCGCTGCTGGCGATCGCGGACGCGCTCCAGGCCCGTACCGCCGAGATCATCGCGGCCAACGCCGTGGACACGGACAAGGCCCGCGCCGCCGGTACCAGCGAGACCGTCATCGACCGGCTCACCCTGACCCCGGAGCGGATCGCGGCCATCGCCTCCGACGTACGCGACGTCGCCGCCCTGCCCGACCCCGTCGGCGAGGTCGTCCGCGGCAGCACCCTGCCCAACGGCATCGACCTCCGGCAGATCCGCGTCCCCCTCGGCGTCGTCGGCATCATCTACGAGGCCCGCCCCAACGTCACCGTCGACGCCGCCGCCCTCTGCCTCAAGTCCGGCAACGCCGTCCTCCTGCGCGGCAGCTCCTCGGCCTACGCCTCCAACACCGCGCTCGTCGCCATCCTCCGCGACGCCGCCCTGAGCGTCGGCCTGCCCGCCGACGCGATCCAGCTCGTCCCCGGCGAGTCCCGCGACTCCGTCCGCGAGCTCATGCGAGCCCGCGGACTCGTCGACGTGCTCATCCCGCGCGGCGGCGCCTCCCTCATCAAGACCGTGGTCGAGGAGTCCACCGTCCCGGTCATCGAGACCGGTACCGGCAACTGCCACGTCTACGTCGACGCCCAGGCCGACCTCGACATGGCCGTGGACATCCTCGTCAACTCCAAGGCCCAGCGGCCCTCCGTCTGCAACGCCGCCGAGACCCTCCTCGTCCACCGCGACATCGCGGGCGCCTTCCTGCCGCGGGCCCTCGACGCGCTCGCCGACGCCGGCGTCACCGTCCACGGCGACCAGGCCGTCCTCGCCGCCGCCGAGGGCACCAAGGCCACCGCACTGCCCGCCACGGACGAGGACTGGGCCGCCGAATACCTCTCCTACGACATCGCCGCGGCGGTCGTGGACTCCCTCGACGACGCCGTCACCCACATCCGCCGCTGGACCTCCGGGCACACCGAGGCGATCGTCACCACCTCGCAGGCCGCCGCGCGCCGCTTCACCCAGCTGGTCGACTCCACCACCGTCGCCGTAAATGCATCCACCCGGTTCACCGACGGTGGCCAGTTCGGTTTCGGCGCCGAGATCGGCATCTCCACGCAGAAGCTGCACGCCCGCGGCCCGATGGGGCTTCCCGAGCTCACCTCGACCAAGTACATCGTCACCGGCGACGGTCACGTTCGGTAGTCGCACCGCCGACTCGGTGTGGCCGGAATTCGGCGCACACCCTGCCCAAAGGCTCCCCCCAGGTCTACGCTGTTCCCGTGCCGGACGACGTGGGGGGCAAGCCGTTCCCGGACGACGGGGAGCCCGACGACGACCGCGGAGGCGCGGAAGAGTACTTCGCCTCCGTGGTGTTCGACGAGGACTTCGTCCGGAACGCCGAGATCCATGAACCGAGCGCCGCCGAGCGCCAGCGGGCGGCCGACCGGGCGCGCGCCGAGGCGGAAGCCGCCCGGGCCGTCGCCGGCGGCTGGACGGGCGACGACGACCACGACGGCTACGGCTACGGCCATCGCGACGGGTACGACGCCGACGAGTACGGCTGGGAGCACGGCGGCGACCACGATCGGGGCCGCGGCCACCCCGACGGCCCGTACGGGGCCTACGGCGGCAGCCTGCGCCCCTACCGCGGCCGCGCCCCGTGGCTGCGACCGGTCGCCTGGGTGCTCGCCTTCGTGATGGGCCTCGGCATGGTCGCGCTCGCGTTCAGCGCCGTCTACCGCAGTGCCTCGGGCGAAGCGGACCCCGCTCCGGCGCCCGCCAGCACCCCCAGGCGTGAAGTCACCGGCGTCGGCGCGTTTACGTACCCTTCAGTACGCCAACCCTGAAGGTACGACCCCGCCCGCGTTCGCCGGAGCCGGGGGCTTCTCTGAAGCGGGGAGAAGCGATGGCCGTGCCAGGAGATCCACCCAACGGCACCCCCGACGGCACCGGCGGGGGCGACGACGAGTTCCGGTCGGACGAGTTCCGGTCGGACGAGTACCGGTCCGTGGTGTTCGACGAGGACTTCGTCCGTGCTGCCCGGCTCCAGGAGTACTCCGCCCAGGAACGCATGGGCGAGCACGCCCGGGCCGTCCGCAGCCGGTCCATCTGGTCCGGCGGTACCACACCCCGGACCAGCACCCCCGGCCGCGGCGCCCGGCAGGGCATGCTGCTCGTGCTCCTCATCGCCACGGCTTTCGCCGTCGCCGTCTACATGGGACTGCGCAACCCCTACGTGCCCCCGAGCGCGGGCACCGCCCAGCCGCTCACCAGCACCGTCGTCCCGCTCGCGCCGACCACCGCCGTGCCCGGCGGACTGCCGCCCGAGCTGTTCGCGAAGAGCCCCGCCGCCGGCTACCGGGTGGGGGCGGCAGGGATCACCCTGCCCGCGGCGCGCCGCACGCACCACTTCACCGACGTCCAGGTCGTCACCGCGCTGTCCATCGCCAAGGACTACCTGGTGCAGTCCTCGCTGGACCCCGAGGTCCTGGCCGGGACCGCGACCCGGCCGGTGCGCGTCCTGCTCGACCCCGACCAGCTGGCGCAGTTCGACCGCAGCATGACCTCGCCCTCCGGCGACGGCCGGCACGCGACCACCGGCTGGCTGGTCCGCATCGACCCGGCCACCGCCGTCCTGGCCGACTCCCGGGTCCGGGCCAGCGGCACCCTGGCCTTCGAGGAGGTGGCCCAGGACGTACTGGAGGTCACCACCGATCACACCTTCGTGTACGCCGTACGGCCGTCCGGCGGAGCTCCGGCCGCGGCCGACGGCGCGTCGCTCTACACCGTCCGGCGCGAGCTGCGGCTGCGCTTCGACCGGGACGACCTGAGCGCCCGCCGGCTGGAGCTGGCATCGGCCTACGTGATGGCCGGACCGCAGGACTGCTCTGCCGACCCGGCCGGAGGGTTCCGCCCGCTCCTGGCCGGGGCCGGCCCCACCACCGTGGGACCGGCCGCGAGCGACCCGTACGCCAGCGGCCACCCGAGGCGCTCGGCCGGGCTGTGCGGCGTACTGGCGCCCTCCGCGACGTCCGGCGCCCCGGTCAGCCCCGTCCCGTAGCTGCGCCCCCGCCGTCGGAGCCGGTGTCGGCACCCGAGCCGCCCGCGGCGCCGGCGCCGGCGCCGGTGAACTTGTCCCGCAGCCTGCCGCCCATGTCGGCCGCGCCGCCCGCGATGTCACCCACCAGCTTGAACAGCGGGTCCTTGCTGGTGCGCACCGAGTCGGCGTAGTGCGCGGCAGACTCCCGGAAGGAGTCCGTGACCGAGGTGTCCTTGTCCTCCTCGCGGCGCGGGTAGTGGCCGTCCATGATCCGCTGGTAGTCCCGGCTCTCCGACCACTTCTTCAGCTCGGCCGCCCGGACCGTGGTGAAGGGGTGCGTGCGCGGCAGCATGTTGAGGATCTTCAGCACGGAATCCCGCAGGTCGCCGCCCTTCTCGTACTCGTCGGCCTGCTCCAGGAAGGCGTCCACGTTCATCTCGTGCAGGTGGTTGCCGCCCGCCAGCTTCATCAGCCCGCGCATCGAGGCCGTGACGTCCTGTCCCACCAGCAGCCCCGCCCGGTCGGCCGAGAGCTCCGACTTGCGGAACCACTCCCGCAGCGCGGTCACGATGGTCATGATCGCCACATTGCCCAGCGGGATCCACGCGACCTTCAGCGCCAGGTTCGTCAGGAACAGCAGGATCGTGCGGTACACCGAGTGTCCGGACAGCGCGTGGCCCACCTCGTGGCCGACCACCGCCCGCATCTCCTCCTCGTCCAGCAGCTCGACGAGGCTCGTGGTCACCACGATGATCGGCTCGTCCAGCCCGATGCACATGGCGTTGGGCCGCGGGTCCTGCTGCACGTACATCTGCGGGACCTTCTCCAGGTCCAGGATGTAACAGGCGTCGCGGAGCATCGCGTACAGGTGCGGGAACTGCGTCTCGCCCACCCGCACCGAGTCCGACAGGAACAGCAGCCGCAGGCTCCGCTCCGGGAGCAGCCCGCTGAGGGCCTTGAAGACCGTGTCGAAGCCGCTCAGCTTGCGCAGCGCCACCAGTGCCGAGCGGTCCGCCGGATGCTCGTACGCACGCGAGGAGATACCGGGGAACCTCCTGCGGTCCCGCGCCGGTGCCTTCTCGAAACCCGTCTCCGTCATTGCGCCCTCCCCTGATGGAACTGCTCGACCATGCGTCTATCCTCTCCAACGCCTGAGTCGGCGCGAGCGTGCCCCGGGCGCCCGCATACGATGTGAGCGAAGTCTCCGACCGCTCCCCGACTCGATAGGTACCTGCCTGATGAGCCTCTCCTCCACCGCCCACAACCTGGTCGTCCTCGCCTCGGAGGGGGCCGAACAGCACGGCGGCAACCACGACAGCCTCAACCCCTACGTGACCGGCGGCGCCGCCTTCATCATCCTGATGCTGATGCTCTGGGTCACCACGCGCCTGAACCGCGACCGCTAGTCGGACCGGTCCGCCGGGCCAGTAGGCTCTGCGCTCATGGGAGAGCAGGAGACGCCTACCGGTCCGGTCAAGCGCCGGCTCGGCGTGATGGGCGGGACATTCGACCCGATCCACCACGGACACCTGGTGGCCGCCAGCGAGGTGGCCGCCCTTTTCCACCTCGACGAGGTGGTGTTCGTGCCGACGGGCGAGCCGTGGCAGAAGTCCCAGCGGGCCGTCTCGCCCGCCGAGGACCGCTACCTGATGACGGTCATCGCCACAGCCTCGAACCCTCAGTTCTCGGTGAGCCGCATCGACATCGACCGCGGCGGGCCGACCTACACGATCGACACCCTCCGGGACCTGAAGGCGCTGAACGACGACGCCGACCTGTTCTTCATCACGGGTGCCGACGCGCTCGCCCAGATCCTGACCTGGCGGAACGCCGACGAGCTCTTCTCGCTCGCCCACTTCATCGGAGTGACCCGGCCGGGCCACGTGCTCACCGACGACGGACTCCCCGAAGGCGGAGTCTCCCTGGTCGAGGTCCCCGCACTGGCGATCTCGTCCACGGACTGCCGCGCGCGCGTCGCCCAAGGGGATCCCGTCTGGTACCTGGTGCCGGACGGCGTGGTGCGCTACATCGACAAGCGTGAGCTGTACCGGGGAGCCTGAGCTTCCGGAGAGAGGGGCCCCGCGGTGAACGACCGACAGGATCCGTACGACCCGTATGCCGCCCATGAGCAGCAGCTCATCGGCTACGACGCGTACGGGCGGCCGGTGTACGGCCAGGCGCCCGCGCAGCCCGCCCAGCAGCCCCCACAGCAGTACGGGCAGCAGTACGGCTACGACTACCAGGGCTACCCGCAGCAGCAGTACTACCCGCAGCAGCAGCCGGCCCAGGAGTACGGGCAGCAGGAGTACACGCAGGCGCCCTCCTACCGGTACGACGAGCAGCAGGCCCCGCAGCAGGCTCAGCAGCAGACCCGGCAGTGGATCCCGCAGCAGACGGCGCCCGAACCCCCGCCCGCCGAGCAGCCCCCCGCCCCGGCGGAGCGCCCGGCCGCCCAGGTACCCGAGCCCCGCCGGCCCGAGGACGGCCCCGAGGCGGGCCGGGACTACCGCACCGAGATGTTCGCCTTCATCGACCAGCCGGACGAGGACTCCGAGGACGTCATCGACTGGCTCAAGTTCACCGAGAGCCGCACCGAACGCCGCGAGGAGGCCCGCCGCCGCGGGCGCAACCGCGTGGTCGCGCTGATCGTCGTCCTCGCCGTGTTCGTCGTCGCGGGCCTGGGCTACCTCTGGTACGCGGGCAAGCTGCCCTTCCTCGACGGCTTCGGCGACAAGAAGACCGCCGCGACCGCGGACGCCGCTGCGCAGAAGCGCGACATGATCGTCGTGCACCTGCACAACACCAAGAAGGGCGGTACCTCCTCGGCGCTGCTCGTCGACAACGTCACCACCAAGCAGGGCGCCACCGTCCTGCTGCCGAACGCCCTCGCCGTCACCAACCAGGACGGCACCGCCACGGCACTCGGCAAGGCGGTCGAGGAAGGCGCCCTCGGCACCCGCGAGGCCCTCGACTCCGTGCTCGGCACCCACATCGGCGGCACCTGGCGCCTGGACACCCCCTTCCTGGAGAACCTGGTCGAGCTGGTCGGCGGCATCGAGGTCGACACCGACGCGGCCGTCCCGGCCGATGACGCGGCCAGAACGCCGGCCGTGGCCCAGGGCCAGAAGCAGAGCCTGAGCGGGCCGATGGCCGTCGCGTACGCCACGTACCGCGCCCAGGGCGAGACGGAGGCCAAGCAGCTGGAGCGCACGGGCAAGGTGCTCCACGGCGTCCTGCGCAAGTTCCCGAGCGACCCGAAGGCCGCGGCGGTCACCGTCGAGAGCGTCGGCCAGATCCTCGATCCCGCCCTGGACGCCAAGACCCTCGGAGCCCTGCTGTCCAAGCTCGGCGCCCACGCCAAGGTGGGCGCGTACCGCACCGACGTCGTCGCGGTGAAGGCGGACGGGACGCTCACGGACGAGGCCAACAAGAAGGTGGTCAAGGAGGTCCTCGGCGGCTCCGCCGACGCCGCGCAGCCCGGCGCCACCCCGCGCGTCGGTCTCAAGGACGCCACCGGCGACGAGAAGGTGCAGGTCGCGGCCAAGGCGGCGCTGATGAACGGCGGCTACACCTTCGTGGACGGAGGCAAGGCCGACAAGACCGCGGCCGCCTCGCAGATCACCTACCAGGACGACGCCCAGCGCGACCGCGCGATCGAGGTCGCCAAGACGCTGGGGCTGCCGGAGACGGTCGTCAAGAAGGCCGAGAACGTCGTGAACGCCGAGGTCGTGGTGATCCTGGGCAAGGACTACAAGCCGTCCTGACCGGGTGGCGGCCCGGCCGGGCGAGGGCACTCGCGCCCGCGCGGAACGTTCCGCGCGGGCTCTGTCGGCGGTACATGAGACCCTTGTAAGGATCTGCCCGCCAACCCGAAAGCATGGCCAGTGACCGCCACGGACCGCTCCATCGAGCTCATCACCACCGCTGCCCAGGCAGCGGCCGACCGGCTCGCGCACGACATCATCGCGTACGACGTCAGCGACGTGCTGTCGATCACCGACGCCTTCCTGCTCGCCTCGGCGCCCAACGACCGTCAGGTCAAGTCGATCGTCGACGAGATCGAGGAGCGCCTGCAGAAGGAACTCGGCGCCAAGCCGGTGCGCCGTGAGGGCGACCGCGACGCCCGCTGGATCCTGCTCGACTACGTCGACATCGTCGTCCACGTCCAGCACAGCGAGGAGCGTGTCTTCTACGCGCTGGAGCGCCTGTGGAAGGACTGCCCCGAGATCGAGCTCCCCGAGGACGCCAAGCTCACCATCGGCAAGGCCGAGGAGCACGCCAAGCTGCGGGAGGCGGCGGGAGACGACGACCTGGACGGTGATCTGTTCTGAGCGCGACGCACGCGGCCGCCTCGGCCAGGTCCGGCAGGAAGATCGTCCTCTGGCGGCACGGCCAGACCTCGTGGAACCTGGAGCGGCGCTTCCAGGGCTCCACGGACATCGAGCTGACCGAGACGGGACTGGCGCAGGCGCGCCGCTCGGCGCGGCTGCTCGCCTCGCTGAAGCCGGACGCCATCGTCGCGTCCGACCTCAAGCGTGCCGCGGCCACCGCGGCCGAGCTGGCCGCCGTCACGGGCCTGCCCGTGGCGCACACCGAGGCGCTGCGCGAGACGTACGCCGGCGAGTGGCAGGGCCTGACGCACGAAGAGATCGTCGAGAAGTACGGCGATCAGTACGCGGCGTGGAAGCGCGGCGAGCCGGTTCGCCGGGGCGGCGGTGAGCTGGAGACCGAGGTGGCCGACCGCGCCGCTCCCGTGGTGCTGGACCACACCGACCGGCTGCCCGTGAACGGCACGCTCGTCGTGGTCAGCCACGGCGGCACCATCCGCACGACCATCGGCCGCCTGCTGGGCCTCGAGGCGCACTCCTGGGAGAGTTTGGGCGGTCTCTCCAACTGCTGCTGGTCCGTCCTCGGCGAGGGCGCGCGCGGCTGGCGTCTGCTGGAGCACAACGCCGGCACCCTGCCGGAACCGGTGCTCGGCGACGACGACTGAGGGGGCTCCCTGCCGCTTCCCACCGGGGCTCCGACCCGGATTTCACTTTCCGGCCGGTCCCAGGCTAGAGTTCTTCTTGTTCGCAGCGAAGAACACCGGAGACGGGGGAAGCGCGGCGGAGAGCGGGGCTATAGCTCAGTTGGTAGAGCGCCTGCATGGCATGCAGGAGGTCAGGAGTTCAATTCTCCTTAGCTCCACAATCAGGATCCCGTCCCCAAGTGGGGGCGGGATCCTTGTTTTTGTACCCTTTGCGTTTGCTGACCTGGCCCGCACCGGCGTGGCAGAATCGGACGGCCGGAGGGGGAGTCGACGGCCCGACGCGGGAGGGAGTCGCGAACGGATGGGTGCACACCGGCGCCGGTGCGACTGGTGCAACAACGGGACGCCGATCGTGCGGGACATGGACCCGGTCAACCCCGACTACCAGTACTGGTGCGAGGAATGCGCGCGGGCGCTGATCATAAAAGGCGACCCGATCGAGACGTACCGCGAGCTGGAAGGGGAGCCGATCTACGGTCGGCTGCTCGATGAGCACTGCACGCTCAAACGCTTCTATCAGTTCGCGAGAGCGTGACAGATAGCGGCAAATCGGACATGGCCCGCGGTCCGCGGAAACCGATTTTTGGACCAGGGCCATGACCGTGTAATGTTTGGGACGTCGCCAAGGGGAACCGGCAAGGGAAACCGAAGCGGCAGGCACGGCAAGGGGCTATAGCTCAGTTGGTAGAGCGCCTGCATGGCATGCAGGAGGTCAGGAGTTCAATTCTCCTTAGCTCCACAGTGAAGAAGCGGGTCACCCGGATCGGGTGGCCCGCTTCTCGTTGTGTCGGCGGTGGAACGGCCGAGCGTCGGCGGGGGCTGCTGCGGTACCCTGACGCCATGCGTGCCGTACGCCTCCTGCTTACCGAGCCGCGCTGAACAGCACCGACCTTCGAAACGGTCGGCCTCGGCGCGGCGCCCCCTCCTGTGCGAGGGGTTTTTTCGTTTGGGCAGGCAGAGACGGCAGAGACGATCGATGGAGCTTCAGAAATCATGAGCGAGACGAACACCCCGGCCCCCGAGGCGGCCGAGGCGCACCGTTACACGGCTGCCATGGCCGCCGACATCGAGGCACGCTGGCAGGACGTATGGGACGCGCAGGGTACGTACGAGGCCCCGAACCCGACCGGTGACCTGGCCGGGGACCCGGCGGTCGTCGCGCGGCCCAAGAAGTTCATCATGGACATGTTCCCGTACCCGTCCGGTGCGGGCCTGCACGTCGGTCACCCGCTCGGGTACATCGCCACCGACGTCTACGCCCGCCACCAGCGGATGACCGGCCACAACGTCCTGCACACCCTGGGATTCGACGCCTTCGGCCTGCCGGCCGAGCAGTACGCCGTGCAGACCGGCACGCACCCGCGCGTGTCGACCGAGGCGAACATCGAGAACATGAAGCTCCAGCTGCGCCGGCTGGGCCTGGGCCACGACAAGCGCCGCTCGTTCGCCACGATCGACCCGGACTACTACAAGTGGACCCAGTGGATCTTCCTGCAGATCTACAACTCCTGGTACGACGCCGACGCGAAGAAGGCCCGGCCGATCGCCGAGCTGGTCGCCGCCTTCGAGGACGGCTCCCGTGAGGTTCCGGGCGGCCGCGCCTGGGCCGAGCTGACCGCGGCCGAGCGGGCCGACGTGCTGAACGGCTTCCGGCTGGCGTACTCCTCCGACGCGCCCGTCAACTGGTGCCCCGGCCTGGGCACCGTACTGGCCAACGAGGAGGTCACCGCCGACGGCCGTTCCGAGCGCGGCAACTTCCCGGTCTTCAAGTCCAAGCTGAGCCAGTGGAACATGCGTATCACCGCGTACGCCGACCGGCTGCTGGACGACCTGGACGCGCTGGACTGGCCCGAGGCCATCAAGCTGCAGCAGCGCAACTGGATCGGCCGCAGCGAGGGGGCGCGCGTCGACTTCGCGCTGGGCGACGAGGCCATCACCGTCTTCACCACCCGCCCGGACACCCTGTTCGGCGCCACCTACATGGTGCTGGCGCCCGAGCACCCGCTGGTCGAGAAGTTCATCCCGGCCGCCTGGCCCGAGGGCACCCACGAGGTGTGGACCGGCGGGCACGCCACGCCGGCCGAGGCCGTCACCGCCTACCGCAAGCAGGCCGCCTCGAAGTCGGACGTCGAGCGCCAGGCCGAGGCCAAGGACAAGACCGGCGTCTTCACCGGCGAGTACGCGATCAACCCGGTCAGCGGCGACAAGGTCCCGGTCTTCATCGCCGACTACGTCCTGATGGGCTACGGCACCGGCGCGATCATGGCCGTTCCGGCGCACGACAGCCGGGACTTCGAGTTCGCGCGCGCCTTCGAGCTGCCGATGCGCTGCGTCGTCCAGCCGTCGGACGGCCGCGGCACCGACCCGGCCGAGTGGGACGACGCCTTCGCCTCGTACGACGCGAAGCTGGTCAACTCCACCGGCGAGGGCATCTCGCTGGACGGCCTGGGCGTCGTCGAGGCTAAGGCCGCGATCACCGAATGGCTGGCCGAACGCGGCATCGGGGAGGGGACCGTCAACTTCCGCCTGCGCGACTGGCTGTTCAGCCGCCAGCGGTACTGGGGCGAGCCCTTCCCGATCGTCTACGACGAGGACGGCGTCGCGCACTCCCTGCCGGAGTCGATGCTGCCGCTGGAGCTGCCGGAGGTCGAGGACTACTCGCCGCGCACCTTCGAGCCGGACGACGCCGACTCGAAGCCGGAGACCCCGCTGTCGCGCAGGGCCGACTGGGTCGAGGTCGAGCTGGACCTCGGCGACGGCGTGAAGTCCTACCGGCGCGAGACCAACACCATGCCCAACTGGGCCGGCTCCTGCTGGTACGAGCTGCGCTACCTGGACCCGCGCAACTCCTCCGCGCTGGTCGACCCGGAGATCGAGCAGTACTGGATGGGCCCCCGTGAGGGCGCACCGCACGGAGGTGTCGACCTGTACGTGGGCGGCGCCGAGCACGCCGTGCTGCACCTGCTGTACGCCCGCTTCTGGTCGAAGGTGCTGTTCGACCTGGGCCACGTGTCGTCGGTCGAGCCGTTCCACAAGCTGTTCAACCAGGGCATGATCCAGGCGTACGCCTACACCGACGAGCGCGGGGTGTACGTCCCGGCGGCCGACGTCGAGGAGCGCGACGGCGCGTACTTCTACGAGGGCAAGCAGGTCAAGCGCGAGCACGGCAAGATGGGCAAGTCCCTGAAGAACGCCGTCACGCCGGACGAGATCTGCGAGGAGTACGGCGCCGACACGCTGCGCCTGTACGAGATGGCGATGGGCCCGCTGGACGTCTCCCGTCCGTGGGACACCCGCGCGGTGGTCGGCCAGTACCGGCTGCTGCAGCGCCTGTGGCGCAACATCGTGGACGAGGAGACCGGCGCGGTCACCGTCGTGGACGGCGAGCCCGCCGAGGACACCCTGCGTGCGCTGCACAAGGCCATCGACGGCGTCGGCTCGGACATGGCCGGCCTGCGGTTCAACACGGCCATCGCCAAGATCACCGAGCTGAACAACGCGCTGACGAAGGCGGGACGCCCGCTGGAGCGCTCGGTCGCCGAGCGGCTGGTGCTGCTGGTCGCCCCGCTGGCCCCGCACATCGCGGAGGAGCTGTGGCACCGGCTGGGCCACAGCGACTCCGTGGTCCACCAGGACTTCCCGGTCGCGGACCCGGCGTACGTCGTGGACGAGAGCGTGACGTGCGTCGTGCAGGTCAAGGGCAAGGTCAAGGCGCGGCTGGAGGTGCCGCCGACGATCACGGACGCCGAGCTGGAGCAGCTGGCCGTGAACGACGCCGGTGTCGTGGCGGCGCTGGGCGGCGCCGACATCCGCAAGGTGATCGTGCGCGCGCCGAAGCTGGTGAACATCGTCATCTGAGCCGCCGGAAGGCGCGCCACCCCTGCATCGGGGAGATCCCGTACGGGCAGGTTGGGGGTTCGAATGGAACCCCTGGCCTGCCCGTGGCGTTTACCGTTGAAGGAAGAGCTGACGCCTGGGGAAAGGGGCCCGTCATGGAGGCCGCGTTGATCATCTTCGCGCTGATGTTGCTGACCGTTGTCGGCCTCGGCGCGTACCTCACGGTCAAGGCGGTGGGCGCGGCCAAGCGGGGTGTGGAGCGCACCGTCGCGCAGGCGCGGCGCAGCGTGGAGGACACCACGCTGCGCGCCAAGAGTTTCGGGCAGGTCGGAGTGGCGGGGGCGCTGGCGCAGCTGCGGCTGGACCTGCGCACATCGATGCGCGCCACCCAGCAGGCGCTGGCCGAGGGGGCCCAGGTGGACGCCTCGCTGCGGGAGTCCCTCGGGTTGTTCGAGCGGCTGAGCGCCCACGGGCACGAGCTCGACGGGGAGCTGAAGCGGCTGGAGCAGGAGCCCGACCGGCAGCGCACCGCCGATCTCCTGCCGGATCTGCGCGAGCGAGCGTCCAAGATCATCCAGGCGGCGGACTCCCTCCGGTGGGCCGCACGCGACCGGGCCCGGCGCTTCGCGGAGGACGAGCTGTCCCTGCTGTCGGAGGAGATCGAGATGGAGTCGGGCGCACTGCGCGACTGGTCCCGTGAACCGGTGGACGACCTGGCGGCGGCCGCCGCCGAATGGGACGCGGCCCAGGCCGAGCCGAAGCCGACCCCGACGCCGGCTCCGAAGACGACCCCCGCGCCCCCGCCGGCGGCCCTGAACCCGCCGACGCCGACGATGCAGTATCCGTGGCAGAAGGCCCCCCGCCCGGAAAGCGCCGGCTGAACCGCGCCCTGCCCACGCCGGACCCCCAGGGGCGCGGGTCGGGGTAAAGCCTCCACGAGAGCGGGGCGAGCGCCGTGACGGGGCCGACGTCTTGGGATGGCTCCGGTGCGGGAGAGGCACGCAGGGGCCCCGGCGGCAGCTGTCCGCCGCGCGCTCCGCAGGCTCTGCGCACCCCACGGCGGGGGCCGGACACGCCCCGCCCCCGCAACGGACCGGGGGCCCCGGCTGCCGTCCCGCCCCCACGAGCGGTAACCTCCGCCTCATGTCCCGCCATGTCGCCATCGTCACCGATTCCACGGCCTACCTGCCCCCACCGGCCATGGCGCGGCACGGAATCACCTCCGTCCCGCTCACCGTGGTGCTCGGCGGCGAGGCGCTCGAAGAAGGCACCGAGATCTCGGCGCGCAGCCTGGCCCTCGCCCTGCAGAAGCGCCGCTCGGTCACCACCTCCCGCCCCAGCCCGGAGGAGTTCGTGCGGGCCTATCAGGCGGCCGCGGACGCCGGGGCGAGCGGCATCGTCAGCCTGCACCTGTCCGCCGAGTTCTCCGGGACCTACGATGCCGCCGTGGTGGCCGCCAGGACTGCGCCCGTGCCCGTACGCGTCGTGGACACCGGCATGGTCGCGATGGCCCTCGGATTCTGTGCGCTGGCCGCTGCCGAGGTCGCCGAAGCGGGCGGCTCGGTGGACGAGGCCGTCGCGTCCGCCGAGAAGCGGGCGGCGGACATGGCCGCGTACTTCTACGTCGACACCCTCGACTACCTGCGCCGCGGCGGCCGGATCGGGGCCGCGCAGGCCCTGCTCGGCTCGGCCCTGGCGGTGAAGCCGCTGCTGACGCTGGACGGCGGTCGCATCGAGATGCTGGAGAAGGTGCGTACCGCTTCCAAGGCCATCGCCCGCCTGGAGGAGCTGGCCGTCGAGCGCGCCGGCTCCGCCGACGTGGACGTGGCGGTGCATCACCTCGCGGCACCGGAACGGGCCGAGAAGCTCGCCGAGCGGCTGCGCGAGCGGATCCCCGGCCTGGTCGAGCTGCACGTCAGCGAGGTCGGCGCGGTGATCGGCGCGCACACCGGACCGGGCCTGCTGGCGGCGGTCGTCTCGCCCCGCTGATCACCGGAACGAGTGGCCCGGTTATCCACAACGAGGCTGTCATCCACCGGAATTGACGGCACCGAACGGCGGTCGGGATCTGCCCCTACCGTCGTGGCATGACTCTTCGAGCGCGTACTCCGTATCCGTCGGGCCCCACCACCGGCCCGGGCCGTTCCCGTCTCTCCGAGAGCCGCCTGCGGCTCGGCGCCGGCCGAGGCCGGCGCAGCCACGGCCTCCGCGGCACGCCCGCCCGTTCCCGCCCGCACCTGCGCCCGCATCCCGACCCGGGTCCGGACCCGGTGCGGCGGAGGGCCGAAGCCCTGCTCGGGGGCGCCAGCCCGCCGCAGGCACCGGCATCGCCGCCGCCGTCGGCGGCCGGAGAGGATCCTGCGGCACCGCCGCCCGACGGATCCGCCGATGTCCTGCCCGCCGCCACCGCGCGCAGGCTGGCGGTGCGGGAGCGGCTTCCGGTGTGGCTGCAGGCGCGCTGCGCGGTGGAGCCGCGCACAGTGGCCGCAGTTGGGGTGGTACTGGTCGCGGCCGTGGGCTTCGCCGGCCAGCAGTACTGGTCGGCACGGCCGCAGGGGGTGTCCGCACCGGCGCCGGTCGCCCCGGCGGTGGTGCCGGCGGGGGCCGCGGCGTCGGCCGGGCCCTCTGCCCCGGCAGGGGACGGCGGGGGGCCCGCGCGGATCGTCGTCGACGTCGGCGGCAAGGTCCGGGATCCGGGAGTGCGGCGGCTGCCGGCCGGTTCCCGGGTGGAGGACGCCCTGGCCGCCGCCGGGGGGGTGCGTCCGGGTACGGACACCACCGGGCTGAACCGGGCCCGGGTGCTGGTGGACGGCGAGCAGGTGCTGGTGGGTGCGACTGCGCAGCCACCGCCGGGCGGGGCCGCGGCCGGGCCGGCCGCCGGGCCGCTCAGTCTGGGCTCGGCCACCGTCGAGCAGTTGGACGCTCTGCCGGGGGTGGGGCCGGTCCTGGCCCGGCACATCGTGGACTTCCGCACTGCTCGCGGCGGCTTCCGTTCCGTGGAGGAGCTCCGCCAGGTCAACGGCATCGGCGAGCGGCGCTTCGCCGACCTGCGCAAGCTGGTGCGGCCGTGAACCGCGCGGAGGCGGCCCGCCCGGCGGATCTGCGGCTCGCGGCGCCGGCCGCGGCAGCCTGGGCGGCAGCCGCCCTCGCGCTCGACGCGCCCGTGGGGCGGACCGCCCTCGCGGTCTGCGTGGCGGTGGTTGGCGCAGGGCTGCTGATGTCGGCCCAGGGAAGGCGTCCGGGGGCACTGTGGAGGGTCGCCCCGGCCCTGGCGGCGGCCCTGCTGGCGGGGGCCGCCGGAGCCGGGGTCGCGGGCCTCCAGTTGGCCGAGGCGCGGGCCGGGCCGGTCGCCGGGCTGGCGCGTGGGCACGCCCGGGTCATGGCGGAGCTGACCGTCGGCTCCGACCCCGTGACCGCACGGAGCGGGAGCGGGCCGCCGGTGGTGGTGCTGGACGCGGTGGTGACCCGGGTGACGGGGCCCGACGGGGCGAGCACCCGCGTCGAGACCCCGGTGCGGGTCCTGGCCGGGCACGCCGGATGGGCCCGGCTCCTGCCCTCCACCCGGGTGGCTGTGGTCGCCCGGCTGGCCCCGGCCCGGGACGGCGAGCGGGCGGTGGCGCTGCTGCGCCCGGCCGGTGACACGCCGCCCGCGGCGACCGGCGGCCCGGACGCCGCCCAGCGGGTGGCGGGGCGGCTGCGGGCCGGGCTCCGCGAGGCCAGCGAGGGGCTCGCACCGGATGCGCGGGCACTGCTGCCGGGGCTGGTCGTGGGGGACACCTCCAGGGTTCCGCCCGACCTGCACGAGGCGTTCAGGGCAACCGACCTGCTCCACCTGCTGGCCGTCTCCGGGTCGAACCTGACCGTGGTGCTGTTCCTGCTCATCGGTCCCCCGGGGCGCGCGCAGCAGGCCGAACGGCGCGGGCTGGCACCACGTCTGGGACTCTCGCTGCGGACGACCGCCCTGTGCGGATCGGCGCTGACGCTGGCCTTCGTGGTGGTGTGCCGGCCGGAGCCGAGCGTGCTGCGGGCGGCCGCGTGCGGGGCGGTCACCCTGCTGGCCATCGCCACCGGCCGGCGCCGGTCCCTCATTCCCGCCCTGGGCGCCGCGGTGCTGTTGCTGGTCCTCTACGACCCGTGGCTGGCCCGCAGTCACGGCTTCCTGCTCTCGGTCCTGGCCACCGGGGCGCTGCTGACCCTCGCCCCCCGGTGGAGCGCGGCCCTGCGGCGGCGGGGGACGGGGCCCCGGCTCGCCGACGCGCTGGGCGCCGCCGCTGCCGCCCAGGCGGTGTGCGCGCCCGTCGTCGCCATGTTCGCCGGCCGGGTCAGCCTGGTGGCGGTGCCGTGCAACCTGCTGGCCGAGCTGGCGGCCGGTCCGGCGACGGTCCTCGGCTTCGCCGCGCTGGCGGCGGCCCCGCTCTCGATGTCCGCCGCGGAGGTGCTCGCCCGGTGCGCCGGGGTGCCCGCGGGATGGATCGCGGGCGTCGCGCGGGCCGGGGCGGGGTTTCCCGGCGCGGAGCTGTCCTGGCCGGGCGGGCTCACCGGCGGCATGCTGCTGGCCGCCGCGACCCTGGCCGCCGTCGTACTCGGCGGCCGATGGGGGCCACGGCGATGGATGTGCTCCGCGCTGGCGGTGCTGCTGCTCCTCGCGGTACTGCGGCCGCCGCAGCTCACCCGTACGCTCACCGGCTGGCCCCCGCCCGACTGGAGCTACGTCCAGTGCGCCGTGGGGCAGGGGGACGCCGCCGTCCTCGCCGTCGGCCCGGGGGAGGCGGTGGTGGTGGATGCGGGCGCGGAGCCCGGGCCGGTGGACGAGTGTCTGCGCGAGCTGGGCGTGCGCCGGGTGCCGATGCTGCTGCTGACGCACTTTCACGCCGACCACGTGGGCGGCCTGCAGGGCGTCCTGCGCGGCCGCTCCGTGGGAGTGATCCAGGCCAGTGTGCTGGAAGAGCCGCACGGGCAGGCCGAGTTCGTCCGCCGGACCGCGGCGGCCGCGGGCGTGCCGGTCGCACGCGCCGTGCAGGGGGAGCGGCGCCGGGCAGGCCCGCTCGAATGGCAGGTGCTGTGGCCGCCGTCGGCCGGGTCTCCCTTCGAAGGGCCCAACGACGCGAGCGTCGTCCTGCTGGTGCGAGGTCCGGGGCTGACACTGCTGCTGCTCGGCGACCTCGAACCCATCGCGCAGCAGGCCCTCCTGAGAGAGCATCCGCAGCTGGGGCCGGTCGACGTCCTCAAGGTCGCCCACCACGGCTCCGCGCACCAGGATCCCGGGCTGCACGAACGGGTCCGGCCGCGGCTCGCGATTGTTCCCGTCGGCACAAAAAACCGGTACGGGCATCCCGCGCCCGGTACGCTCGCCCGCCTGCGGTCCGTGGGGGCGACGGTGCTCCGCACCGACATCGACGGCTCGATCGCCGTCAGCGGAACCGGCGTTCGGCTGCGTGCGTTTCCAGCCAGGAGACGGCGTGATCGACGCGGGCATACCGGGCGCGAGTGTTCTGTTTGCCCCCAACCCGACAGCATGATCGAATGCGTCTTCGCCAGAACGGTCCAAGTCCACACAGCACGGGGGTGCACACGTCATGTTCGGTCGCCGACGGGGGATGGAGTCGGCCGGAAGTTCCAGCCCGCAGACATCCGCGACACTCACGCTGCCGCCGACGGCGCGTCTGCTCAGCTGCCGCGTCCTCGACACGGTCCACCGGCCCATCCGGCAGGCCGCGTTCGAGGTGACGGATCCGATCGGCCGCCGGATCGTCAGCGGCGAGACCGACCCGTTCGGCGGCTTCACGGCCGCCGTGGCGGAAGGGGAGTACCGGCTCTCCGTCACCGCCGAGGGGTACACCCCGTTCCACGGGGTCACGCTCGTGGGAGACCCGGCGCAGCCCGGCACGGGGGAGATCATCCTCGACGCGGTGGAGCCGCCGATCTTGCCGCAGCCCGGCCACTGGGAACTCGACCCGACGCACTCGTCCATCGGATTCACGGCCCGGCACATCGGCCTGGCCCGGATCAACGGACGGTTCAACACGTTCGCCGGGGCGGTGCGGATAGCCGACCGCATGGAGGACTCCTCCATGCACGTGATCATCGATGCGGCGAGCATCGACACCGGGGTGCGGCTGCGCGACGACCACCTGCGGTCGGGCGACTTCCTGGACGCGGCCCGCCACCCCACGGTGGAGTTCTACAGCGAACGGTTCATCCACCGCAGCGGCAGCCGCTGGGCCGTCGCGGGCGCCCTCACCCTTCACGGAGTGAGCCGGTCGGTGACCCTGGACACCCAGTACCTGGGCCTCGGGACGGGCATGGAGGGCGAGGTGCGGGCGGCCTGCCGGGCCACCGCCGAACTGCACCGCGAGGACTTCACCCTCAACTGGCAGTCGATGCTGGCGCACGGGATCGCGGCGATCGGTTCCGGCGTGGATGTCACGCTGGACGTTCAGATCGTGCACAAGGCCTGACCCCGCAGGGGGCTCAGGGAGCCTCCAGCCAGCCTTCGTACTCGGCGGCGAGGTCGTCCAGAGCGGTGGCGTCGAGCAGTTTCCGCGGATCCTCGACGACGACCAGCCACTGGGCGTCCTCGGCGTCGTCCTCGCCGGCCAGGGCGTCGCGGACCAACTGCGGCTCCTCCGGCAGGCCGAAGCGGTCGACGGCCTCCTGAGCCACCTCCTCGGCGGCGTCGCGGTCGGGCAGGACGAGTACATGTCGCACGTTCACCCGGCCATTGTCGGACACCCGGTGGAGGGGGCCGGGGCGCGGGGGGCTGTCGGTGGGGCGTGGGATGCTGGAGGCGATGGCCACCAGGAAGAACTCCACCGACGATCCCCTCGCCCCGATCACCCTTGCGGTGGGGCAGGAGGAGCTGCTGCTCGACCGCGCCGTGCGGGAGGTGGTGGCGGCCGCCCGTGCCGCCGACGCCGACACCGACGTCCGCGACCTCACCTCCGACCAGCTCCAGCCCGGCACGCTGGCCGAGCTGGCGAGCCCCTCGCTCTTCTCCGAGCGCAAGGTCCTGGTCGTGCGCAACGCCCAGGACCTGTCCGCCGACACGATCAAGGAGGTCAAGGCCTATCTCGCCGCGCCCTACGAGGAGATCGCGCTGGTGCTCCTCCACGCGGGCGGGGTCAAGGGCAAGGGACTGCTGGACGCGGCGCGCAAGGCGGGCGCCCGGGAGATCGCCTGCCCGAAGATGACGAAGGCGGCGGACCGGCTCGCGTTCGTGCGGGGCGAGTTCCGCACGCTGGGCCGGTCGGCCACCCCGGAGGCGTGCCAGACGCTGGTGGACGCGATCGGCAGCGACCTTCGGGAGCTGGCGAGCGCCGCGGCCCAGCTGTGCGCGGACGTCGAGGGAACCATCGACGAGGCCGTCGTCGGCCGTTACTACACGGGCCGCGCCGAGGCCTCCAGCTTCACGGTCGCCGACCGGGCGGTCGAGGGCCGCGCGGCCGAGGCCCTGGAGGCCCTTCGCTGGTCCCTGGCCACCGGTGTGGCCCCGGTCCTGATCACCAGTGCGCTCGCCCAGGCGGTCCGCGCGATCGGCAAACTCGCCTCGGCCCCGCGCGGGGCCCGGCCCGGGGACCTCGCCCGCGACCTCGGCATGCCGCCGTGGAAGATCGACCGGGTACGCCAGCAGATGCGGGGCTGGTCGGCGGACGGCGTCGCGGACGCGCTGCGCGCCGTGGCCGCCGCCGACGCGGGCGTCAAGGGCGGCGGCGACGATCCCGAGTACGCCCTGGAGAAGGCGGTCGTCGCGGTGGCCCGCGCGGCCCGCCCCCAGCGCCGCTGATCCGTGCCCCGAAGGCCCGTCCGATGCGTGCCCCGAAGGCCCGTCCGATGCGTGCCCCGAAGGCCCGTCGGCCCGGAGCGGCGCGACGTCGGCGCGGGGCAGCGCGAAGGCCCCGGTCGTCACCCTGGGGAAGGGGGACGACCGGGGCCTTCGTTTACTGCTCGTGTTGCTCCGCACCCGCGTGGCGAACGCTTCGTGTGCGGAGCGGGGTGCCGGTCAGGAGCGGGAGAGAGGGCCCGCTGGGTCCCTTCCGGCGTTCACATCGAGTGCGGAACTCAGATGGCGGCAACCTTGGAGGCCAGCGCCGACTTCTTGTTGGCGGCGGCGTTCTTGTGGATGACACCCTTCGAGACGGCCTTGTCCAGCTTCTTGGAAGCCAGGCGGGCCGCGGCGGTGGCCTTCTCCGCGTCGCCGGCGAGGATGGCCTCGTTGGCCTTGCGGATGAAGGTGCGCAGCTCGGACTTGACCGACTTGTTGCGAAGGCGAGCCTTCTCGTTGGTCTTGTTCCGCTTGATCTGGGACTTGATGTTCGCCACGAAAGAGCCTTTTCAGGTTCAGAGTTTGATCTTCGGATTGTGTCCCGACAGCTGAGAGGGCATACGAGACACAGCTGCCCAGGCTACCAGGCGCGCTCCTGGCGGCCCAAACCGAGCGCACTGCCCCGTCCATGGGACCATGGGAGCCTGCGTATGGACCGACATCGCGCCGCCGAGAGCGACCGGAGCCGGACTGTCCGCTGCGACCGACGCTCCGAAAACGCTTCCGACTGCGACCCGAGAATCAGGACACTGCGTGCCCGCGATCCCCAGCCACGTGCCCGAGCCGAGCCGTACCGACCCGGCGCTGATCCGCAACTTCTGCATCATCGCGCACATCGACCACGGCAAGTCGACCCTTGCCGACCGGATGCTCCAGCTCACCGGTGTCGTCGATCAGCGGCAGATGCGCGCCCAGTACCTCGACCGCATGGACATCGAGCGTGAGCGCGGCATCACGATCAAGTCCCAGGCGGTGCGACTGCCCTGGGCGCCCACTACGGGCGAGGGCCAGGGCAGCACCCACATCCTCAACATGATCGACACCCCCGGGCACGTCGACTTCACCTACGAGGTCTCGCGCTCGCTCGCCGCGTGCGAGGGCACGATCCTGCTGGTGGACGCCGCCCAGGGCATCGAGGCGCAGACCCTCGCCAACCTGTACCTGGCGATGGAGAACGACCTCGCGATCGTCCCGGTCCTCAACAAGATCGACCTGCCGGCCGCCCAGCCGGAGAAGTTCGCCGAGGAACTCGCGAACCTGGTCGGCTGCGACCCCGACGACGTGCTGCGCGTCTCGGCCAAGACCGGCATGGGCGTCGACGCCCTGCTGGACAAGGTCGTCGCCACCGTCCCCGCCCCGGTCGGCGTCAAGAACGCCCCCGCCCGCGCGATGATCTTCGACTCGGTCTACGACTCGTACCGCGGCGTCGTGACGTACGTCCGTGTGGTCGACGGCCAGCTCAACAAGCGCGAGCGCATCAAGATGATGTCCACCGGCGCCACCCACGAGCTGCTGGAGATCGGTGTCTCCTCCCCGGAGATGACCCCGGCCGACGGGATCGGCGTCGGCGAGGTGGGCTACATCATCACCGGCGTCAAGGACGTGCGTCAGTCCAAGGTCGGTGACACCATCACCAGCCTGCACAACGGCGCGACCGAGGCCCTCGGCGGGTACAAGGACCCGAAGCCGATGGTGTTCTCGGGCCTCTACCCGCTCGACGGCTCCGACTACCCGGACCTGCGCGAGGCCCTGGACAAGCTCCAGCTCAACGACGCCGCGCTGGTCTACGAACCCGAGACCTCCGCGGCGCTCGGCTTCGGCTTCCGCGTCGGCTTCCTCGGCCTGCTCCACCTCGACGTGGTCCGTGAGCGCCTCGAGCGCGAGTTCGGCCTCGACCTGATCGCCACCGCGCCGAACGTGGTCTACCGGGTGGTCCTGGAGGACGGCAAGGAAGTCACCGTCACCAACCCGAGCGAGTTTCCCGAAGGCAAGATCAAGGACGTCTTCGAGCCGGTCGTCCGGGCCACCGTGCTCGCCCCGACCGAGTTCATCGGCGCGATCATGGAGCTGTGCCAGCAGCGCCGCGGCACCCTCCTCGGCATGGACTACCTCTCCGAGGACCGCGTCGAGATCCGCTACACCCTCCCGCTCGCCGAGATCGTCTTCGACTTCTTCGACCAGCTGAAGTCCAAGACGCGCGGCTACGCCTCGCTCGACTACGAGCCCACCGGCGAGCAGGCCTCCAGCCTGGTCAAGGTCGACATCCTGCTGCACGGCGACAAGGTCGACGCCTTCTCCGCCGTCTGCCACAAGGACGCCGCGTACGCCTACGGCGTGCGCCTCGTCGCCAAGCTGCGCGAGCTGATCCCGCGGCAGGCCTTCGAGGTGCCGGTCCAGGCCGCGATCGGCTCCCGCGTCATCGCCCGCGAGACCATCCGCGCCATCCGCAAGGACGTTCTCGCCAAGTGCTACGGCGGTGACATCTCCCGTAAGCGGAAGCTGCTGGAGAAGCAGAAGGAAGGCAAGAAGCGCATGAAGATGGTCGGCTCCGTGGAGGTCCCGCAGGAGGCCTTCATCGCCGTCCTCTCCAGTGACGAGTCCGGCAGCAAGAAGAAGTAGCCACCCCTCCGTCACCCGGCGTACACAGGCCCCCGCGCATCGGCGCGGGGGCCTGTTTCGTTATGAACCGGCCGCTCACTGGCTCTTACGCGCACGCCGGACGCGCTCTAGTCTGATCACTGCTCGACGGTTACTCGCCAGTTTAAGAAGTCAACGGCTGCAAACCCGCCAGTCCCAAGCGCCCCCAGCGCCCCACGCCCACGCTGCCGCGTGGATCGGTCCGGAGGATGTCGTGAGCGACACACAGACCTATCTCGAGAACCGCCCGCCCACGGTGGCGGTGCTCTTCCGCGAGCGCGTCGCAGCGACGCCGAATGACGAGGCCTACCGGTATCCGGTGCCCGCAGCCGGCGGCCAGGGCGCTCCGGACGAGTGGAAGTCGCTGAGCTGGAGCCAGGCCGCCGAGCGCGTGTTCGCCATCGCGGCCGGACTGATCTCCCTCGGCCTCGAAACGGAACAGCGCGTCGCCCTCGCCTCCAACACCCGGGTCGAGTGGATCCTCTGCGACCTCGGCGTGATGTGCGCCGGCGGCGCGGTCACCACGATCTACCCCAGCACCAACGCGGACGAGTCGGCGTTCATCCTCGCGGACTCCGAGAGCCGGGTGCTCATCGCCGAGGACGCGAAGCAGCTGGCGAAGGCGCGTGAGCGCCGCGCCGACCTGCCGGGACTGCGCCACGTCGTGGTCCTTGAGGCCGACGACGCGGTCGCCGCCGAGGGCGACCCGGAGGGCTGGGTGCTCTCCCTGGCCGACCTGGAGGCGAGAGGCAGGGAGCACCTCGCCAAGCACCCTGAGGCCGTCGACGAGCGGATCGCGTCCATCACCTCGCAGCAGCTCGCCACCCTCATCTACACCTCCGGCACCACCGGCCGCCCCAAGGGCGTGCGACTGCTGCACGACAACTGGTCCTACCTGGCCAAGGCCATGGTCGCCACCGGCCTGATCGGCAAGGAGGACGTCCAGTACCTCTGGCTGCCGCTGGCCCACGTCTTCGGCAAGGTGCTGACCTCCGGCCAGATCGAGGCCGGTCACGTGACGGCCGTCGACGGGCGTATCGACAAGATCATCGAAAACCTGCCGGTCGTGCAGCCGACGTACATGGCCGCCGTCCCGCGCATCTTCGAGAAGGTCTACAACGGCGTGGCCGCCAAGGCCCGGGCAGCCGGCGGCGCCAAGTACAAGATCTTCCAGTGGTCCGCCGGCGTCGCCCGCGAGTACGCCAAGGTCACGCAGGACAACTACCGCCGTACCGGGCGGGCGACCGCCCCCTTCGGCCTCACCACCAAGCACAAGATCGCCGACGCGCTCGTCTACTCCAAGCTCCGCGACGCCTTCGGCGGGAAGCTGCGCGCCGCCGTCTCCGGCGCCTCCGCCCTGGCCCCCGACATCGGCTTCTTCTTCTCCGGCGCGGGCATCCACATCCTCGAGGGCTACGGCCTGACGGAGTCCAGCGCGGCCTCGTTCGTCAACCCCGGCGAGGCCTACCGCACCGGCACGGTCGGCAAGCCGCTCCCCGGCACGGAGGTCCGCATCGCCGACGACGGCGAGGTCCTGCTGCGCGGCCCCGGCATCATGCAGGGCTACCACAGGCAGCCGGACAAGACCGCCGAGGTCCTGGAGTCCGACGGCTGGCTGCACACGGGCGACATCGGCGAGCTCTCGCCCGACGGCTACCTGCGCATCACCGACCGCAAGAAGGACCTGATCAAGACCTCGGGCGGCAAGTACGTCGCCCCGGCGGAGATCGAGGGCCAGTTCAAGGCGATCTGCCCGTATGTGTCGACCATCGTCGTGCACGGTGCCGACCGGAACTTCTGCTCGGCGCTGATCGCGCTCGACGAGCCGTCGATCCTGGGCTGGGCGGCCGACAACGGGCTGGAGGGCCGGACGTACAAGGAGGTCCTGGCGGCGCCGGAGACCAACCGGCTGATCGAGACCTATGTCCAGACCCTGAACGAGGGCCTCCAGCGGTGGCAGACGGTCAAGAAGTTCCGGATCCTGCCGCGTGACCTGGACGTCGAGCACGGCGACCTCACGCCCAGCCTGAAGCTGAAGCGTCCGGTGGTCGAGCGTGAGTTCAAGCACCTGATCGAAGAGATGTACGAGGGGGCCCGCGAGGCCTGAGGCCTGCCGCGGGCCGGGCGGGGCGGGGCGGTGGTCCGCCCCGCCCGCACCGGCGGAACGCCCTCGCGCGGGCTTCTGCCGGGGGCGCCGCCCCCGGACCCCCCGGCCCGCCGCGGGGGACGGGGGCCGGACGCTGCGCGGGGGCCCGCAGCCCGCGCGGGCGGGACGGCGCACCGGGTGCGGGATGATGGGGGTATGCCTTCCGCACTCCCCGACGGTGAACCCATGCCCGAAGACGGCTCGCTGCCGTCGCACGCCCTGGCCGGCGCCGGGGAGCGGCCGCTCGGGTTCTACCTGCACGTTCCGTACTGCGCCACGCGGTGCGGCTACTGCGACTTCAACACCTACACGGCCACCGAGCTGCGGGGCACGGCAGGCGTTCTCGCGTCCCGGGAGAACTACGCCGACACCCTGATCGACGAGGTCCGGCTCGCGCGGAAGGTGCTCGGCGACGACCCGAGGGCCGTCCGCACCGTCTTCGTCGGCGGCGGCACGCCGACGCTGCTGCCCGCAGGGGACCTCGTACGGATGCTCGCGGCGATCCGGGACGAGTTCGGCCTGGCCGACGACGCCGAGATCACGACGGAGGCCAACCCGGAGTCCGTGGACCCCGCGTACCTGGCCGAGCTGCGCGCCGGCGGCTTCAACCGGATCTCTTTCGGCATGCAGAGCGCCAAGCAGCACGTCCTGAAGGTCCTGGACCGCACCCACACGCCCGGGCGTCCCGAGGCGTGCGTGGCGGAGGCCCGGGCGGCGGGCTTCGAGCACGTCAACCTCGACCTGATCTACGGCACGCCGGGCGAGACGGACCAGGACTGGCGCGACTCCCTCGCCGCCGCCCTCGGGGCCGGCCCGGACCACGTCAGCGCCTACGCGCTGATCGTCGAGGAGGGCACGCAGCTGGCCCGCCGGATCCGGCGCGGCGAGGTCCCCATGACCGACGACGACGTCCACGCCGACCGCTACCTGATCGCCGACGAGGTCATGGCCCAGGCCGGGTACTCCTGGTACGAGGTGTCGAACTGGGCCACCTCGGAGGCCGGGCGCTGCCTCCACAACGAGCTGTACTGGCGCGGCGCCGACTGGTGGGGCGCCGGGCCGGGCGCGCACTCGCACGTGGGCGGGGTGCGCTGGTGGAACGTCAAGCACCCCGGTGCCTACGCCGCCGCCCTCGCGGAGGGACGGTCCCCGGGTGCGGGGCGCGAGCTGCTCTCGCAGGAGGACCGCCGCGTGGAGCGGATCCTGCTGGAGCTGCGCCTCGTGGACGGCGCCCCGCTGTCCCTGCTCGCCCCGGCCGGCCTCGCGGCGTCCCGCAGGGCCCTCGCCGACGGGCTCCTGGAGCCGGGGCCCTACGAGGCCGGGCGGGCCGTGCTGACCCTGCGCGGGCGCCTGCTGGCCGACGCGGTGGTCCGGGACCTGGTGGACTGATCACCCGGTGGGGTGAACCCCGGATCCTCGTCCGGACTGCCTGCGCTCGCCACCGGCGGGAAGCGGGTGACGACGCCGATCACCGCTCCCAGCGGGTCGTGAGGTTCGGCGAGCCCCTGCCGCTGGAACCGCTCGGCAGCGAGCTGGACTCGAGCGGCTTCGCACCTTCGAGGGCGTCAGGCCCCGCCGTCACCCGTGACGAAGTCGATCAGCTCCTCCACGCGGCCCAGCAGGGTCGGCTCCAGGTCCTTGTAGGAGCCCACCCGGGACAGGATGTGCCGCCAGGCGGCTCCGGTGTTCTCCGGCCAGCCCAGGGCCCGGCAGACGCCCGTCTTCCAGTCCTGGCCGCGGGGGACCGCCGGCCACGCGGCGATGCCCAGCGCGGACGGCTTCACCGCCTGCCAGACGTCCACGTAGGGGTGGCCCACGACCAGGACGTGCTCAGAGGTCACCGACGCCGCGATACGGGACTCCTTCGAGCCCGGCACCAGGTGGTCCACCAGCACCCCCAGCCGCGCGTCCGGCGCCGGGCCGAACTCCGCGACCACCGCGGGCAGGTCGTCGACGCCCTCCAGGTATTCGACCACCACGCCCTCGATGCGCAGGTCGTCGCCCCACACCCGTTCCACCAGCTCCGCGTCGTGCCGGCCCTCGACGTAGATCCGGCCCGCCCGGGCCACCCGCGCCCGGGCGCCGGGGACGGCGATCGACCCCGACGCCGTACGGGCCGGCGCCGACGGGCCCCGGGACGGGCGGACCAGGGTGACGGCCGCGCCGTCCAGCAGGAAGGCCCGCGGCTCCATCGGGAACACCCGGCGCTTGCCGAAGCGGTCCTCCAGGGTCACCGTGCCCGCTTCGCAGGCCACCACCGCGCCGCAGAAGTCCGTACCCGCCACCTCGACCACCAGGTCCGGTTCCGCGGCGACCTCCGGGGCTGCCTTGGGTCGCTTCCACTGCGGGGTCAGGTCGGGGGAGTACTCGCGCATCCGGCCGACATTAGGAGAGCCGCGCGCCACCCGCCTACGACACGCCGGAACGGGCCGCGAGTGTGGCGCGTTGCGCACGCACGAACCCCGCGGTGACCACCGCTCCGTGACCCGGCACGTACAGCGCGTCCTCGCCGCCCAGCGACAGCAGCCGGTCCAGGGCGGCGGGCCACTGGCGGGGCATGGCGTCCGGGCCCGCCGACGGCTCGCCCGACTCCTCGACCAGGTCGCCGCAGAACACCGTCTCGCGCTCGCCCGGGACGAAGACCGCCAGATCGTGACCTGTGTGCCCGGGCCCGACGTTGGCCAGCAGCACCTGCACCCCGCCCAGGTCCAGGGTCCACTCGCCCGACACCTGGTGGCCCGGCAGCACGAGCAGGTCCACCGCCTCGGCCGCCTCCGCCTCCACCAGCCCGTGCCGCACCGCGTCCCCGCGCAGCTCCTCGCGGCCCGAGTCCAGCAGCGCGGTCAGCCCGACCGCCCCGAAGACCTCGGCCCCGGGAAAGGCGGCCGCGCCCAGCACGTGATCGAAATGGCCGTGCGTGAATGCGATATGGGTCACGCTCCTGCCCGTCAGCAGCTCCGCCTCGGCCCGCACCTCGGCGCCCTCGCGCACGCACGACCCGGGGTCGATCAGGAGGACGGAATCGTCGCCCACCACCAGCCCCACCGTGCAGTCCCACACCGGCAGACGCCGCCGGCCGGCCCTTCCGGTGAGTCGTTCCCAGCCCGCCTCTTCCCAACGCACGTCCATGCCGCGACGCTACCCTGGCGGGCCTCCCTTGCCAGGGTCTTACTACCCGGCCGTACACTGAGCGGGGGCTCTCTGGCACTCGAACGCGCAGAGTGCCAACGAACGCCAGAACACGGCAGAACACGGCAACGGATCACGCTGGAGGTGTGCGCGATGCTCAGCGAACGCAGACTCGAAGTGCTGCGCGCCATCGTCCAGGACTACGTCGGGACGGAGGAGCCGGTCGGCTCCAAGGCGCTCACCGAGCGGCACCGGCTCGGCGTCTCGCCCGCCACCGTGCGCAACGACATGGCGGTGCTGGAGGAAGAGGGCTACATCGCCCAGCCCCACACCAGCGCCGGCCGGATCCCCACCGACAAGGGCTACCGCCTCTTCGTCGACAAGCTCGCGGGGGTCAAGCCGCTGTCGACGCCCGAGCGACGGGCCATCCAGAACTTCCTCGACGGGGCCGTGGATCTCGACGACGTCGTCGGCCGTACGGTGCGGCTGCTCGCGCAGCTCACGCGTCAGGTCGCGGTCGTCCAGTACCCGAGCCTGACCCGGTCGACCGTCCGGCACGTGGAGCTGCTCTCGCTCGCCCCCGCGCGCCTGATGCTCGTACTGATCACGGACACCGGCCGGGTCGAGCAGCGGCTCGTCGACTGCCCCAGCCCCTTCGGCGAGGCCCCGCTCGCCGACCTGCGGGCCCGGCTCAACAGCCGGGTCGTCGGCAGGCGCTTCACCGATGTGCCCCCGCTCGTCCAGGACCTCCCGGAGTCCTTCGAGGCCGACGACCGGGGCACCGTCTCCACCGTGCTCTCGACGCTCCTCGAAACCCTGGTCGAGGAGGCGGAGGAGCGGCTGATGATCGGCGGTACCGCCAATCTCACCCGCTTCGGACACGATTTCCCCCTGACGATCAGGCCGGTGCTCGAGGCGCTGGAGGAGCAGGTCGTGCTCCTCAAGCTGCTCGGCGAGGCCAACGAGTCGGGAATGGCCGTAAGGATCGGGCACGAGAACGCCTACGAGGGGCTCAACTCCACGTCGGTCGTCTCGGTCGGTTACGGTTCGGGCGGCGAAACGGTCGCCAAACTCGGCGTGGTCGGACCGACCCGCATGGACTACCCCGGAACGATGGGAGCGGTACGCGCAGTGGCACGTTACGTCGGACAGATCCTGGCGGAGTCGTAAGTGGCCACGGACTACTACGCCGTTCTCGGCGTGCGCCGCGACGCATCGCAGGACGAGATCAAGAAGGCCTTCCGGCGCCTCGCGCGTGAACTCCACCCGGACGTGAATCCGGACCCGAAGACGCAGGAGCGCTTCAAGGAGATCAACGCGGCCTACGAGGTGCTGTCGGACCCGCAGAAGAAGCAGGTCTACGACCTCGGCGGCGACCCGCTGTCCTCCTCGGGCGGTGGCGGCGGCGCCGGCGGCTTCGGGGCGGGCGGCTTCGGCAACTTCTCCGACATCATGGACGCCTTCTTCGGCCAGGCCTCGCAGCGCGGCCCGCGCTCGCGGACCCGCCGGGGCCAGGACGCCATGATCCGCCTCGACCTGGAGCTGGACGAGGCGGCCTTCGGGACGACCAAGGACATCCAGGTCGACACGGCCGTCGTCTGCACCACCTGCTCCGGCGAGGGCGCCGCCCCCGGCACCTCGGCGCAGACGTGTGACATGTGCCGCGGCCGCGGTGAGGTCTCGCAGGTCACCCGGTCCTTCCTGGGCCAGGTCATGACCTCGCGCCCCTGCCCCCAGTGCCAGGGCTTCGGCACCGTCGTCCCGACCCCGTGCCACGAGTGCGCGGGCGACGGACGGGTCCGCTCCCGTCGCAGCCTCACGGTCAAGATCCCCGCCGGCGTCGAGAACGGCACCCGGATCCAGCTCGCGGGCGAGGGCGAGGTCGGCCCCGGCGGCGGCCCCGCCGGCGACCTGTACGTGGAGATCCACGAGCTGGCGCACCCGACCTTCCAGCGGCGCGGGGACGACCTGCACTGCACGGTCACCATCCCGATGACGGCGGCCGCGCTCGGCACCAAGTGCCCGCTGGAGACGCTGGACGGCCTGGAGGAGATCGACATCCGGCCCGGAACCGGATCCGGCCAGGCGATCCCGCTGCACGGGCGCGGCGTCACGCACCTGCGCGGCGGCGGGCGCGGAGACCTGATCGTCCACGTCGAGGTCACCACCCCGACCAAACTGGACGCCCAGCAGGAGGAACTGCTGCGCCAGCTGGCGAAGCTGCGGGGCGAGGAGCGGCCCATGGGCCAGTTCGCGCCGGGCCAGCAGGGGCTCTTCAGCCGCCTGAAGGACGCCTTCAACGGTCGCTGACCGCACGGCGGGCAACCGCTTCGAGCCCGGCCCGGGGAGACCCCGGCCGGGCTCTCGCGTTCCGGCGGAGGCCGCCCGTCCGCCCGCCTGGAGGGGGACTATGCCAGGCGAATGCGGTGATTCGGCGCCCTGGGCCGGACGTGGCACGATGCAGCCATGTCCACCGCCGCGAACGGTCTCTCCCCCCACCCGATCGTGCAGGCTCCCATGGCGGGCGGCGCTTCCTGCCCGCCGCTCGTCGCCGCCGTGTGCGAGGCCGGCGCCCTGGGCTTCCTGGCCGGCGGCTACAAGACCGCCGACGGGATGTACCAGGAGATCAAACAGGTGCGGGCGCTCACCCGGCACCGCTTCGGCGTCAACCTCTTCATGCCGCAGACCGGCCACGTCGACCCGGCCGCGGTGGAGGCGTACCGCGGGCAGCTGGCCGGCGAGGCCAGCTGGTACGAGATCTCGCTCGCCGAGGAGGACATCATCGGCACCAGCGACGACGGCTACGACGCCAAGCTCGCCATCCTCCTCGAGGACCCGGTCCCGGTCGTGTCGTTCACCTTCGGCTGTCCCGCCCCCGCGGCCCTGGCCGCCCTGCGCAAAGCCGGTACGTACACCGTCGTCACGGTGACCTCCGTCGAGGAGGCCCGCAGCGCCCAGCAGGCGGGAGCGGACGCCGTCTGCGTCCAGGGTGTCGAGGCGGGCGGCCACCAGGGCACCCACCGGGACGACCCGCAGGTCGACGGCACGGCGGCGCACGGACTGCTCGCGCTGGTGGCACAGGTGCGGGAGGCCGTGGCCCTGCCGATCATCGCCGCGGGCGGGGTCATGCGGGGTGCCCAGATCGCCGCGCTGCTCGCGGCCGGCGCGGCCGCGGCGCAGCTCGGGACGGCCTTCCTGGTGTGTCCCGAATCGGGTGCGGACCCCGTGCACAAGAAGGCGCTGACCGATCCGCTCTTCGTCCGGACGGAGCTGACCCGGGCCTTCTCCGGGCGGCCGGCGCGCGGGCTGGTCAACCGCTTCATGCGCGAACACGGCCCCTACGCCCCGGCCGCCTACCCCCAGGTCCACCACCTGACCTCGGGGCTGCGCAAGGCGGCCGCCGCGGCCGGCGACGCCCAGGGCATGGCCCTGTGGGCGGGCCAGGGGCACCGGCTTGCGCGGGCGCTGCCGGCGGCGGAGCTGGTGGAGGTGCTGGCGGCCGAACTGGCGCAGGCCCAGAGGATGTTGAAGGAAATGCAGATGAGGAGTGCGTCATGACGGCCCCGGTGTTCGTGGTCGAAGAGGTCCCCGCAGGGGCGGAGTTCGTCCTGGACGGCCCGGAGGGCCGGCACGCGGTGTCCGTGAAGCGGCTGAACCCGGGCGAGCAGGTGGTCCTGACGGACGGTCGCGGCGGCTGGGCGGAGGGGGTCGTCAAGGCGGCCGAGGGCAAGGACCGGCTCGTCGTGGCGGTCTGTGCCGCCGGGCAGGAGGAGGAGCCGGCGGTCCGCATCACCGTGGTCCAGGCCCTGCCCAAGGGCGACCGGGGCGAACTGGCCGTCGAGACCATGACCGAGACCGGCGTGGACGCGATCGTGCCCTGGCAGGCCTCGCGCTGCATCACGCAGTGGCGCGGCGACCGCGGCGCCAAGTCCCTGGCCAAGTGGCGGGCCACGGCCCGCGAGGCGGGCAAGCAGTCACGCCGGGTCCGCTTCCCGGAGGTGGCCGAGGCCATGTCCACCAAGCAGGTCGCGGCGCTGCTGGCCGGCGCCGACCTGGCGATGGTCCTGCACGAGGACCGCGACGCCCCCTCGCAGGCCCTGGCCACGGCCGAGCTGCCCGCCACCGGCTCCGTCGTCCTGGTGGTCGGGCCGGAGGGCGGCGTCTCCCCGGAGGAGCTGGAGGTCTTCGCCGCGGCGGGGGCGCACCCCCACCGCCTGGGCCGTTCCGTCCTGCGGACCTCCACCGCCGGCACCGCTGCCGCCGCGGTCCTGCTGGCCCGTACCGGACGCTGGGCCTGACCGGCCGAAACGCACACCCGCGACGGGTCCCCGGCTGGATACGATGCCCGGACCGATCAACGTTACGGGAGGGTTCGCAATGGCCGGGGAACCGCAGGCCGACTGCCTGTTCTGCAAGATCGTCGAGGGTGCCGTCCCGGCGACCGTGGTCCGGGAGACCGAGACCACCGTCGCCTTCCGGGACATCAACCCGCAGGCGCCCACGCACGTGCTCGTCATCCCCAAGGTGCACTACCCCGACGCCGCGTCCCTCGCGGCCGCCGAGCCGGGCGTGGCCGCCGACATACTGCGTGAGGCCGCACAGGTCGCGGCCGACGAGAAGATCGACGACCACGGCTACCGGATCGTCTTCAACACCGGCTCCGGGGCCGGCCAGACCGTCTGGCACGCCCACGCGCACATCCTGGGCGGCCGCGGCCTCCAGTGGCCGCCGGGATAGCACGTGTCCGTCAGAGAGTTCGTGGTGCTGGGCACCGCCAGCCAGGTGCCCACCCGCCACCGCAACCACAACGGCTACCTGCTGCGCTGGGACGGCGAGGGCATCCTCTTCGACCCGGGCGAGGGCACGCAGCGGCAGATGCTGCGCGCCGGGGTCGCCGCGCACGACATCAACCGCATCTGCATCACCCATTTCCACGGTGACCACAGCCTCGGCCTCGCCGGGGTGATCCAGCGGATCAACCTCGACCAGGTCCCGCACCCCGTCGCCGCGCACTACCCGGCGTCGGGGCAGAAGTTCTTCGACCGGCTCCGGTACGCCACGGCCTACCGGGAGACGGTGCCGATCCTCGAGGAGCCGGTGGCCGAGGACGCGGTCGTGGCGCGCGGGGCCTCGTACGTCCTGGAGACCCGGCGGCTCTCGCACCCGGTGGAGTCCTTCGGCTACCGGATCACCGAGCCCGACGGGCGCCGGATGGTGCCCGAACTGCTCGCCCGGCACGGGATCAAGGGGCCCGACGTGGGTCGGATCCAGCGGGACGGGCGCCTCGGCGGGGTCACGCTGGAGGAGGTCAGCGAGCCCAGGCCCGGGCAGCGCTTCGCCTTCGTCATGGACACCCGGCTCTGCACCGGCGTGGACGAGCTCGCCGAGGGCTGCGACATGCTGGTGATCGAGTCGACCTTCCTCGACGAGGACGAACGGCTGGCCGCCGACCACGGGCACCTCACCGCCGGCCAGGCGGGGCGGGTGGCGCGGGCGGCGGGCGTACGGCACCTCGTGCTGACGCACTTCTCGCAGAGGTACACCGACCCGGCCGAGTTCGAGCGCCAGGCGCGGGCGGCGGGCTTCGAGGGGGAGCTCACCGTGGCCGCGGACCTGACGAGGGTGCCGTTGCCGAAGCGGGGCTGACGCGGGCGGGCCCGGGGCGCGCGGCGTCCCGGGCCCGCCCCGCGGGTTCCGGTGATCGGGTCGCCGGGCATGTTGTGGGTGACCTGCGCCACACTGGGTTTTGATCCCGCCCCTGGTGGGCAGACCTGGCAGCTTTCACCGAAGAAACGGCCCTTCGAGATCAACCGGGGAGACCACCGTGACCAGTCGGGACCTCGACAGCCGCACCGCAGCCGTGGACCCGCTCGGTCCGCTGCGCGACCCGGAGGAACCGGGCTGCGACGTCTTCCTGACCGGGACGGTCTTCCTCGACATCATCTTCACCGGCCTCGACTCGGCGCCGGTGCGCGGTACGGAGTCCTGGGCGCGCGGCATGGGCTCCAGCCCCGGCGGCGTCGCCAACATGGCCACCGCCCTGGCCCGGCTCGGCCTGCGCACCTCGCTGGCCGCCGCCTTCGGCGACGACCACTACGGGGAGTACTGCTGGGACGCCCTCGAACAGGGCGAGGGCATCGACCTGTCCATGTCGCGGATCGTCCCCGGCTGGCACAGCCCCGTCACGGTCTCGATGGCCTACGAGGGCGAGCGCACGATGGTCTCGCACGGCCACGAGGCGCCGCCGCCGGCGGACCCCGGACCCTCGCCGCAGCGCCCGCCGAGAGCCCGCGCGGCCGTGGCCTCCCTGGACCCCGGCCGCGGCGAGGAGTGGGTCGGCGAGGCGGCCCGGGGCGGCTCGCGGGTCTTCGCCGACGTGGGCTGGGACGAGAGCGGGCGGTGGGACCTGGGGGCGCTGGCCGACCTGGAGCACTGCGAGGCCTTCCTGCCGAACGCGGGCGAGGCGATGCGGTACACGCACACCGACTGTCCGCGGGCGGCGGCACGCGCACTGGCCGAGAAGGTCCCCATCGCGGTGGTGACCATGGGCGCGGAGGGCTCGTACGCGGTCGACGGGCGCACCGGGGAGACCGCGCACGTCCCCGGGATCGCCGTGGAGGCGCTGGACCCGACGGGGGCGGGGGACGTCTACGTGGCGGGCTTCGTCACCGGCACCCTGGCGGGCTGGCCGCTGGCGGACCGGCTGGCCTTCGCCGGGCTGACCGCGGCCCTGTCGGTCCAGGAGTTCGGCGGCTCCCTGTCGGCCCCCGGCTGGCCCGAGGTGGCCCACTGGTGGCGGGCGGCCCCGCACGCGCTGCGCGGCCGCTACGGCTTCCTGGACGAGCTGATCCCGCCGGCCGCGACTCCCGCCGCCCGGCGCAGGGCCGTACCGACGATCGGCTTCCGGCACTCCGCGTAGCCGGGGGACCGCGGAGCCCGCCGCGGGCGGGGGAGGGCGGTGAAAACCTCTCGGGGAAGCGGCGGCGGCGACGTACGCTTGGTAGTCCGGAGGTCGTCGATCGGCGCGGCCCCTCAGCAGGAGGTATGCGCAGGCCACAGTGCCGGCCCATGACTCAGACATCGACAGCCCACATCCCCGCGCCGGGGCAGGCGCGAGCACACTTCACCGTACCGGCGACGCACCCGATGGTGACGGTGCTCGGCTCGGGCGACGCCCTGTTGCGCGTGATCGAGAAGGCCTTCCCGAAGGCCGACATCCATGTTCGGGGCAATCAGGTCAGCGCGATCGGAGAGGCGGCGGAAGTCGCCCTGATCCAGCGACTGTTCGACGAGATGATGCTGGTGCTCCGCACCGGGCAGCCGATGACGGAGGACGCAGTGGAACGCTCGATCGCCATGCTCAAGGCGAGCGCGAACGGCAACGGAGACGGCCCCGAGACGCCAGCCGAGGTGCTCACCCAGAACATCCTTTCCAGCCGTGGCCGCACCATCCGCCCCAAGACCCTCAACCAGAAGCGGTACGTCGACGCGATCGACAAGAACACGATCGTCTTCGGCATCGGCCCCGCCGGTACCGGAAAGACCTACCTCGCCATGGCCAAGGCGGTCCAGGCCCTCCAGTCCAAGCAGGTCAGCCGGATCATCCTGACCCGGCCCGCCGTCGAGGCGGGTGAGCGGCTCGGCTTCCTGCCCGGCACCCTGTTCGACAAGATCGACCCGTACCTGCGCCCGCTGTACGACGCGCTGCACGACATGCTCGACCCCGACTCGATCCCGCGGCTGATGGCGGCGGGCACGATCGAGGTCGCGCCGCTGGCCTACATGCGCGGCCGGACGCTCAACGACGCGTTCGTGGTCCTCGACGAGGCCCAGAACACGACCACCGAGCAGATGAAGATGTTCCTGACCCGGCTCGGCTTCGACTCGAAGATCGTGATCACCGGTGACGTCACCCAGATCGACCTGCCCGGCGGGGCCAGGAGCGGTCTGCGCCAGGTCCAGGAAATCCTCGACGGGGTACCGGACATCCACTTCTCGAGGCTCACCTCCGAGGATGTCGTCCGGCACAAGCTGGTCGGCCGTATCGTCGACGCGTACGAGAAGTACGACGACGGCCAGCAGGCCGCCAACGGCTACCAGCGGAAGTAGAACCCAGCGCACCATGTCGATCGACGTCAACAACGAGTCCGGAACCGAGGTCGACGAGCAGGCGATCCTCGACATCGCCCGCTATGCGCTCACCCGGATGCGGATCCACCCGCTCTCGGAGCTCTCCGTCATCGTCATCGACGAGGACGCGATGGAGCAGCTCCACATCCAGTGGATGGACCTGCCGGGCCCGACCGACGTCATGTCCTTCCCGATGGACGAGCTGCGTCCGCCGTCCAAGGACGAGGAGGAGCCCCCGCAGGGGCTCCTCGGCGACATCGTGCTGTGCCCCGAGGTCGCGAAGAGGCAGGGCGAGGAAGCCCCGACGCAGCACTCCATGGACGAGGAGCTCCAGCTCCTGACCGTCCACGGGGTGCTGCACCTGCTCGGATACGACCACGAGGAGCCGGACGAGAAGGCCGAGATGTTCGGCCTCCAGGCGGCCATCGTGGACGGATGGCGCGGTGAGCGCGGGCTGACCGGCCCGTCCCCGGCTCCCACCGTCTCGTGAGCGCCCCGCAACTGATCACCGGCGCGGTGCTGCTGGTGGTCGTGGCCTGGTTCGCGGCGTGCGCGGAGTCCGGCATCGCCCGCATCTCGATCTTCCGCGCCGAGCAGGCCGTACGGGAGGGCAGGCGCGGCAGTGAGAAGCTCGCGCAGGTCGCCGGCGACCCCACCCGCTACCTCAACGTGGCACTGCTGGTCCGGGTCACGTGCGAGATGGCCGCCGGGGTCCTCGTCACCTATGTCTGCCTCGACGAGTTCGGCGAGAACTGGACCGCGCTGCTGGTGGCCATCGCCGTGATGGTGCTCGTCTCCTACGTCGCCGTGGGCGTCTCCCCGCGTACGATCGGCCGCCAGCACCCGCTGAACACGGCGACTGCGGCCGCGTACGTCCTCGTACCGCTCGCCAGGATCATGGGGCCGATCCCGCAGCTGCTGATCCTCATCGGCAACGCGCTCACTCCCGGGAAGGGCTTCCGCAAGGGGCCCTTCGCGTCCGAGGCCGAGCTGAGGGCGATGGTCGACCTCGCCGAGAAGGAATCGCTCATCGAGGACGACGAGCGCCGCATGGTGCACCAGGTCTTCGAACTCGGCGACACCCTCGTGCGCGAGGTGATGGTGCCGCGCACCGACCTGGTGTGCATCGAGCGCTACAAGACGGTCCGTCAGGCGACCACGCTCGCCCTCCGGTCCGGTTTCTCGCGCATCCCGGTCACGGGGGAGAACGAGGACGACATCGTCGGGATCGTCTATCTGAAGGACCTGGTCCGCAAGACGCACATCAACCGGGAAGCCGAGGCGGACCTGGTGTCGACGGCGATGCGGCCGGCCGTCTTCGTGCCGGACACCAAGAACGCGGGCGATCTGCTGCGCGAGATGCAGCAGGTGCGCAACCACGTGGCCGTCGTCATCGACGAGTACGGCGGCACGGCCGGCATCGTCACCATCGAGGACATCCTCGAGGAGATCGTCGGCGAGATCACGGACGAGTACGACCGGGAGCTCCCGCCGGTCGAGGACCTGGGTGAGGACCGCTACCGGGTCACGGCGCGGCTGGACATCACCGACCTCGGCGAGCTGTTCAAGGTCGAGGCCTTCGACGACGAGGACGTCGAGACGGTCGGCGGTCTGCTGGCGAAGGCGCTGGGCCGGGTGCCGATCGCGGGCGCCTCTGCGGTGGTGGAACTGCCCGACGGGCGTCCGCTGCGACTGACGGCCGAGTCGCCGGCCGGCAGGCGCAACAAGATCGTGACGGTGCTGGTCGAACCGGTGGCCGCGGCGGAGGCCGCGGGGGAGGAGGGGGAATGACCCCGGCGCAGCTGCGGGAGTTCTGCCTGGGCTTCAACGCGGCGGTGGAGGAGTTCCCCTTCACCCCGGAGACCTCGGTGTTCAAGGTGAAGGGCAAGATGTTCGCGCTCAGCGCGCTGGACGCCGAGCCGCTGAAGGTCAACCTCAAGTGCGAGCCGGAGCTGGCGGTACGGCTGCGCGAGGAGCACGAGGCGATCGCGCCGGGCTATCACATGAACAAGCGGCACTGGAACACGGTGACCGTGGGCGGGGTCCCCGACGCGATGCTGCGCGAGCTCGTCGAGGACTCCTACGACCTGGTGGTGGCGGGGCTGCCGCGGGCGGAGCGCCTGAAGCTCGACCGGCCGTGAGCCGGGCCGTGGCCGGGCCGCGGCGGGGTCGTTGCACGGCCGGGCAGCGGCGCTCCCTATGCTTTCGACCATGACGGAGAGCACCGGGATCGACCCCGAGGACAGCAAGATCATCACGCTGGCGCGCAGCGCCCGGGCCCGCAACGGGGTGCCCGAGGGGGCGGCGGTGCGGGACGAGACGGGACGTACGTACGTCGCGGGCACGGTGGAGCTCGACTCCCTGAAGCTGAGTGCGCTGCAGACAGCGGTCGCGATGGCCGTGGCCAGCGGGGCACGGTCCCTGGAGGCCGCCGCCGTCGTGAGCGCGGCCGAGGCCCCGGCCGCGGCCGACCGCGCGGCGGTCCGCGACCTCGGCGGCCCGGACACCCCGGTCCTCCTGGCCGCCCCGGACGGCACCCTGAAGTCCACGACCCCGGCCGGGTCGTAGCCGCAGGGCACCGGCGCCCGGCCGTTCCGGCCTCGCCCTCGCGGGGCAAGACCGAGTTCGGCCGTGACCGGGCCCCCCTCCGGCCTCGCCGGCGTCCGAGGTCTTGGAGCCACGGCGGAACCCCGAAGGCCCGGCTCCGCCGGACACCGGGTTGCGTCCTGGAGCCACCCCGGACCGGCCGGCCGGCGCAGCGCGTCGGCCGCCCGGTGCCGGAGCAGCGGCTCGCCGCCACCACGGCGGCCCGGGCCTGGGTGCCCGACCGGCTGCACACCGCTGCGGCCGCACGAGCCGCTCCGGCTCACCGGCACGGCCCGGTAGGAGGCCATGACGGTACGGACCTCCACGCGCAGCTGCCGCGAGGAGGCGGGCATCGGCTCGCGCCCGTGGATCACCGGCCGGCGGGTGGAGCCGCCCGGCGGCCGCCGGAGCGGACGGAGCTGTCGACGGGGCAGCGGGCAAGGACATCACCCTCGGTGCGGTCGCGTACGGCGACGGCGGCGCCGCTCCCGGCCGGATCGGCACCGTGACCGTCACCGACGCCCGCGGCGGCCCGGCCGGCTGGTCCCTGACGGGAAAGGTCACCGACTTCACCGGACCGGGCGGGATCCGCATCCCGGGCGCGTCCCTGTCCTGGACCCCGTCGTGCGCGGCGGCCCCCGGCAGCCAGAGCCGGTGTACGGCGGGCAGCGCGGGCGTCGTCGGCCCGGAGGGCGCCCTCCTGGCCTCCGTCCCGGACGCCCCGCTGGTCGGCGGCACCTTCACGATCGACGCCGCCGTCACCCTGCACGTGCCGCCGTACCCCCGCCGGGCGCCTATAGGGCGGTCCTCACGCTGACCCTGTCGTGACCGCGATCCAGCCCCGCCGGCGCCGGAGGCGCGGGGGCCGGCCGGCCACCCTGCCGGCCGCCGGGACGGCGTCGGCCTCACCGTCACCGGCGCGCTCGGCCACCGGCGCGCTCGGCCGCCTGCGTGCGCGACCGCGGGCGTGCGCGACCGCGGGCCCACCGGGCTGCCCGCCGAACTGCCGCCGGGTCAGGAAGTGCGCCTGCGGCCCCCCGGACGGCCCGCCCGCCGCGGAATGGGCGCGGGTGACGGTGCGCGTGCGGTCCGACGGAACCACAGCTCAGGGCCGTGCCGCCCATGCCGCGCACCCGCCGCTCACGGCTGTGCTCGCCGCCACCGCCCCGGTCTGGTCGGCGCTGGGAGCCGCATCGGGGAGAATGGCCCGTATGAGCGATCGTTCCCCCGAGTCCACCGCCCCGCACCGTGCGGGCTTCGCCTGCTTCGTCGGCCGTCCCAACGCCGGGAAGTCGACCCTCACCAACGCACTCGTGGGCACCAAGGTCGCGATCACTTCCAACCGGCCGCAGACCACCCGCCACACCGTCCGCGGCATCGTGCACCGCCCCGACGCGCAGCTCGTCCTCGTCGACACGCCCGGTCTGCACAAGCCGCGCACCCTGCTCGGCGAACGCCTCAACGACGTCGTGCGCACCACCTGGGCCGAGGTCGACGTCATCGGCTTCTGCCTGCCGGCCGACCAGAAGCTCGGCCCCGGCGACAAGTTCATCGCCAAGGAGCTCGCGGGGATCAAGAAAACCCCCAAGATCGCCATCATCACCAAGACCGACCTCGTCGAGTCGAAGGTGGTGGGCGAGCAGCTCATCGCCGTCCACCGGCTCGCCGAGGAGCTGGGCTTCGAGTGGGCCGAGATCGTCCCCGTATCGGCGGTCGGCGACAGCCAGGTCCAGCTGCTGGCCGACCTGATCGCGCCGCTGCTGCCGGAGTCCCCGCCGCTGTACCCGGAGGGCGACCTCACCGACGAGCCCGAGATGGTCATGGTCGCGGAGCTGATCCGGGAGGCGGCGCTGGAAGGCGTCCGCGACGAGCTCCCGCACTCCATCGCCGTGGTCGTCGAGGAGATGATCCCGCGCGAGAACCGTCCGGCGGACCGCCCGCTGCTCGACATCCACGCCAACGTCTACATCGAGCGGCCGAGCCAGAAGGGCATCATCATCGGCCCGAAGGGCTCCCGCCTGAAGGAGGTCGGGATGAAGTCGCGCAAGCACATCGAGGCGCTGCTCGGGACCCCCGTCTTCCTCGACCTCCATGTGAAGGTCGCCAAGGACTGGCAGCGGGACCCCAAGCAGCTGCGCAAGCTCGGCTTCTGACCGGCCGCCCGGGCACGCCCCCGGGCGGCCTCCGTCAGGCGAGGCGCCGGACCTTCAGGACATTGTCGGGGCGCGTCCCGGGCCGGCCCTCGGAGTCGGTCATGGGCTGGACGTGCTCCGCCGCGGTCAGGACCTTCCAGCCGCCCTCCGGCAACTCCAGCTGCGCGAGGACCTCCTGCGGGGTGGGGAAGTGGATGTCCGCGAGGGCCTCCGGGTTCCACGACGGCCCTCCGGCGTGGCCCACCACGAGGAGGGTCCCGCCCGGTGCCACCGCGGCGGCGGCCCGGCGCAGGATCCGCTCGCGGGGGAAGTCGCCGTAGCTGTGCAGGAAGCACGCCGAGACGAGGTCGAACTCCCCCTCGGGGAACGACTGCGAGAAGTCGTGCTGCTGCCAGTCGACGAGCTCGCCGACCCCGGCCTCGGCAGCGTGCTCGGCCGCCCGGCCGAGGGCCACCTTCGAGATGTCGGTGGCGGTGACCCGCCATCCGCGCCGGGCCAGCCAGACGGTGTCGGCGCCCTCGCCGCAGCCGAGGTCGAGGGCTCGGCCGGGGGCGAGGTCCTCGGCTTCGCGGACCAGCAGGGCGTTCGGCTTGCCGCTCCAGATGCGCGTGCTCTCGCTGTAGCGCCCGTCCCAGAACTCCGCGCCGCCGGCGACGGGGCCGTCCTCGTTCGTGTGCGGGTTCTCGTGCGCGTGGTCGTGCGCGTGCTCGTGCTTCGGCATGGGAGCCTCTTCCGCTCGGGGTCTTCGTGCACCCGATGCTGTGCCCGACCCGCGCCCGTCGGCAAACAATGTTGCCGACCCGGCAAATGGCGGTACGTCCGGGGTCAGAGGGTCGCCGGCCGGCCCCAGTCAGGCCCCAGCAGGTGCGAGGGGTCCGTCAGGCCCATCTCGCGCCATTCCCGGAAGGTCAGCGGCGGTGCGCCGCCCGGGTGGTCGAAGGACAGCGGCACGATCCGGTCGCAGGTGGCGCGGCCGTCCCACCACACCGTGTCGGCCAGCGGCCCGGTGATCACCAGCAAGGTGCGGAAGCCGCAGCCGTTCTCCTGCAGCACGACGGCCCCCGCCGTCTTGCGGTCCTCCCACTCCTCGCCCTCGTCGTCCCAGCGCGCCCAGGCCTCGGCGTAGGCCCGGTCGTCCGCGAAGTCCGCCGACTGCGGCTCCCGGGCCCACTGCTCGTCGTCCTCGGCCTCGTAGGAGTCGGGATGGGGGAACGGCAGGGGCAGCAGGTCGCGCCGGGTCTCGTGGTTCGCGTCCCACCACCAGCCCTCCGGCCCGCGCCGGAGCCGGCGTACGCATCCGCCCCCGGCGCTCTCCTGCCGCAGGTACGTGCGGTACCCGGCCGGGAAGCGGATTCCCAGCTCCCGCTCGGCCTCGGCCACTTCGGCTTCGGACAGCGGAGGCGCCGAATCCGGGGCCGTGGCGCTCGGTCCCTCCTGCCGGTCGGCGCGGACGCGGCGCCACAGCAGCCGGAGCCGCCCGGTCACGCCCCGGGCTCCGCCGCCGGCGGCTCCGCGATCAGGGCCGTGCCCACCCGGTGGAAGCCGGCGCGGCCGTAGATCCGGGCCACATCCTCGTCTCCCGCCGAGAGGAAGACCGTACGGGCGCCGTGCGCGCGGGCCTGCGCGACGAGGGCCGCGGTGACCCCGAGGGCCAGGCCCTGGCGGCGGGCGGACGGCAGGGTGCCGACGCCCACGATCTCGGCGACGTCCCCGACCGGGTTGAACATGCCCGAGCACAGCACCACGCCGTCGCGCACGGCCGCGGCCATGCCCGAGGTGCCCGCCGCGATCTTCGCCGAGACGCTCGCCCGGCTGGTCTGCGACGACGGGTCGGCCAGCGCGGCCGCGAGTTCCGCCGGCCCGGCCTCGCCCACCGCGGTCCCCGGGTCGGCGAAGGCCAGCGCCGGCACCGTCAGTGCAGCAGCCAGCAGTGGGTCCTCGGCGTCGAGCAGCCGTACCTCCGGGTGCGGGGGCAGCTCCTCGGCGGCCTCCAGCACCATCAGGGGGTGCGCGTGGACGTGGAGCCCCGCTTCCTCCACCGCGGCGCGCAGCGCGGGGCTGGTCTCGGCGACCCACTCGAAGGCCTCGGGCACGCCCAGCTCGCGCTGGCGGGCGAGCACCCGCTCCACGTCGGCGGCGCTCGCGGCGGATCCGCCGAGCGCGGGCCGTGCGTAGTACGGCCAGCCCGCGCCCTCCTGGACGAACAGGGTCAGCGGACCGAAGTCCTCTGCCCTGGCGCCGCCCACCCGCGGCACCGTGTCGTAGTACCGCTCCAGCTCGGACAGCATCGAATCGATCATGCGATTGGTCATCCGGTCATCCAAGCAAAGGGCCGGTGCTCAGGCACCTTCTTTCAGGACGCGGGAGATCAGCGCCCGCTGGGCCTCCGACAGGCGCGGCTCGGCACAGGAGACCGTCCGCCCGTCCACCGTGATCCGGTACGAGAAGCCGTCCCGTACCCGGTCCGCCGGGTCGCCCGGCGGACCGGGCCGCAGCGCGAGCTGGGCCAGGGCCTGCCACTCGTCCTCGTCCGGCAGGCCCGAGGTGTCCACCTCGGCCCGTCGCTCGATGCCCGCGAAGCCGCCCGTCCGCACCACCAGAATCCGCATGGGAGCGCTCTACCCCGCGAACGGGACGCCCACGGCCGACCATGCCTTCTGGAGTGCCTGGTGCTCCGCCCCGCCTTCCCCGTACCGGGTGGCGGCGGCCGCCGTGGAGAGCCGGGCGAAGTCCGCGAAGTCGGCCTTCGGGGTGAGGTCCCCGCCGGTCAGGGTGTCGTACCAGATCTGCCCGGCCCGCTCCCAGGCCTTGCCGCCGAGCTCGGTCGCCGCGATGTAGAAGGCGTGGTTGGGGATGCCGGAGTTGATGTGGACACCGCCGTTGTCGCTGTGGGTGTTCACGTAGTCGTCCATGGTGGCCGGCTGCGGGTCCTTGCCGAGCTCGTCGTCGTCGTACGCGGTGCCCGGCGCCTTCATCGAGCGCAGCGCGACCCCGGTCACGTTGGGGCCGAGCAGGCCGGCCCCGATCAGCCAGTCGGCCTGGTCGGCGGTCTGCTCCATCGAGTACTGCTTGATCAGGGAGCCGAAGACGTCGGACATCGACTCGTTCAGGGCGCCCGACTGGCCGCGGTAGCGCAGGTTCGCCGTGTACTGGGTGACGCCGTGGGTCAGCTCGTGGCCGATCACGTCCACCGACACGGTGAAGTCGAGGAAGAGGTCGCCGTCGCCGTCGCCGAAGACCATCTGCCGGCCGTCCCAGAAGGCGTTGTTGTAGTCCTCGCCGTAGTGGACGGTGGCGTCCAGCGGGAGTCCGGAATCGTCGATCGAGCGGCGCCCGAAGCCCTTCAGGAACAGTTCGTACGTCGCCCCGAGTCCCGCGTAGGCACGGTTCACCGTGGCGTCCTTGCTCGGCGGGTCGCCCTCCTCGCGGACCTTCGTCCCCGGCAGCTGCGTACCCTGCCGGGCGTCGAAGACCGTCCGCCGGGGGTCGTCGCCCGCCGGCGCGGCGAGCGCGGGCACGATCCCGCGCACGGCGGTGACCCGGCGCCGGGTGCGCAGCAGGGAGTCCCGTTCGAGGGTGCGCTGGGCGAGGTCGGCGCGGCGGGCGTCCCCGGACAGGGCGGCCTTGTCGAGGAGGTGCGGGGGCACGACCGTGCAGAAGACGGGGTGGCGGTGAGTGTGGGAGGCATCCATGCCCGGCAATGTGGCACCGAGTCACCTGCATGTCACTAGCTGCAACCATGATTCATTCGGTTGTGTCACCCCGCCCTGCTGCAGAAACGTGCCTGGTGTTATCGCACGGCAGGATCGCGGAGCCTTCGGGGGATGGTCCCGACCTGGACGGCAGGAACGAGGTTTGGCTCACATTTGGTGCAAATCGGGCACGTGGGTCTTGCATACTGAAACAGGTCCTCGCGTTACGGCGCGGCTCGGCTAGGCTCGGCCCATCATGCGTTTCGGGCTGCTTCTCCTTAGCTGCCGCGGCGAGGGTCTGTAGTCGTAGGCCGGCCCCCTCCCCGCGGAGTTTGGTGTTGCGGTTTCACGACCGCCGTCGGCCGTCCCAGCGAACTACCGCGGACACGCGAGGAGCCCAACGCCATGAGCCAGCAGCCTTTTGTCGGTCGCCCCACGCCCATCACGAACGCGACCCACACCCAGCAGCCCTCCGGGATGCCGATCCACAAGTACGGACAGTACGAGCAGGTGGACATCCCGGACCGCACCTGGCCCGATGCCCGCGTCACCAAGGCCCCCCGCTGGCTGTCCACCGACCTGCGGGACGGCAATCAGTCGCTGATCGACCCCATGACCCCGGCCCGCAAGCGCGAGATGTTCGACCTGCTGGTGCGCATGGGATACAAGGAGATCGAGGTCGGCTTCCCGTCCTCCGGCGAGACCGACTTCGCCTTCGTGCGCTCCATCATCGAAGAGGGCGCGATCCCGGACGACGTCACGATCTCCGTACTGACCCAGGCCCGTGAGGACCTGATCGAGCGGACCGTCGAGTCCCTGGTCGGCGCCAAGCGCGCCACCGTGCACCTGTACAACGCCACCGCGCCGACCTTCCGCCGCGTCGTCTTCCGCGGATCCAAGGAGCAGATCAAGCAGATCGCCGTCGACGGCACCCGCCTGGTCATGGAGTACGCCGAGAAGCTGCTGGGCCCGGACACCACCTTCGGCTACCAGTACAGCCCGGAGATCTTCACCGACACCGAGCTGGACTTCGCCCTGGAGGTCTGCGAGGCCGTCTGCGACGTCTGGCAGCCGTCCGAGGGCCGCGAGATCATCCTGAACCTGCCCGCCACCGTGGAGCGCTCGACGCCGTCCACCCACGCGGACCGCTTCGAGTGGATGGCCCGCAACCTGACCCGCCGCGAGCACATCTGCATCTCCGTGCACCCGCACAACGACCGCGGCACCGCCGTCGCCGCCGCCGAGCTGGCCCTGATGGCCGGCGCCGACCGCATCGAGGGCTGCCTGTTCGGGCAGGGCGAGCGCACCGGCAACGTCGACCTGATCACGCTGGGCATGAACCTGTTCTCCCAGGGCATCGACCCGCAGATCGACTTCTCGCATATCGACGAGATCCGCCGCACCAGCGAGTACTGCAACCAGATGGAGGTCCACCCGCGCCACCCCTACGCGGGCGACCTGGTCTACACCGCCTTCTCCGGCTCCCACCAGGACGCCATCAAGAAGGGCTTCGACGCCATGGAGGCCGACGCGGCCGCCCGGGGCAAGACCGTCGACGACATCGAGTGGGCGGTCCCCTACCTGCCCATCGACCCCAAGGACGTCGGCCGCTCCTACGAGGCGGTCATCCGGGTCAACTCGCAGTCCGGCAAGGGCGGCATCGCGTACGTCCTGAAGAACGACCACAAGCTGGACCTGCCGCGCCGCATGCAGATCGAGTTCTCGCGGATCATCCAGGCCAAGACCGACGCCGAGGGCGGCGAGGTCACCCCGAAGGCGATCTGGGACGTCTTCTCCGACGAGTACCTGCCGAACCCGGAGAACCCGTGGGGCCGCATCCAGCTGCGCTCCGGTTCGACGGCCACCGACAAGGACGGCACGGACACGCTGACCGTCGAGGCGGTCGTGGACGGCGTGGAGACGGTCCTGAACGGCACCGGCAACGGCCCGATCTCGGCCTTCTTCGACGCGCTGGCCGGCATCGGCGTCGACGCCCGCCTGCTCGACTACACCGAGCACACCATGAGCGAGGGCGCGTCCGCCGTGGCGGCCTCCTACATCGAGTGCGCGATCGACGGCCGGGTCCTGTGGGGCATCGGCATCGACGCCAACACCACCCGCGCCTCCCTGAAGGCGGTCATCTCCGCCGTCAACCGCGCGGGCCGCTGACCCCTCGCTCGTGAACCCCGCTCCTCCTCCCGGAGGGGCGGGGTTCCGTCGTACCGGGGCTCCGTGCCACGGGGGCGTCAGCGGGCCAGGTAGCCGCCGTCCACCGGAAGGACCACACCCGTCACGAACGAAGCCGCGTCCGAGGCGAGGAAGGCGACGACCCGCGCCACCTCCTCCGGCTCGCCGAGCCGCCCATCGGGTGCGCCCCCTGACCTCTGCCAGGTAATCCGGCCCGCCCGGCTCGTCGTCCAGCGCGATCACCCGCTCCGTTCGGATCGTTCCGGGAGCCACCGCGTCGACGCGGATCCCGTGCGCCGCCCACTCGACCGCGAGGTGCTCGGTCAGCCCCGCCGCCACGAACTTCGGGTCCGTAGGCCGCCCGGCGGGCCTGCCCGGCCACGCCCGAGATCGAGGACACGCAGACCAGCGCCGCGCCGGGCCGCGGCTGCGCGGTCATCGCCTCGACGGCGTACTTGCAGGTCAGGAACATGTCGCGGCCGTCGACCGCCATGACGCGGTCCCAGTCCTGTGCGGTGGTCCCGCGTACGTCCGAAAGAGGGATCACCCCGGCGTTGGCCACGGGCACGTCGAGGCGCCCGTAGGCCTCCCCCGCGGCGGCGACCATCGCCCGGTTGTCGTCAGGGTCGGAGACGTCACCGCCCGCCACGGTGATCGGACGGCCCTCGGCGGCCAGATCCGTACGCAGCGCCTCGCCCCGGGGCCATCGATATCGGCCGCGGTCACCCGGGCTCCGGAGCGGGCGAGCAGCACGGCGGTGACCCGGCCGATCCCGCTCGCGGCCCCGGTCACCGGACACGACTTCTCGTCCATGCGGCAGACCCTGAGCGGAACCGGGGATGCAGATCGGCCAAGTCCCGCGCGCGGGACATGTTGTCTTGTCGCACGACTGACGCATCCTCACCGATGTGGCTAACATCACGCCAACCCGGCGATGCTGCCGGACGACCACGGAGGTGCGACGTGCTGCCAGTTCGGGGTGGGGACGGCCGGAGGCTGACGGTCTGGGGCATCCGTACCACCTGGAGCACCGTGGGTGACGGGGAGTTCTTCTGCCCGGACTGCGGTGGGGACCGCAACTACCGCAGGCGCACCGGCCGCCGGCGGTTCACCGTCCTCGGGGTGCCGCTGCTGCCGCGCGGGCAGGCGGGACCCGTCGTCGAGTGCCAGGGCTGCCGCCGGCGGTTCGGCACCGACGTCCTCGACCACCTCACCACCACCCGGTTCACGGCGCTCCTGCGGGACGCCGTGCACACCGTCGCGCTGGCGGTGCTCACGGCGGGCGGTACGGCCTCACGCAGCGCGCTGGAGGCCGCCGTGTGCGCCGTACGGGCCGCCGGCTTCCAGGACTGCACCGAGGAGCAGCTGGAGTCCCTCGTGGAGGCGCTGTCCTCGGACGAGGGCCGGCTCGGGCTGTACGACATCCCCGAGTGCTGCGGGGCGGCGCTGTCGATAGAGCTCCACGAGGCCCTGGAGCCGCTCGCCCCGCACCTGGCCGGCCCGGGTCGCGCATCGATTCTGCTCCAGGGCGCCCGGATCGCCCTCGCGGACGGCCCGTACATCCCGGCCGAGCGCGAGGTGCTCGCGACGGTCGGATCGGCGCTGCGGATCGGCGCGGACGAGGTGGCGCGGCTGCTGTCGGCGGTGCGCGCGCCCTGAGGGGAGGCCTTCGCGGGGCCGGAACCGTCCGGAACGCCTCGGTCCCGACGTAACGATCCGGCCTCGCGGAGGCCGAAATCTCGCCTGGTGAACACTTTGTGAACAGCGGAGTCGACGACTCCGGGCCCGTTCGGAGCTGCCTGCGAGGGTGGCGGAACGGGCCCTTCTTTTTGCGCCACCGAAGCGCTGCACAGTGCGTCGTGGCAGCTCAGGGCCAGTGTGCTTCGCGTTCGCGTGGACCGAACGCACCCGGCCGGAAGGCCTGGCCCCATACCCCTGCGGCGAATCCTCCACCACTGGAGAAATCTACAGATCTGACGGCGAACAGAGTCAACAGTTTGTAGAAGTCGACGATATCTGTGAGGCCTCCCACAGGCGTTCAATTCCGGTCACACGCCGAGAAGCCGCCGCCCCGCACAGCGGGACTTCGACCCACGTGAACGTACTGAAAACCCTGGCGAACCAACGGGTTAACGACCCACTTCGCTCAGGGATAACCAGATCTCCTCTCACTTACCTACCTTGAAGGGCAAGGCTGAGATGGCACGTGTCGCCGCCCGGCTTTCCACCGAAGGAAAGCAGAGCACGCACCCGGTCGACGAGGTGCTCCCCGTTCCCAAGCTGGCGCTGTACGGCTTCCAGCACGTACTCGCCTTCTACGCCGGCGCGGTGATCGTCCCGATCATCGTGGGCAGCGCACTCAAGCTGAGCCCTGAGCAGCTGGTCTACCTGATCAACGCAGACCTCTTCACCTGCGGTATCGCGTCGATCCTCCAGGCCTGGGGCATCGGCCGGATCGGCGCGCGACTGCCGCTGATCCAGGGCGTGACCTTCACCGCGGTGTCCCCGATGATCGCCATCGGCCTCGGCGCGGGCGGCGGAACGGCCGCCCTGCTGGTCATCTACGGCGCGGTCATCACCGCCGGCATCGCCACCTTCGCCTTCGCGTGGCTGCCCGCCAAGGCATTCCGAATGGTGATGCGGCTCTTCCCGCCCGTCGTCACCGGCACGGTGATCACCGTCCTGGGCATCGTCCTGATCCCGGTCGGCCTCAACGACGCGGCCGGCGGCCTCGGCAGCCCCGACTTCGGCGAGCCGAAGAACTTCGCCTACGCCGGCGGCACGATGCTCTTCATCCTGATCCTGATGAAACTCGGCAGGCCCTTCCTGTCCAGCATCGCGATCCTCCTCGGACTGGTCGTCGGCACCGGGGTCGCCTTCCTCCTCGGCGACGCGAAGTTCGGCGACGTGGGCAAGTCCGACTGGATCGGCATCACCACCCCCTTCCACTTCGGCGTCCCGAAGTTCGAGTGGTTCCCGATCGTCCTGATGCTCATCGTCATGCTGATCACCATGGTCGAGACGACCGGTGACACCTACGCCGTCGGCGACATCGTCGGCAAGGAGGTCGACAGCGAGACCGTGGCCCGCGCCCTGCGTGCCGACGGCGCCGCCACCGCCCTCGGCGGCGTCCTCAACTCCTTCCCGTACGTAGCCTTCGCCGAGAACGTCGGCCTGGTGCGGATGACGAAGGTGAAGAGCAGGTTCGTGGTCGTCGCCGCGGGTGTCTTCATGATCGTCCTCGGTCTGCTGCCCAAGGCCGCCGCGATCGTCGCCGCCGTCCCGCACGGAGTCCTCGGCGGCGCCGCGACCGTCATGTTCGCCATGGTCGCCCTGGCCGGTATCCAGACCCTGGGGAAGGTGGACCTCAAGGAGGAGAAGAACGCGCTGATCGTCGGCGTCTCCCTCGCCTTCGCCCTGCTCCCGGCGACCGTCCCGGTCTTCTTCACCAAGCACATGGACGCGGACCTGTCCTCGCTGCTCAACAGTGGCGTCACCCTCGGCGCCACGGCCGCCATCGTGCTCAACCTCATCCTCAACGGCCCGGCGAAGGACAACGCGCACGACGCCCCGGCGGCAGGAGCCCAGGCCCTCGCCGAGGCCGAGGTCGACACGGCGCCCGGCACCGGCGCCACGGCCACCGAGACACCCGCCGCGGTGCCGGCCCAGGCCGCCGCCCCCGCCCCCGCAGCCGAGAAGGCGGACGACGCCGATCCCTCGCCGTCCCCGTCCGCTCCCTGATCCTCCCAAGGGGTGCCGACCCCTCGCCCGGACCCCGGCCCGGGCGAGGGGTCATCGCTGTCCGCCTTGATCAACTGTGCATAGGCCGCCAGCGCCGCCTGTCGGCAGCCGCTCACGGTCCCCTTTCCGGTAGGCCCGGCCCGGAGGACGGAAGAAGGCCGGCACCATTGTCCCGCCCCCGGTGCGGGACAATGAGCGCATGAGTCTGTTCCGCGACGACGGCATCGTGCTGCGCACCCAGAAGCTGGGTGAGGCGGACCGCATCATCACGCTGCTGACCCGCGGCCACGGCAGGGTGCGGGCCGTCGCCCGCGGCGTACGCCGCACCAAGTCGAAGTTCGGCGCCGGGCTGGAACCTTTCTCCCATGCCGACGTCCAGTTCTTCGCGCGCGGCAGCGACCTGATCGGCCGCAGCCTCCCGCTCTGCACCCAGACCGAGATCATCGCCCCGTACGGCAACGGGATCGTCACCGACTACGGCCGCTACACCGCCGGCACCGCGATGCTGGAGACCGCCGAGCGGTTCACCGAGAACGAGGGCGAGCCCTCCGTACAGCAGTACCTGCTGCTGGTGGGAGCCCTGCGCACCCTCTCGCGCGGCGAACACGAACCAAACCTCATCCTGGACGCCTTCCTGCTGCGCTCGCTCGCCGTCAACGGTTACGCGCCCAGCTTCGAGGACTGCGCGAAGTGCGGGATCCACGGCCCCAACCGGCACTTCTCCGTCGCCGCGGGCGGGGTCATATGCGGGGACTGCCGGGTGCCCGGCAGCGTCGTACCCTCGTCGGAGGCCATCGCCCTGCTCAGCGCCCTGCTGACGGGCGACTGGGGGCATGCCGACGCGTGTGAGGCGCGTCACGTGCGGGAGGGCAGCGGGCTGGTCTCCGCCTATTTGCACTGGCATCTGGAGCGCGGGCTACGCTCCCTGCGATACGTCGAGAAATAGGAGCTGGGCACATGGCACGACGCGGGATTCTGGGACGCTCTCGCCGGGAGTACAAGGTTCCCGAGCCGCACCCCTCCGGTGCGGTCCCGCCGAAGATCCCCGGCGAGCTGGTCCCGAACCACGTCGCGGTCGTCATGGACGGCAACGGCCGCTGGGCCAAGGAGCGCGGTCTGCCGCGCACCGAGGGGCACAAGGTCGGCGAGGGCGTCGTGCTCGACGTGCTCAAGGGCTGCCTGGAGATGGGCGTCAAGAACCTCTCCCTGTACGCCTTCTCGACGGAGAACTGGAAGCGCTCGCCCGACGAGGTCCGCTTCCTGATGAACTTCAACCGCGACGTCATCCGGCGCCGCCGCGACGAGATGAACGAGCTGGGCATCCGCATCCGCTGGGTCGGCCGCATGCCGAAGATGTGGAAGTCGGTCGTCCAGGAGCTTCAGGTCGCGCAGGAGCAGACCGTCGACAACGACGCCATGACCCTGTACTTCTGCGTGAACTACGGCGGCCGCGCGGAGATCGCCGACGCGGCGCAGGCCATCGCGCGCGACGTGGCCGCGGGCAAGCTGGACCCGTCGAAGGTCAACGAGAAGACCTTCGCCAAGTACATCTACTACCCGGACATGCCGGACGTGGACCTGTTCCTGCGCCCGAGCGGCGAGCAGCGCACGTCCAACTACCTGCTCTGGCAGAGCGCGTACGCCGAGATGGTCTTCCAGGACGTGCTGTGGCCCGACTTCGACCGGCGCAACCTCTGGGCTGCGTGCCTGGAGTACGCCCAGCGCGACCGCCGCTTCGGCGGCGCGGTCCCCAACCAGCCCGAAGCCCCGGGCGCGGCCGGCTGACACCCTCACCTAAGATCCCCGCTCATGGACATCACGGGCGGGGATCCGCTGTACCGGATACACGAGGCGGCATCGGCGGGACGGGCGGTCGAGCTCCACTACGCGCCGACCGTCGCCGACATGGCGGAAGGCCTGCGGGCCCACGGTCGGTCGAAGGCGGGGCGCCGTCAGCGACTGCCGGTCGTCCTCATCGGCCTGGTGGGGCCGTTGTACGCCGCCGTGCTCGTTGCGGGGGACGGCGAATCGGCGGGATCGGCCGCGGCGCTGACCGTGGTCGGCCTGTTCGGCTGGGCCTTCGTCCTGTTCGGCCACCGGATCATGGCCCGTACGACCCGCGGGCTGCTGGCGGCGGCGGGGGAATGCCGGGCGGTCGTCGACGGGGAGGGCGTCACCGTCGATTCCGCCCAGGGCTCCGTCCACCTGCGCTGGAGCGCACTGTCGTGCTACGCGGAGACCCCTGCGACCTTCATGGCCTTCTCCGGCGACAAGCGGGTGCTCGGCGGGGCTCTGCTCCCCAAGCGCGGCCTCGCGGACCCCGGGGAGCAGGACGTGCTGCGGGCGCTCCTGGACGCAAAGCTGGAGCGGATCTAGGTCGGCCCGCGACGGGTCGGCCCGGGCCCGTCTGTCGGCCCGGGCCCGTCTGTCGGCCCGGGCCCGTCTGTCGGCCCGGGCCCGGATACGTTCCGGCCCGGGACCTCTCCTCCGGATCTGCCCGGCTCGCGGGATCCGGCACCGCGCCTCGCTGCGTTGCGGGCTCTAGCCCTTGGCGCAGTCGGCGCAGGTGCCGAAGATCTCCACCGTGTGGGCGACGTTCACGTAGCCGTGTTCGGCGGCGATGGACTCCGCCCACTTCTCCACGGCCGGGCCCTCCACCTCGACCGCCTTGCCGCACTTGCGGCAGACCAGGTGGTGATGGTGATCGCCGGTGGAGCAGCGGCGGTAGACGGACTCGCCGTCGCTGGTGCGCAGGACGTCCACCTCGCCCGCGTCCGCCAGGGACTGCAGGGTGCGGTAGACGGTGGTCAGGCCCACGGAGTCGCCACGGTGCTTGAGCATGTCGTGGAGTTCCTGGGCGCTGCGGAACTCGTCCACCTCGTCCAGCGCCGCCGCCACTGCGGCCCGCTGGCGGGTGGATCGTCCTCGTACTGGCGCGGTATTCATCTCGCCAGGCGCAGTCGCCACCGGTTCCTCCTCGTATAGGCCTGCGGCCATTGTGCCAGTCCGCTAGACCTTCACATCGTCGCGCGTGCAGACCTCTTCGGTCGCCAGCGCGGCCCTGGCCCGACGGCGGGCCAGGGGAGAGGAGAGGGCGGTCAGCACCATGAAGACGCCGATCGCGAGCAACACGATCGTCGCACCCGAGGGCACGTTGATGTAGTAGGTGGCCGCCGTGCCGGTCAGGGAGACGGTCACGCTGATGGCCATGGCCAGGCCCAGCGTGGTGGCGAAGCTGCGGGTGAGCCGCTGGGCGGCGGCGACCGGGATCACCAGCATCGCGCTGACCAGCAACAGGCCGACGATGCGCATGGCGACGGTGACGGTGACCGCGGCGGTGACCGCGATCAACAGGTTCAGCGCGCGCACCGGCAGTCCGGTCACCCGGGCGAACTCCTCGTCCTGGCACACGGCGAAGAGCTGCCTGCGCAGGCCGACGGCGACGGCGAGGACGAAGGCGGCGAGGATTGCCATCGCGGTCACGTCCTCGGCGGCGACCGTGGTGATCGAGCCGAACATGGAGCCCAGGAGGCTGGCGGTCTGCCCGCCGCCCAGGTTGATGATCATGACGCCGCCGGCGAGGCCGCCGTAGAAGAGCATGGCGAGGGCGACGTCCCCGCTGGTCCTGCCGCGGGCGCGGATCAGCTCCATGCCGACGGCGCCGACCACGGCGACGAGGGTGGCCATCCAGACCGGGCTGGTCTGGAGCACGAAGCCGAGGGCGACACCGGTCATGGCGACATGGCCGAGGCCGTCGCCCATGAGCGCCTGACGGCGCTGGACGAGGTACGTGCCGATGGCGGGGGCCGTGATGCCGACCAGGGCGGCCGCGATCAGCGCTCGCTGCATGAAGGCGTAGTCGAGGATGTCCATCAGCTCAGCAGTCCCGTCCGCAGGGGCTCGGCGTCGTGCGCCGCGTGGGGGTGTACGTGGTCGTGGCCGGGCAGGGCGTGCTGGCCCACGGCCTCCGGGGGCGGGCCGTCGTGGACGACACAGCCGTCGCGCAGGACGACGGCGCGGTCGATCAGGGGCTCCAGCGGGCCCAGCTCGTGCAGGACGAGCAGGACGGTGGAGCCGGCCGCGACCTGCGCGCGCAGGGCGTTCGCCAGGACCTCCTGGTTGGCGAGGTCCACGCCTGCCATCGGCTCGTCCATGATCAGCAGTTCGGGTTCCACCGCGAGTGCCCGGGCTATGAGGACGCGCTGGTGCTGCCCGCCGGAGAGGGCGTCCACCGAGACGTCGGCGTGCGCCTCCATGCCGACCAGGGCCAGGGCCTGCTCTATCGCGGCCTTGTCGGTCCTGCGCAGCAGCCCGAAGCGGGTGCGGGCGAGCCGGCCGGAGGAGACCACCTCGCGGACGGTGGCCGGGACGCCGCCGGCGGCGGTGGTGCGCTGCGGGACGTACCCGACGCGCGACCAGTCGCGGAAACGCTTGAAGTCGGCGCCGAAGAGGCTGAGGGAGCCGTCGGTCAGCGGTACCTGGCCGACCACGGCGCGAACCGCCGTGGACTTGCCGGAGCCGTTGGCTCCGAGCAGGGCGACGACCTCGCCGCGGTGGACCGTGAGGTCGATTCCGCGCAGCACGGGGCGCGAGCCGAGCGAGGCCTTGGCCCCGCGCAGGGATATGACGGGCCGGTCGTCGGCCGGCCGGGGCGGGGACTGCATGGCTCGCGCCTCCGTTGCTGCTGTCATCACTTGGCTCCGAGTGCCTTCTGGAGGTTCTTCAGGTTGGACCGCATGACCTCGAAGTAGTCGGCGCCCTGGGACTTGTCGGTGATGCCCTCGATCGGGTCGAGGACGTCGGTCTTCAGGCCGGTGTCCGTCGCGAGGGTCCTGGCCGTCTTGTCGCTGGCCAGCGTCTCGAAGAACACGGTGGTGACATTGTCCTTCTTCGCGACCGCCTGAAGATCCTTCATCCGGGCCGGGCTCGGCTCGGACTCGGGGTCGACGCCGGCGATGCCCTCCTGGTCGAGGCCGTAGCGCTCGGCGAGGTAGCCGAAGGCGGAGTGGGTGGTGATGAAGGTCCGGGACGCGGTGTTCTTCAGGCCGTCCTTGAATTCGGTGTCCAACGCGCCCAGCTTGCCGACCAGTTCGTCGGTGTTCTTCTTGTAGTCCGCCGCGTGGCCGGGGTCGGCCTTCTCCAGCGCGGCGCCGACGCCCTTGGCGATCTCCGCGTACTTGACCGGATCGAGCCAGACGTGGGGGTCGGTGCCGCTTCCACCGTCGTGGTCGTGGCCCTCGTGCTCCCCGGCGTGCTCCCCGGAGTGCTCGTCGCCCTCCTGGTGCGCGTGGCCCTCCTCGCCGTGGCCCGGCTCGGCCCCGTGGGCCTCCAGCTCGGTGAGGGTGGCGGCGTCGACGACGTTCTTCACGCCGGACTGGGCGACGGCCTTGTCGACGGCGGGCTGCAGGTTCTTGAGGTAGAGGACCACGTCGGCCTCACCGAGCTGCGCGGTCTGCTTGGGGGTGATCTCCAGGTCGTGCGGCTCGACGCCGGGCTTGGTCAGGCCGTCGACCTTCACGTGCTCCCCGCCGATCTGCTCGGCGACGAACTGGAGCGGGTAGAACGACGCCGTCACGGCGAGCGTGCCGTCCTTGCTGCCGGCGGCGCCCGCTCCGGAGCAGGCGGTCAGGGCCGTGGCGCCGAGGGCGACGGCGCCGGCGAGGGCGGCGGTGGGTATGAGGCGTCGTACGTTCATGACATCCATTTTCATCAAAGATGGAAACGGTTGTCAAAAACCCAGGTGGGAGGGACAGGTGGCCGGGCCTGGAAGGGGAACCGATTTGAAAGGGGGGGTGCGGGCGCCGGTAATCTAAGGACTTCGCCGTTCGTCCTCGTAATGAAGAGAGCACCGTGGCCGCCGACAAGATCGACACCATCGTCAGCCTGAGCAAGCGCCGTGGCTTCGTTTTCCCGTGCAGTGAGATCTACGGCGGCTCCAAGGCCGCCTGGGATTACGGCCCGCTGGGTGTCGAGCTCAAGGAGAACATCAAGCGCCAGTGGTGGAAGGCGATGGTCACCGGGCGCGAGGACGTCGTCGGTCTCGACTCGTCCGTGATCCTGGCCCCCGAGGTCTGGGTGGCCTCCGGCCACGTCGCCACTTTCTCGGACCCGCTGACCGAGTGCACCTCCTGCCACAAGCGCCACCGCGCCGACCACCTCGAAGAGGCGTACGAGGCCAAGCACGGCCGCCTTCCCGCGAACGGCCTGGCCGACATCAACTGCCCCAACTGCGGTGTGAAGGGCCAGTTCACCGAGCCCAAGCAGTTCTCCGGCATGCTGGAGACCCACCTCGGCCCGACCCAGGACACCGGCTCCAAGGCGTACCTGCGCCCCGAGACCGCCCAGGGCATCTTCACGCAGTTCGCCCAGGTCCAGGTCACCTCGCGCAAGAAGCCGCCCTTCGGCATCGCGCAGATGGGCAAGTCCTTCCGCAACGAGATCACGCCGGGCAACTTCATCTTCCGCACCCGCGAGTTCGAGCAGATGGAGATGGAGTTCTTCGTCAAGCCGGGCGAGGACGAGCAGTGGCAGGAGTACTGGATGCAGGAGCGGTGGAACTGGTACCGCGACCTCGGCATCCGCGAGGAGAACATCCGCTGGTACGAGCACCCGAAGGAGAAGCTGTCGCACTACTCGAAGCGCACCGCCGACATCGAGTACCGCTTCAACTTCGGCGGTAGCGAGTTCTCGGAGCTCGAGGGCGTCGCCAACCGCACCGACTACGACCTCAAGGCGCACTCCGCGGCCTCCGGCCAGGACCTCCGCTACTTCGACCAGGAGTCCAAGGAGCACTACACCCCGTACGTCATCGAGCCGGCGGCCGGTGTGAACCGCGCCATGCTCGCCTTCATGCTCGACGCGTACAACGAGGACGAGGCCCCCAACGCCAAGGGCGTCATGGAGAAGCGCACCGTGATGCGCCTCGACCCGCGCCTGGCCCCGATCAAGGTCGCCGTCCTGCCGCTGTCCCGCAACGCGCAGCTGTCGCCGAAGGCCAAGGGCCTCGCCGCCGACCTGCGCAAGTTCTGGAACATCGAGTTCGACGACGCCGGCGCCATCGGCCGCCGCTACCGCCGCCAGGACGAGATCGGCACGCCGTTCTGCGTCACCGTCGACTTCGACACCCTGGACGACAACGCGGTGACCGTGCGCGAGCGCGACACCATGAAGCAGGAGCGCGTCTCCCTGGACCAGATCCAGACCTACCTCGGCAGCCGCCTGCTCGGCTGCTGACGAGCGCCGCAGACGACGGCCGCGGTTGGGACGCCGAGGCCCCGGTTTCCGCCGCGGCTCGGCGACCCGCCTCTCGCCCTCGCCTGCGAGCGCTCGCCGTGCACCGCGGGTCCCATGCCCGGGCGGCCGAGGACCGCCTACGTCATGCCCGGGCGGCCGGCCATGACCATCGTGTCGGTGTCCACCACCAGGCCAGGGCGACCCGCACCGCCGCCTCGGCGCGGTACACCAGCCCCCGCGCAGGTCGCCCTCGTACTGCCCACAGGCCTTCCGCCGCACGCTGATCGCCCGCGTGCCCGCCGCGGTGCCGTCGGGGGCGAACGTGCCGGAAGCGGTACATCAGCGGCCGGGGCGCGAGCGGTGTGGCGGAGCAGAGCGGCCGGACAGCCCGGTCGGGCGGCAGCCGCGATCAGCGATCAGCGATCAGCGGGCAGCGGCAGGGGCCGAGTGGGCGCCGATCAGCGAGACCGCCGCGGTGGCCACCAGGAAGACCGTGACGACGGCGAACTCGTCGGGCTTGTGGTGCCGGGCGGGACCGACCGCGCTGTCGGACGCGGCATGATCACGCAGCCGTGCCGGGCAGCCCGTCGGGCCGAGCGGGTGTGCGTCAGGCGCGCAGACCGCGGATCACCAGGGCGGTGACCGCCTCGAACTCCGCGACGATGGTGGGTGAGAACCACTCCGCCGCGTACTGCGGGTCGTGGAACCGGCCGGTGGCGTCGAAGACCGCACGGGCCGCGGCCGGTACGTCGGCTGCCGCGAGGGAACCGTCGGCCACTCCCTGGGCGATGATCCGGGCCAACTGGTCGATCAGCTCGGTCAGATGCTGCTCCACCGTCCCGCTGTTCTCGGCGAGGAGCACCGTGTACGTCGCGAACAGTTCGGGATCGTCGCCGGCCTTGTGGCGCTTGGCCTCGAACAGTGCCTCCAGCCAGGCCTCCAGCTTGGAGGGCGCGCTCTCGGCGGGAGCCGAGGCGATCTGCTCCAGCATCACGACGCTCTTGGCGAGCCAGCGGTCCGTGACCGCCTCGCGCAGCGCGGCCTTCGACGGGAAGTGCCGGTAGACGCTGCCGTGGCTGACGCCCAGGGCGCGCGCCACGTCCACCACGGTCGCCTTGGTGGGGCCGAAGCGGCGCAGCACTTCCTCGGTGGTCTCGAGGATGCGCTCGGGGGTGAGGGGCTCGGCAGCAGCGGGTGGCATGGGTACGACCGTACCGCCAGCTCAGTGCTCGCTGTCGAGGTGGGCCATCTGCGCCGCCGGATACCGGTCGCCCGACGCCGCACCGGCCGGCACGGCCTCCTCGATGGCGGCCAGGTCCGCCGGGCCGAGGGTGATGTCCATGGCACCCAGTGCCTCGGAGAGGCGGTCCCGGCGCCGGGCGCCCACCAGCGGCACGATGTCCTCACCGCGCGAGAGCACCCAGGCGATGGCGGTCTGGGCGACGCTCACGCCCTTGTCGTCGGCGACCTTGCGCAGGGCCTCGACGAGGTCCAGGTTCCGGTCGAGGTTCTCGCCCTGGAATCGGGGGCTCATCCCGCGGAAGTCGTCCGGGGCCAGCGCGCGGTCACGCGTGAAGTGGCCGCTGATCAGGCCGCGGGACAGCACCCCGTACGCCGTGATGCCGATGCCGAGCTCGCGGGCGGTCGGCAGGATCTCCTCCTCGATCCCGCGGGAGATCAGTGAGTACTCGATCTGCAGGTCGGAGATCGGGGCCACCGCGGCGGCCCGGCGCAGGGTGTCGGCGCCGACCTCCGAGAGGCCTATGTGGCGCACGTGCCCGGCCTGGACCGCTTCGGCGATGGCCCCGACTGTCTCCTCGATCGGCACGTCCGGGTCCACACGGGCGATCCGGTAGACGTCGATGTGGTCCCGGCCGAGCCGCTGGAGGGAGTAGGCGAGGAAGTTCCTGACGGCTTCGGGGCGGCCGTCGTAGCCGGCGAAGCCGCCCTCGACCGTGCGCAGCGCGCCGAACTTGACGCTGGTCAGCGCCCGGTCGCGGGCCGCGGCGGGAGCCGTGCGCAGTGCTTCGTTGATCAGTAGCTCGTTGTGGCCCATGCCGTAGAAGTCGCCGGTGTCGAGCAGCGGGTGCGCGCCCTCGGGGACGGAGTCCAGGTACGCGTGGACGGTCGCGAGGGACTCGGAGCGGTCGGCCTCCCCGTAGAGGGCTGACATTCCCATACAGCCCAGGCCGAGCGGGAAGACGGAGGGCCCGGTGCTGCCGAGGCGGCGATGAGTGGCGGTGGCGGTCGTGTCGGTGCTCTCGTTCTTCGTCATGCAACGAGAATGGCATGACGGGTGACAGATTTCAATATCTGTCACCCGTCGTGGTCAGGCGAGGATGCGCAGGGCCAGTGCCGCCGCCGCGACCAGTGCGAGAACGGCCGCAGGTGCGAGCTCGTAGTCCTTGACCCGTAGGTGGCTGACGACCGCGCCGACGAAATAGAGCGTCACGCCGATCGCGGCAGCCACGCCGAGTGGAGTGATCCACAGGCCCGCTGTCAGGCCGATCGCGCCGGCGGCCTTGAGGGCGGCCAGTCGCGGCAGCCAGGAGTCGGGGACCCGGACCTTCTGCATGCTGGCGACGATCTGGTCGTTGCGCTGCAGGGTGAAGGTGGCGGAGGCGGTCAGGACGAGGGCGAGCAGGCCGCCGACGACGGCGTAGGCGATGAACATGAAGAGCTCCAACGATCGGTGATGTCAGATCATTGAATAGCATCAACGATATGTTCACCGCAATCATTTCTCAGGCGCTACGATGTGGACCATGACGGCAGACCAGGACCGCTCGCACCCTCCGCAGCGACTGGGCCTGCTGCTGGCCTGGCACGGAGCGGTCACCCAGACCCGCATGAAGTACGCCCTCGGCGCGGCCGGGCTGACCCCGCGACACGCGATGACGCTGATGCACCTGGAGGGCGGACCCATCAGCCAGCGGGCGCTCGCCGACCGGCTGGAGGTCGACCCGAGCGTGCTCGTCGGGGTCCTGAACGACCTCGAGGGCGAAGGGCTCGCCGAACGCCGCCGCGACCCCGCCGACCGGCGACGGCACAACGTGGGCATCACCCCCGCCGGGCAAGCCGCCCTGGCGAAGACGAACGCCGCCCTCGACGAGGTCGAGGACGGCATGTTCGCGAGCCTGTCGGCCCCGGAGCGCGACCACCTGCGTGCTCTCCTCGACCGGGTCAACACCTCGGCCGAGGACTTCGACTGCGGCGAGTAGCGGCCCCTCCGCCGGCGCCCCGCCCGTTCCGACGGCCTAGGTGCGCGGAGACCCCACGGCCGCGGCGGGCCCGCTGGACGCCTCCAGCCTGCGGGCCGTGCGTTCCGCCGTTCCGCGGGCCCAGCTGCCGCTCGTCGCCGCTCCCACGACCAGGACGAGCAGCCCGCACAGCGTGATGATCCACCAGGCCGGCTGGGCCGCGCCGGAGAAGTCGGCGCCGCGTGCCAGCCCGGCCGCCAGGACCGAGCCGATGACGGCGACGCCCAGAGTGCCCCCGGTCTGCCGGCTGGTGGAGGCGATGGCGGCCGCGACACCCGCCTGGGAGCGCGGCATCCCGGAGACGGCCGTGTTGGTGATCGGCGCGTTCACCATGCCGAAGCCGAGCCCGAACAGCACGTACCCGGTGAACAGGAGCGGGTTGGACGTCTCCGCCTCGAACAGGGCGAACAGCAGCCCGCTCGCAGCCATCGCCACCCCTGCGATCAGCAGGCAGATCCGCGGCCCCCGGCTGCCCACCAGCCGCCCCGCCAGCGGCGCGAACAGCACCGTCAGCCCGGCCATCGGCAGCATGTACAGCCCGGCGTGCAGGGCGCTGAGCCCCCGCACGTCCTGGAGGTAGAGGGTGTTCAGGAAGAGGAATCCGGCCAGCCCGGCGAAGGCACTGATCGCGATGACCGTCGAACCGCTGAACGGCGCGCTCCGGAAGAACCGGAGGTCGATCAACGGCTCCGCGCACCTGGGTTCGTGCATCAGCAGTCCGGCGAAGGAGGCGACGGCCACCACCGCGCAGCCCATGATCAACGGGGAGCGCCAGCCGGCGGCGGGCGCCTCGATGATCCCGTACGTCAGGCTGCCGAGCAGCGCGATGACCAGCACCTGACCCAGCGGGTCCGGGCGGCGCGGACGGGCCGCCCGGGACTCCGGGACGTGGCGCAGGGTCAGCGCGAGTGCCGCCAGGCCGATCGGCACGTTGATCAGGAAGATCGAGCGCCAGCCCACCGAGTCCACCAGCACCCCGCCGATCAGCGGGCCCGCCGCCATGGAGATGCCGCCGACCGCGCCCCACACGCCGATGGCCCGGGCCCGTTCGGCCGGATCCGTGAAGGTGTTGGTGATGATCGACATCGCGACCGGGTTGAGCATCGCGCCGCCGACCGCCTGCACCATCCGGAAGACGATGAGCCAGTCGAGGCTCGGCGCGAGCGAGCAGAGCAGGGAGCCCAGACCGAAGGTCAGCAGACCGGCGACGAACACCTTGCGGCGGCCGATCCGGTCGGCCGTGGATCCCGCGAGCATCAGCAGCGAGGCCAGGACGAGCGTGTACGCGTCGATGGTCCACTGGAGCCCCGCGACCGAGGCGTCGAGCTCGCGGCGCATCGACGGGAGAGCGACGTTGAGCACGGTGTTGTCGAGGCTGACGATGAGCAGGCTCATGCAGCAGATCGACAGGACGATCATGCGCTGCCGGTGACTCGGCTCGATCATGCGCCGATGCTACGTCCGCACGACCCCCTCGGCATGCGGGACAATGGGCGGATGACCACGCTCCCCCCGCCTCTCGCGATCGGCCCGCACACCGTGCAGCCCCCCGTGGTGCTCGCGCCCATGGCCGGCATCACCAATGCCCCGTTCCGTACCCTCTGCCGGGAGTTCTCGGACGGCAAGGGGCTGTTCGTGAGCGAGATGATCACGACCCGCGCCCTGGTCGAGCGCAACGAGAAGACCATGCAGCTGATCCACTTCGACGAGACCGAGAAGCCCCGGTCGATTCAGCTGTACGGGGTCGACCCGGTGACGGTGGGCAAGGCCGTCCGCATGATCGTCGAGGAGGACCGCGCCGACCACATCGACCTCAACTTCGGCTGCCCGGTTCCCAAGGTCACCCGCAAGGGTGGCGGCTCGGCGCTGCCGTACAAGCGCAACCTGCTGCGCGCGATCCTGCGCGAGGCGGTCGCCGGCGCCGGTGACCTGCCGGTGACGATGAAGATGCGCAAGGGCATCGACGACGACCACCTCACCTACCTCGACGCCGGCCGGATCGCCGTCGAAGAGGGGGTCACCGCCATCGCCCTGCACGGGCGGACCACCGCGCAGCACTACGGCGGTACCGCCGACTGGGACGCCATCGCGCGGCTCAAGGAGCACGTGCCGGAGATACCGGTACTCGGCAACGGCGACATCTGGTGCGCCGAGGACGCGCTGCGCATGGTCCGCGAGACCGGCTGCGACGGCGTGGTCGTGGGACGCGGCTGCCTCGGCCGCCCGTGGCTGTTCAACGACCTGGTGGCGGCCTTCGAGGGACGTCCCGAGGACTTCCACAGGCCCAGCCTGCGCGAGGTCGCGCAAACCATGCACCGGCACGCCCGGCTGCTGGGGGAGTGGATCGGCGACGAGACGCGCGGCGTGATCGACTTCCGTAAGCACGTCGCCTGGTACCTGAAGGGTTTCTCGGTCGGCTCCGAGATGCGCAAGAAGCTCGCGGTGACCTCTTCGCTGGCCGAGCTGGATGCTCATCTGAGCGAGCTTGATCTGGATCAAGCATGGCCGGAGAGCGCCGATGGTCCGCGCGGCCGGACGTCCGGAAACAACCGAGTTGTCCTGCCGGACGGCTGGCTGAAGGACCCGTACGACTGCGCGGGTGTGAGCGAGGACGCGGAACTGGACACCTCCGGAGGCTGACAAATCGCCCTCCGTGGTGCGTGATATACGCCACGCATGGGAGAGGTTTCGCTCAGATGAGCAGGTAAGTCACGGGTAAGACTTTCAAAGGGTGGCACTGGGTGCCACCCTTTGTGCATTCAAGACTTGAACGCAAATGTATCGATGATCGCTCATCCGAGCGTGAACAAGCCTCAGGAGCCCCCTCATCCTTCGGGACCTGAACGCTCTTCGCCCTTTCTGGTTACCCCTGAGTTACTTTCGATCTGCTGGCGCACGGGTGGTTACAGCCGTATGACGGCCAAGTGGACGTACCCAGAAGCCTTCGATCTGGGTATGTTCCTGGCCGTCAGGGCAGCCACCGAGCCTCGAGGAGTCGAGACCCGTGTCGGAAAACAAAGATCAGAAGTTCGTCTACGACTTCACCGAGGGCAACCGCGACCTCAAGGACCTTCTCGGCGGCAAGGGCGCCAACCTCGCCGAGATGACCAACCTGGGTCTGCCGGTCCCTCCCGGCTTCACCATCACCACCGAGGCCTGCAAGGTCTACCTCGAGAGCGGCTCGGCCCCGGCCGCGCTGCGCGACGAGGTCAGCGCCCACCTTGCCGCCCTCGAGTCGAAGATGGGCAAGAAGCTCGGGCAGTCGGACGACCCGCTGCTGGTCTCCGTGCGTTCCGGCGCCAAGTTCTCGATGCCCGGCATGATGGACACCGTCCTGAACATCGGCCTCTCCGACGAGTCGGTCACCGGCCTCGCCTCCCAGGCCGGTGACGAGCGCTTCGCGTGGGACTCGTACCGCCGCCTGATCCAGATGTTCGGCAAGACCGTCCTCGGCGTCGAGGGCGAACTCTTCGAGGACGCCCTCGACGAGGCCAAGGCCGCCAAGAAGGTCACCGTCGACACCGACCTCGACGCCGCCGACCTGAAGAAGCTCGTCAAGGTCTTCAAGAAGATCGTGGCGAAGGAGGCCGGCCGCGAGTTCCCGCAGGACGCCCGCGAGCAGATGGACCTCGCCGTGGAGGCCGTCTTCAACTCGTGGAACACCGACCGTGCCAAGCTGTACCGCCGCCAGGAGCGCATCCCGAGCGACCTGGGCACCGCGGTCAACGTCTGCTCCATGGTCTTCGGCAACCTGGGCCCCGACTCCGGCACCGGCGTCGCCTTCACCCGCGACCCCGCCAGCGGCCACGCGGGCGTCTACGGCGACTACCTCCAGAACGCCCAGGGCGAGGACGTCGTCGCGGGCATCCGCAACACCGTGCCGCTCGCGGACCTGGAGGCCATCGACAAGGCCTCGTACGACCAGCTCATGACGATCATGACGACGCTGGAGACCCACTACAAGGACCTCTGCGACATCGAGTTCACCATCGAGCGCGGCCAGCTGTGGATGCTCCAGACCCGTGTCGGCAAGCGCACCGCCGGCGCCGCCTTCCGCATCGCCACCCAGCTCGTGGACCAGGGCCTGATCGACGAGGCCGAGGCGCTCCAGCGCGTCAGCGGCCACCAGCTCGCGCAGCTGATGTTCCCGCGCTTCGACGAGGGTGCCAAGACCACCCTGCTCGGCCGCGGCATCGCCGCCTCCCCGGGCGCGGCGGTCGGCAAGGCCGTCTTCGACTCCTACACGGCCGTCAAGTGGTCCCGGTCCGGCGAGAAGGTCATCCTGATCCGCCGCGAGACCAACCCCGACGACCTGGACGGCATGATCGCCTCCGAAGGCATCCTGACCTCCCGCGGCGGCAAGACCTCCCACGCGGCCGTCGTCGCACGCGGCATGGGCAAGACCTGTGTCTGCGGCGCCGAGGAGCTCGACGTCGACACCAAGCGCCGCCGCATGACGGTCGGCGACACGGTCATCGAAGAGGGCGACGTCGTCTCCATCGACGGCTCCACCGGCAAGGTCTACCTCGGCGAGGTACCCGTCGTACCGTCCCCGGTCGTGGAGTACTTCGAGGGCCGCATGCACGCCGGCGCCGACGACGCCGACGAGCTCGTCGCCGCCGTGCACCGGATCATGGCCTACGCGGACCGCGTCCGCCGCCTGCGGGTGCGCGCCAACGCCGACAACGCCGAGGACGCGCTGCGCGCCCGCCGCTTCGGCGCCCAGGGCATCGGCCTGTGCCGCACCGAGCACATGTTCCTCGGTGAGCGCCGCGAGATGGTCGAGCGCCTGATCCTCGCCGACACCGACGACGAGCGCGACCAGGCACTCAGTGCCCTGCTGCCGCTGCAGAAGAAGGACTTCATCGAGCTGTTCGAGGCGATGGACGGCCTGCCCGTCACCGTCCGCCTGCTCGACCCGCCGCTGCACGAGTTCCTGCCCGACATCACCGAGCTGTCGGTGCGCGTCGCCCTCGCCGAGTCCCGCAAGGACGCCAACGAGAACGACCTGCGCCTGCTCCAGGCCGTCCACAAGCTGCACGAGCAGAACCCGATGCTGGGTCTGCGCGGTGTCCGCCTGGGCCTGGTCATCCCCGGCCTGTTCGCGATGCAGGTCCGGGCGATCGCCGAGGCCGCGGCCGAGCGCAAGAACGCCAAGGGCGACCCCCGGGTAGAGATCATGATCCCGCTCGTGGGCACCGTCCAGGAGCTGGAGATCGTCCGCGAGGAGGCCGACTCGGTCATCGCCGAGGTCGAGGCCGCCACCGGCACCACCCTCAAGCTCTCCATCGGCACCATGATCGAGTTGCCCCGCGCCGCCCTGACGGCCGCCCAGATCGCCGAGGCGGCGCAGTTCTTCTCCTTCGGTACGAACGACCTGACCCAGACGGTGTGGGGCTTCTCCCGCGACGACGTCGAGGCCAGCTTCTTCACCGCGTACCTGGAGAAGGGCATCTTCGGGGTCTCGCCCTTCGAGACCATCGACAAGGACGGCGTCGGCTCCCTCGTGCGCCACGCGGTCGAGCAGGGCCGGGCCACCCGTCCCGACCTCAAGCTCGGCGTCTGCGGCGAACACGGCGGCGACCCCGAGTCCGTCCACTTCTTCCACGAGGTCGGCCTCGACTACGTCTCCTGCTCGCCCTTCCGGATTCCGGTGGCGCGCCTGGAGGCCGGTCGTGCGGCCGCCGAGGCGAAGGGCAGCGACAGCCGCTGACCCGCCGGCCCCGCACAGGGGCCCCACAGACCGCGCCTGTCCCCGGGTTCCCTGACTGCCCGGGGGCGGGCGCGCCTCAATTTCTCTGTTCAACAAGTCTTTACGCCAGCAGGCGGTGGACGGATCCCCACCCGTCCACCGCCGCTGTCATTCTGCCGGGCACGTCGGCGCTTCCCAGTGCGACCGACCGCCAGGCCCCGCAAAGCCCCCCACGGCCTTCGCGGAGCGTTTCGGTCGCACCGGAGTGTGCCCGGCGGAGTACAGGATTTCGGTTGTCACGCCCCTGCCGAAAGGGGTTTCAACTGTGGCCGAAAGGGCGTGGTGACCACGTGTGACTGCGTGCATACTCATGGGGCGGGGGGATTGCGGTTGCACAGGTGGGGGTTCGGTGCTGCGTATCCATTTCACTGGAGTGGACCTGGCACGCGTACGGATGGCAGGGCGTCCCGATGCGTTGTGGGAAACGATTCTCAGCTTTCACCGCTTAAGAGACCGGCGCGATGCCCGGTTGTTCGGTGAATGGCGTACGGAAACCCGGAGCAGGTTGAATAGTGAAACACGCACGCTCGGTATGCTCATACCGAGTCGCGGTTATTTCCCCGATTTTTTGACCCCTGTGGAGGGGCAGTACGGGTGGGACGTGGGCCTCGACGCGCTGCGCGGGATCCGTCCCGAGCGCATGCGCCGCGAGCTCCAGCTGCTGGGCGCCGGCGCGCCCGTGCCACCGCGGCTGCGGGACTTCATGGAGGCCGGCACCCAGCAGCTCCCCAGGCTGATGGGCGAGCTGCGCGCGTACCACCGGGCCGCCGTGGAGCCGTACTGGACCCACATACAGGCCCAGATAGAAGCCGAACGGGCAGCACGCGGCCGCGCGTTGCTCGACGGCGGCGCCGACGAGCTGCTGGCCTCGCTGCCGCCCATGCTGCGCTGGCGGGCCCCGGTGCTGGAGTGCGACTACCCCGTGGACCGCGACGTGCGGCTGCGGGGCCGCGGGCTGCTGCTCCAGCCGTCCTTCTTCTGCCGGCGCACCGCGGTGACCCTGCACGACCCCGAGCTGCCGCCCGTGCTGGTCTACCCGGCCGCCGCGCAGCTGGCCTCCGCGCCGGGCAGCGGCGAGGCCGCCCGGCCCATGGAGGAGCAGCGCCAGCGCACTTTGGGCAAGCTCGTCGGGCACACCCGCTCGGTCGTCCTGCGGGCCATAGGGGACGGTGCGACCACCAGCGAACTGGCCCGCCGGGCCGGGGTCTCGCTGGCTTCCGCGAGCCAGCACGCCTGCGTGATGCGCGAGGCGGGCCTGGTCACCACCCTGCGCCGCGGCAACGCGGTCCTGCACACCGTGACCCCGCTGGGGGCCGCGCTGCTCAAGGGCGGGGCCGTGGCCTCCTGAGACGCGGGCGGCCCCGGCTCGGCCCGGCCCGGGGCCGGGGGCCGGGGCCGGGGCCGCCGGGAAACGTCCGTCAGGTGCGGAACGGGCCCGTCACCTCGTAGGTGATGCCGCCGGAGGAGCTGCCGCTCGTACCGCGCTGGCTGGAGAAGTAGAGCCGGTTCCCGGCGGGCGAGAAGGCCGGGCCGGTGATCTCCGAGGAGGACTGCCCGGTGATCCGCAGGAAGGGCGCCACCACGTCGTCCGGGGTGATCACACAGATCTCCATGTTGCTGCCGTCCTCCGCGACGTACAGGTCGCCGTACGAGGAGCCGGTGACGTTGTCGACACCCGTCAGAGGGGCCGCGCCGCCGGGCACGAGCGAGTCGTCGTAGGCCAGCTCGTAGGTGTTGTTCGTGAGGTTGAGCTGCCAGACCCGGTTGTCGCCCTTGGTGGTGAACCAGACGGTGTCGTTGGCGTAGTGGCAGCCCTCGCCGCCGTTGAACTTCTTGGAGCCGGAGACCTGGCTGCGGGTCGCCGTCGGGGAGCCGTCCGGGTCGGGGACGTTCTGCCAGGTGAAGGAGCCGGAGGTGGACGTTCCGGCCTTGAGGACCTGAAGGGTGCCGGAGGACAGGTTGCCCCAGGTCGTGGGGATGAAGCGGTAGAAGCAGCCGCTCGACTCGTCCTCCGTCAGGTAGATCACCTGCCGGACCGGGTCGGCGGCGGCGGCCTCGTGCTTGAAGCGGCCCATCGCCGGGCGCTGGACCGCCGCGTTCACGCCGTACGGGTCGGCCTCGTAGACGAAGCCGCGGTCGACCTCCTCGCAGGACAGCCAGGTGTTCCACGGGGTCTTGCCGCCCGCGCAGTTCTGCCGGGTGTTCGACAGGATCCGGTAGGCCCCGGTGACGGTGCCCGAGGAGTTGAACTTCACCGCGCTCGCACCGCCGGAGGGGTTGATCTCCGAGTTGGACACGTAGATCCAGCCCGAGCCGTCGGCGTAACAGGCACCGCCGTCGGGGGCGCTGTGCCAGGTGTACGAGGTACCGCTGACGGTCTGGCCCGAGCGGGCGATGACCCGGCTGGTGAAACCGCTCGGGAGCATGATGCCGTTGGCGTCGGCGGCGCCGAGAGCCCCGTAGGGACCCGCCCCCGGCTGGGCGGGAGCCGCGTAGGCCGCCCCGTGCATCAACGTGCCGCCGAAGGCGGCGGCCGACGAACCGATCACTGCGCCGCGCAGGAAGGTACGACGTTCCACGGTCACTCCTGTGGGAGGAAGGCCCCGCGGCCGGTCGGACGCGGGGTCGCACGCGTCGAGGAACATAGGAGACGCCAGTTGACGTGGCGCCAAATCCTCATTACGCCCGAGCGACCGGTCGGCGTTCAATCCTTCGGCGGGGATTTCCGGGACGCCCGCGCATTCTTTGCCGAGGGCCTCGCGGACCTCGCCGGCGTCGTCGCGGCCGGATTGCCGCGGGCCGGGTCCGCCCACGGCGGGCGGCGTTCGCACAGCGCCGCGTCCGCGAAGACTCCGGACGGCCGGCGCCCGCGCCGCCGCCCGCCCGGCGCATCGCACCGATGAGTTCCGGCCTGTCTCGGCCGCCGGGGTTTAGGAGGTGTCCGCGCGCCGTGGCGAGAATGGGCCGATGGCGGGACCTTGGGCCCTGGGAAGGCGCCGGGCGGAGGAGGACCGTGGAGGCATGAACCGCTCCGCCGCCGACATCTCGGGCCGGGCCGACCTCGAGGTCGTGCTGCGCCGCTTCTACACGGCCGCCTTCGCCGATCCGGGGATCGGTCCGTTCTTCACCCGCGTCGCTGGCACGGACCTGGACGTCCACCTGCCCCGGATCGCCGACTTCTGGGAGCGGGCCCTGTTCCGCACCGCCCCGTACCGGCGCAACGCCTTCGCCCCGCACGCCGCGCTGCACTCGGTGCGCGCACTGACCGCCGCCGACTTCGGCCGCTGGGTGCAGCTGTGGCACGCGACGATCGACGGGCTGCACAGCGGGCCGAACGCCGAACGGGCCAAGGCCCAGGGCGAGCGGATCGCGCTGACCCTCCACCGGCGCCTCGCCGGACCGGACGCCGACCTGCGCGGCGAAGGCACCACAGGCTTCGTCCCCCTCGCGGCACTCGAGCTCCGCTCAGCGGCCTGACCTGGAGGTTCGCCCGTTCGGAAAGAAATCTCAGAAAAAGGCGCGAGCAGCGATGAGTTTCGCGCGGCCCCGCGGTCTACCTCTCGAAAACACCGACCGAGCACCAGCACCGAACAGCAGGAGAGAGGGACCTCGATGTCCGCGACCATGATCTTCGTCAACCTGCCCGTCAAGGACCTGGACGCCAGCAAGGCCTTCTGGGGCAAGCTGGGCTACTCCTTCAACGCCCAGTTCACCGACGAGAACTGCGCTTCGATGGTCATCAGCGACACCATCGTCGCGATGCTTCTGACCGAGGCCCGCTACAAGGACTTCACCCACAAGGAGATCGCCGACGCCACGAAGACGTCCGAGGTCCTCCTGTGTCTGAGCGCCGAGAGCCGCACCGCCGTCGACGAGCTGGTGGACGGGGCCCTGGCGGCCGGCGCCACCGAACCCCGTCCGGCCCAGGACCACGGCGTCATGTACGGCCGCGCCTTCGACGACCTCGACGGCCACACCTGGGAGATCATGTGGATGGACCCGGCCGTGGTCCGGAAGCAGGACTGACCGACGGGCCACCCGTGCGGTCAGGACGTCGCGGCGGTCCGCACCGGGTAGGTGCGGACCGCCACCTCCTCGTCGTCCAGGCAGCGCCCCGTCTCCAGGTCGAAGCGCTGCTTGAGCAGCGGAGAGGCCACGAAGGGCCGGCCCGCCGCCGCCCCCACCAGGCCGCGCGAGAGCACCTGCGCGCCGGTGAAGGGGTCCTGGTTGCCGATGGCGTACGCCCGCCCCGCGCGGTCGACGAACACCGCCGCCTGGCTCCCGTCGGGCAGCAGCGCCGCCACCCCGCGCCCGGGGGTGAGCGCCGACAGCTCGCACACCGTCAGCCAGCCCTGCGCCACTTGCAGTTCCACGGTCATCGGACGGCACCTCCTATGGTCAGGACGGCCAGGTCGGGCTTGACCTGGTCGCGCTCGGGGACGAACTTCACGGTCGGGTCGGGAGCGCCGGGCGCGTTCACGAAGGACACGAACCTGCGCAGCCGCTCGGGGTCCTGGAGCGTCTCGGCCCATTCGTCCCGGTAGTGCGCCACGTGGTCGGCCATCAGTGACTCCAGCTCCGCGCACAGCCCCAGCGAGTCGTGCACCACCACGTCCCGCAGGTGGTCCAGCCCGCCCTCCAGCCGCTCCAGCCAGGTGGAGGTCCGCTCCAGCCGGTCGGCGGTGCGGATGTAGAACATCAGGAACCGGTCGATCAGCCGGATCAGTTCCGCGTCCGACAGGTCCTGGGCGAGGAGGTCCGCGTGGCGCGGAGTGGCGCCGCCGTTGCCGCCCACGTACAGGTTCCAGCCGCTCGCCGTGGCGATGACCCCGAAGTCCTTGCTCTGAGCCTCCGCGCACTCGCGGGCGCAGCCGGACACCGCCGACTTGAGCTTGTGCGGGGCGCGCAGCCCCCGGTAGCGCAGCTCCAGGTCGATGGCCATCCGCACGCTGTCCTGGACGCCGTAGCGGCACCAGGTCTGCCCCACGCAGGACTTCACCGTCCGCAGGGCCTTCCCGTAGGCGTGCCCGGACTCGAAGCCCGCGTCGACGAGCCGCGCCCAGATCCGGGGGAGCTGGTCCACGCGCGCGCCGAACAGGTCGATCCGCTGCCCCCCGGTGATCTTCGTGTAGAGGCCGAAGTCGCGGGCCACCTCGCCGATCACGATCAGCTTGTCGGGGGTGATCTCACCGCCGGGGATCCGCGGCACGACCGAGTACGAGCCGTTGCGCTGCATGTTCGCGAGGAAGTGGTCGTTGGTGTCCTGCAGGGCGGCCTGCTCGCCGTCCAGGACGTAGCCGCTCGCGCCGAGGGTCGCCGCGAGCGAGGCGATGATCGAGCCGACGGCCGGCTTGCAGACCTCGCAGCCGTCGCCGCCGCGGGCCTCGGGACGGCCGTGGCCGTCGAGGATCTCCTCGTACGAGGTCAGCCGGCGGGTGCGGACGATCTCGTAGAGCTCGGCGCGGGTGTACGGGAAGCAGCCGCACAGCCCCTTGTCGGCGGCGGCCGGGAGCAGTTGCCCGATCACCTTGACGCAGCTGCCGCAGCCGGTGCCCGCCTTGGTGCACTTCTTGACCTCGGGGAGGGTGGCGCAGGCGGTGATGGCCTTCTTCGTGACGTTGTGGCAGGAGCAGATCACCGCGTGGTCGGGGAGGGCGGACGGGCCGAGCGCGACGGGTGCGCCGACGCCGGCGGGCAGGACCAGTTGCTCCGGTGCGACGGGCGGGACACTGCCGGTGAGCGGGCGCAGCAGGCCGTAGGCGTCGGCGTCGCCGACCAGGACGCCGCCGAGGAGCACGCCGTCGGGGGAGACCACCAGCTTCTTGTAGACCCCCGTGCGGGAGTCGGACCAGACGACGTCGAGGCTGTCGGGGGTGGCGCCGTGGGCGTCGCCGAAGGAGGCCACGTCCACGCCGAGCAGCTTCAGCTTGGTGGAGAGGTCGGCTCCGGTGAACTCCTTCGCACGGCCCAGCAGGTCGTCGGCGGCGGTCTCGGCCATCTCGTAGCCGGGGGCGACCAGGCCGTAGACGCGGCCGTCGACGGCCAGGGCGCACTCGCCGATGGCGTAGACGTGCGGGTCGGAGGTCAGGCAGCGGGCGTCGACCGCGACACCGCCGCGCTCGCCGACGTCCAGCCCGGCGTCGCGGGCCAGCTGGTCGCGGGGGCGGACGCCGGCGGAGAAGACGACGAGCTCGGTGTCGACGGTCGAGCCGTCGGAGAGCCGCATTCCGCTGACGCGGCCGTCCTCGCCGGTCACCACCTCCTGGGTGCCGACACCGGTGTGGACGGTGAGGCCCATGGACTCGATGGTGCGCAGCAGGGCGGCGCCGCCGCCCTCGTCGACCTGGACGGGCATCAGGCGCGGGGCGAACTCGACGATGCGGGCGGCGAGGCCGAGACCCTGGAGGGCGCCGGCGGCCTCCAGCCCGAGCAGTCCGCCGCCGACGACGGCGCCGGTGGTCTTGTCCTTCGCGTACTCCTCGATGGCGAGGAGGTCCTCGATGGTGCGGTAGACGAAGCAGCCGGGGGCGTCCTTGCCGGGGACGGGAGGCACGAAGGGGTAGCTGCCGGTCGCGAGCACCAGCACGTCGTACGGGAACACCCGCCCCGAGCGGGAGGTGACGGTGCGGGCGGCCCGGTCGATGTGCTCGGCCGGGTCGTCGAGGTGGAGGGCGATGCCGTGCTGCTCCATGAACCCGGCGGGCGTCATGGACAGGTCCTCGGGAGTGCTGCCGGAGAAGTACGAGGTCAGGTGCACACGGTCGTAGGCGGGCCGGGGCTCCTCGCAGAGCACGGTGACCCGGTGCGTGGCGGTGATCCCGCGCTCGGCGAGCGCTTCGAGGTAGCGCTGGCCGACCATGCCGTGCCCGATGAGCACGATCGTGGGCGAGGGCTCGGTCATGTCAGTGGCCTCCGTCGTCGGTGAGCAGGTGAAACAGGTCGTGCGGCGGTTCCCCGCCCTCCCAGGTGCGGGCGAGGGCGCCCACCGTGGAGAGCTCGCCGAGCAGCACCCCGCCGACGAGGAGGTCGCCGCGCAGGACGACCTTGCGGTAGGTCCGCCGGGTGGCGTCTGCGAGGCGGACCACGTCGTCGCCCGGGCGGGGGGTGGTCTCGCCGAAGGCGGCGAGGTCCAGGGAGCCGTTCCCGGCTCCGCCGAGGGTGAGGCGCGTCAGGGCCCGGGTGCCGGTGTACGGGACGGGAGCCCCGCTGAGGACGGCGGCGAGGGCGTCGGCCTGCTCCAGGGCGGCGCCGGCCAGGCCGTACACCTGCCCGGCGTGCTCGGCGCAGTCGCCGATGGCGTGGATGCGGGGGTCGCTGGTGCGCAGGTGGTCGTCGACCACGATGCCGGTGCGGACGTCCAGGCCGGCCGCCTTGGCGAGGCCGGTGCGGGGGCGTACGCCGCAGGCGAGGACGACGACGTCGGCCTCCAGCCGGTAGCCGTCGGCGAGCTCGACCCCGGTGACCCGCCGCTGCCCCTGACCGGCGCCGTTGCCGGGGGCTGTGCCCCCGGAGCCCGGCGCCTCACCCGTCGGCGGGGCCGAAGGGGTTGTCGTCACGCCGCGGACCCGGCACTCGGTGTGGAGCTCCACGCCGAGCTCGGTCAGGTGCGTCGCCAGCAAGGCCGAGGCCTCGGCGTCCAGGTGGCGTTCCATCAGGCGTTCGCCCTGCTGGGCCAGGACCACCACCGCTCCGCGCGCGGCGAGCGCCCGGGCTGCCGAGACCCCGAGCAGGCCCCCGCCGATGACGACCGCCCGCACCCCTGGGCGTACGGCCGCCGAGAGGGCCAGGCAGTCGTCCATCGTGCGGAACGCGTGGACCCCGTCCGGGAGATCGCGCCCTTCGGGCTCGAACAGCCCGCGCAGCGGCGGGAGCACCGCGTTCGAGCCGGTGGCCAGTACCAGCGTGTCGTAAGGGGCCACCGTGCCGTCGTCGCAGTGCACGGCCCGTTCCGCCCGGTCGACGCGTACCGCCCGGACCCCGCGCCGCAGCGCCGGGCCGGGAGCCGGGAGGGCGGTCACCTCCGGCGCGTACCGGCCCGCGAGGACCTCGGCGAGCAGGACCCTGTTGTACGGGACGTGGGATTCCTCGCCGAGGACGGTCACCGCCGCGGCCGGGCCCAGCCGGTCCGCGAGCCGCAGGCCCGCGAGGCCACCGCCGATCACCACCACACGCTTTTCCGAGGTCATGCCATGAGGGTGCGCGGCCGCTGTTTCCCCGCCGCATCGCTCCTGTTACCCGGACGGAACGCCGACCTCAGCGTCGGGTTTAAGGGTCGGTGAGGCCTTCCTCAAGGCCGCCTTAAAGGTCGTCGGGGCCGCTGCCGGGGCCCTTAGCGTGATCCGCATGCGAGATGCGGCGGTGCGGGTCAGGGGCGGGATCCTGGGCGGGGCGGGGGTGGTGGTCCTGCTCTGGGCGGTGCAGGTCCGGCCTTCGGCGCGGCCCGACGCGCTCTTCGCCACCGCCGCGCACCTGACCGGTCTGCTCGCCGGTTACGGGGTGCTGGTGCTGCTCTTCCTGATGGCCCGGGTGCCCGCGGTGGAGCACGGGGTCGGCGCCGACCGGCTCGCCCGCTGGCACGCGTTCGGCGGACGCCACGTCCTGCTCCTCTGCTTCGGGCACGGACTCTTCGCCCTGCTGGGGTACGCCGTGCACACGGGGGCCGATCTGGACCGCGCCGTCCGGGAGCTGCTCGGCTACCCCGCCATAGCCGCCGCCGCGGCCGGGACCGTCCTCCTGGCCGCGGTCGGTGCGACCTCCGCCCGGGCCGTACGCCGCCGGATGCCGTACGAAACCTGGCGCGGCGTGCACCTGCTCGTATACCTCGCCGCCGCCCTCGGCTTCGGACACCAGCTCGCCGGGCCCGACCTCGCCGCCGCGGCCTGGTTCTGGGCGCTCGCACACACCCTGGTCGGCGTGCTGCTGGTCTGGTACCGCGCCGTGGTGCCCGTACGCCAGGCCCTGCGGCACGCGCTGCGGGTCGCGGAGCTCCGCTTCGAGGGCCCCGGGGTCGTCTCCGTCGTTGTGCGGGGCGAGCACCTGGCGGAGCTGCGGGCGGAGCCGGGCCAGTTCCTGCGCTGGCGGTTCCTGCAGCGGGGGCTGTGGCCGACCGCGCTGCCCTTCTCGCTGTCCGCGCCGGTCCGCGGGAACACGCTGCGGATCACCGTGAAGGGGCTCGGCGGCCACTCCCGCCGCATCCGCCGGCTGCGCCCCGGGACGCGGGTCCTCGCCACCGGCCCGTTCGGGGCGCTGACCGCGGCCCGGCGGACCCGGCCGAAAGTGCTGCTGATCGCGGGCGGGGTCGGGATCACCCCGATGCGGGCCCTGTTCGAGACGCTGCCGGGCGGCCCCGGGGACATCACCCTGCTCTACCGGGCCGGCGCCGAGGAGCACCTGGTGCTGCGCGCCGAGCTGGAGGCCATCGCCGCCGGGCGGCGGGCCGGGCTGCACTACCTGCTCGGGCCGTCGGGCGCCGCCTACGACCCGCTGGCCCCGCAGGCGCTGGCCGCGCTGGTGCCCGACCTGGCCGAGCACGACGTCTACCTCTGCGGGCCGCCGGGGATGGCGGAGGCGACCCGGGCGGCGCTGCTGCGGGCCGGGGTGCCGGCCGGGAGGATCCACTCGGAGTGCTTCAGCTTCTGAGCCGGGCCGGATGCTCCCGGTCCGCGTACCGCCGTCCGACGCCGTTCGTCGGCATCGCCCACCGCTCCCACCGCCCTGCCGCCCCGAGTTCCCGAGGAGTTCCCGCCCCATGCGCCACCCCCTGCACGTCGCCCTTTCCGTACCCGTCGGGGTGCCGGCCCGTGCGACGGCCGCCCGGCACCGCAAGCCGCGCAGACCCTCGCCGGTGCGGACCGCGCTGGCCGCGCTGGCCCTCGTACCCCCGGCGGGGCGGCTCGCGGCGGGGCTGGGGGCGGTCGGCGTCATGGCCGCCACCCTGCTCACGGCGGTCGTGGACCCGGCCGCTCCGGTGGCGCCGGACCGGGTCCCGGCCCGGCAAAGCTCAACCTTTGCGCAACTTTCCGGGGATTGATGGTCACTGCACCCGACAGCTCCATAGGGTCGGTTCGTGCCTGACATATCAACGACCATGATCATTGTGCTGTGCGTCGCGGCCGCGGCGGCGGGATGGATCGACGCGGTGGTGGGCGGCGGCGGCCTGCTGCTCCTGCCCGCACTCCTGCTGGGCCTGCCCAACGCCCACCCCGCCACCGTCCTCGGCACCAACAAGGCGGTGGCCATCGTCGGCACCGCCGGAGCGGCCGTGACGTACGTCCGCAAGGCCCCGGTCGACGTGAAGCTCGCCGTCCGCATCGGCCTGGCGGCGCTCGCCGGATCGATGGGCGGCGCCGCACTCGCGGGCGGCATCAGCAAGGACGCGCTCCGCCCGATGATCATGGTGGTGCTCGTGATCGTCGCCGGGTTCGTGCTCTTCCGGCCCGGCTTCGGCACCGCCCCCTCCGGCTCGCCCGTCAGCCGTGCCCGGGTGCTGCTCGCCATCGGGCTCGCCGGCCTCGGCATCGGCTTCTACGACGGCCTCATCGGGCCGGGCACCGGCACCTTCCTGGTTCTCGCCCTCACGGCCCTGCTCCACCTCGACCTGGTCACCGCCTCCGCCACCGCCAAGATCGTCAACTGCTGCACCAACGCGGGGGCACTCGCGATGTTCGCCTACCAGGGCATGGTGCTGTGGCAGCTGGCCGCGCTGATGGCGGTGTTCAACCTGGCCGGGGGCATGATCGGCGCCCGGATGGCGCTGAAGAAGGGCAGCGGCTTCGTCCGCGGGGTGCTGCTGACCGTGGTCGGCGCCCTGGTGGTCAAGCTCGGCCTGGAGCAATGGGGCTGACCGGCCTGAGCCGCTCAGTACGTCCCGGTGAGATGGGCGAAGACGACCACGTTGCCGCGGTAACCCGTGCGCGGTGAGAAACCGCCGCCACAGGTGATCACCCGTAGCTCGGCGCGCGGCGAAGGGCCGTACACGCGGGTGTCGGGGAAGGCCTTGGCGTCGTGGACCTCGACGGCGTGGACCGTGAACACGGCCGTACGCCCGTCCGCGCGCGGGACCTCGATCGCGTCCCCGCGGCGCAGTGCGCCCAGGTGGTAGAAGACCCCCGGCCCGGCGGCGTCGTCCACGTGCCCGGCGATCACGGCGGTGCCGGTGGCGCCCGGGGTGGTGCCCTCGCGGTACCAGCCGGCGAGGCCCCGCCGGTCGGGCGGAGGCACTTCGAGGTGGCCACCCCGGTCCAGACCGAGCCCGATCAGCGGGGCATCCACCCGGATGGTGGGGATCCGGATCCGGCCGGGCGGTGAGCCGGGAAGCGGGGCGATGCCGGGGCCGACGGTGCCGGCGGCGGTCAGGGCTTCGGCTGGGGAGGGCAGCGGTGGTCCCAGCGGTTCCCGGGAGCCGCTGGTCACGAGCCAGATGCCGATGCAGGCGGCGAGCGCGACGAGTCCCCCGTGGCGGGCGGTCGGGCGGAAGTCGCCGGCCATGAAGTACCCCTCCGCCTCTCGTCCGAGGTGACTGGCCGTCGCCCGGCCCCGCGAACGGGGGGACCTCGCGGGGCGGGCGACGGGGGACGGTACCGGTCGGACCGCGGTCGCAGCCGCGGTGGGCGTCCGTCAGCTCCGCGTGCCGCTCGCCCGGCGACGCAGGAGCCAGGTACCGCCGACGGCGGTCGCGGCCAGTACGGCCACTCCCGCCGCGATCTTGGCGGGGTCGGTCGTGGTGGTCGTGCCACCGCCCACCCCGGAGTTGACGTGCCCCTGCGGGCCGCGTTCGGTGACGACCAGGTCGCCCGTCGCGAATTTGCCGTTCGCGCACGTCGCGCCGATGCCGTAGGTGCCGGGCCGGGTGCCGCGGGCCACCTGGAACTGCCCCACGACCACCTCCTTGTGGGTGCCCGGGACCAGCTTGAAGCGGCCGCCGCCGACCGTGGTGGCATCGCCGTCCGCGTGGCTTCCAGGGCCGCATGCGGTGGTGTTGACGGTGACGGTCGTGCCGGGCGCGGCCGATTTCGGCCACACCTCCAGCGCGGCGAAGTCCCCGGGTGCGAAGCCCGCCATGCCGAGGTCCGCGGCGGCGACCGCGCCCGCGACCGGGCCGGTGAACGCGACGGCGGTCAACGCGGTCGCGGTCAGCACGTGTGCGGTACGTCGGCGCATGGGACTCTCCCTGAAGACACGGGCTCGTGTCTCCGAGGAAACCCGGCCCGCCCGTCGCGCGCCTGCTGATGTCCCGTCAGGAATGCCCCGCCGCGGCCAGCCGCAGTTCGTTCTCGCAGGTCACGATGTGTGTGGAGCCATCCGGGCCGCCCACGCCGTCCGGGTGACCGGATGACCCGGACGGCCGCCGGCGCCGACGGCGGCCGGGCCCGCGCCGCCCGCATCGCGCCTCGCCGCGTTGTCGGGTCGCCCGCGTACGTCCAGTACACGGGAACCACCGTCTTGGGCGCGGGCATACCCACAGCGAGCCCCCGCCGGCCGGCGGCGAAGCGGCGGCACGAAGGCGTCAGACGTGGAACCGCGAGGTCGGAGGGGGTGTGATCCGACACCGGGCGGCCCGGGTCGCGGGCACTTGGAAGGGGTGCAACAGCGGTGCGTACGGTGGTGGGACGCAGCGAAGTCGGGACTTTCGGCCCGGCCGCGGAGTGCTGCGCCATACCGAGGGAGGGCTCCGTGACATCGGTCGAACGGCCGCGGGAAACGACCACCGTCGCGCTCCCGTTCTTCGTGTACGGGACCCTGCGCCCCGGCGAGGTCAACCACGACCTGTTCCTGCGCGGCCGCACGGCTTCGGAGGAGCCCGCCACCCTGCCGGACGCGGTCCTCTACGACGGCCCCGGCTATCCGTTCGCGGTCCACCGGCCGGGCGCCGCCGTCGTCGGGGAGCTGATCACCGCGGAGCCCGCCGCGTACCGGCGGCTGCTGGCCGAGCTCGACCGGCTGGAGGAGTACGAAGGCCCGGGGCGGCCCGGCAACGTCTACGACCGATTCGCCCGCGAGGCCCTGCGCCCGGACGGCACCACGGTGCGCGCCTGGGTCTACCTGGCGTCCCCGCTGGTCGCCCGCGACCTGCGGGAGAGGGGGACGGAGATACCCGGGGGCGACTGGTTCAACCGCTCTGCCAAGCCGTTCGGACACGGCCCGGAAGGCGCCCCCTAGAGTCCTTCGGCGCCGCGGTTGCGCAGGCGCTGCCCGTACTGCTGGAGCACCCACAGCTCCTCCTGGACGGCGGCGTGCTGCTCCGGCGGGGCCTGCGGACTCAGGCGGGTCATGGCGCTCTGGATCTCCAGTACCCGTCGGTCGACGGCACGCAGACGGACCTGGACGAGCTGGACCCCGGCGTAGACCTCGTCCACCGTCTTGGCGTGGATGGCTTCCACCGCCAGCTCCGTGACCATCGCGCGGACGGTGTCGTTCGGGGCGGCGTCGCGTACGCGGGCCAGGTAGCCGTCGTCGGCCTGCGAGGTGCCGCCCGCGTCCTGGATGGCCCGGCGGACCGCGGCGTAGGGCGGAGCGGTGAACTCGTCGGTCCCGTACGCGTCGAACGCGGGGGAGACCAGGGCGGGGCGCTGCAGCGCCAGCTTGAGCAGCTCGCGCTCGGTGCGGTGTGCGGGGCTGCGCAGGTTGAGGGCGGGGCCGCCGCCACCGGCCGGCGGTGGCGGCGGCTCGGGGGTCGGCTGCTGGGCGCGGCCCCGTCCCTGCTGCTGAGGCTGGTTGCCGCGCTCGCGCGCCCATCGGGCGAGCTGTGCCACCCGCTTGACGACGAACTGCTCGTCGAGGATGCCCAGCATCCCCGCCAGCTGGACCGCCGACTCGTGCTGGATCGAGAGGTCCTTGATGCTTGCCACGACCGGAGCGGCCTCGGCCAGCGCTGCCGCCCGCCCCGCCGGGTTCTCCAGGTTGTGCCGGGAGACGATGTGGCGCAGTGCGAACTCGAACAGCGGGGTGCGGGCCTCCACCAGGTCGGCGACGGCCGCGTCCCCCTGGGCGAGGCGCAGGTCGCAGGGGTCCATCCCGCCGGGGGCGATGGTGATCGAGGTTTCTGCCGCGAACTTCTGGTCGTCCTCGAAGGCCCGCAGGGCCGCCTTCTGTCCGGCCGCGTCGCCGTCGAAGGTGAAGATGACCTCGGCGGTGGCGTTGTCCATCAGCAGGCGTCGGAGGATCTTGATGTGGTCCCCGCCGAACGCGGTGCCGCAGGTCGCGATGGCGGTGGTGACACCGGCAAGGTGGCAGGCCATCACGTCGGTGTAGCCCTCGACGACCACGGCCCGGGAGGTCTTGGCGATCTCCTTCTTGGCCAGGTCGATGCCGTACAGGACCTGGGACTTCCTGTAGATCGCCGTCTCGGGGGTGTTCAGGTACTTCGGCCCGTTGTCGTCGTCGCGCAGTTTGCGCGCGCCGAAGCCGACCACCTCGCCGCTGGTGTCGCGGATGGGCCACATCAGCCGGCCGCGGAAGCGGTCGATCGGCTTGCCGCTGCGGCTGTCCTGGGCGAGCCCGGAGGTGATCAGCTCCTTGTCGGTGAAGCCCTTGCCGCGCAGGAAGCGGGTCAGGTGGTCCCATCCGGCCGGGCTGTAGCCGACGCCGAAGTGGGCGGCCGCGGCCTGGTCGAACCCCCGCTCCGCCAGGAACTTGCGGCCGATCTCGGCCTCGGGGCCGTCCAGCTGGTCGGCGTAGAACCGGGCGGCTTCCCGGTGCGCCTCGACCAGCCGGATGCGCTCGCCGCGGCCGCTGGTGCCGGCGGTGTAGCCGCCCTCCTCGTAGCGCAGGGTGATCCCGGCCAGGCCGGCCAGTCGCTCGACCGCCTCGGAGAAGGAGAGGTGGTCGATCTTCATGACGAAGTCGAGGGTGTCCCCGCCCGCCTGGCAGCCGAAGCAGTGGTAGAGGCCTTTGCTGGGGCTGACCTGGAAGGAGGGGGACTTCTCGTCGTGGAAGGGGCACAGGCCCTTGAGGTTGCCTCCGCCCGCGTTGCGCAGCTGGAGGTAGTCGGAGACCACGGCGTCGATCGGGACCGCGTCCCGTACCGCCTTCACGTCGTCGTCATTGATCCGTCCTGCCACCCGTGAAGTCTACGGCCGGGCGCGGACAAACCCGTCAGGCCCCCTCCGCAGGGATCAGCGAGGCAAGCGGAACCGACGGGTCCGAAAGGGCCTCGCGATCCACGGGTGCCTTTGACCTGATCAGGGCCTGGATGTGCTCGGTGACGTCCCACACGTTCACGTTCATTCCGGCGAGGACGCGCCCCTCGGAGAGCCAGAAGGCGATGAACTCCCGCTTGCCGGCATCGCCGCGGATCAGCACCTGGTCGTAGCCGCCGGGCGGGGCGTATCCCGAGTACTCCAGGCCCACGTCGTACTGGTCCGAGAAGAAGTACGGCACCCGGTCGTAGGCGACCTCGTGCCCCAGCATCGCCCGCGCGGCGGCCGGGCCGCCGTTCAGCGCGTTGGCCCAGTGCTCGACCCGCAGCCGCGTGCCGAGCGCCGGGTGGTGGGCTGCCGCCACGTCGCCGACCGCGTAGATGTCAGGGTCGGAGGTGCACAGGGAGGCGTCCACGGCGATCCCGCCGCCGTGCTCCCGGTCGACCAGGGCCAGCCCGGAGGTCTCGGCGAGAGCCGTCCGCGGCGCGGCCCCGATCGCGGCGAGCACCGCGTGTGCGGGGTGCTCCTCCCCGTCGTCGGTACGGGCGGCCAGCACCATGCCGTCCTGGCCGACGATCTCGGTCAGCCGGGCGCCGAAGTGGAAGCGCACCCCGTGATCGGCGTGCAGGTCGCCGAAGAGCCGGCCGATCTCGGGGCCGAGCACGGCGTGCAGCGCGGTGGCCTCCGGTTCGACGACGGTCACCTCGGCGCCGTACCCGCGGGCCGCGGCGGCGACCTCCAGGCCGATCCACCCGGCGCCCGCGATGAGCAGGTGGCCGTTGTCCCGGCCGAGGCCCGCCAGGACGTGCCGCAGCCGCTCGGCGTGCGCGAGCCGGCGCAGGTGGTGCACGCCGGCCAGCCCGGTGCCGGGGATGTCCAGACGGCGCGGCTCGGCGCCGGTGGCGAGCAGCAGCTTGTCGTAGTGGACGACCGTGCCGTCCCCGAGGACCACCCTCTTGGCCTCACGGTCGAGGTGGACGGCCGGCTGGCCGAGGTGCAGCTCGATGTCGGAGGCCGCGTACCAGGACGGCTCGTGGACGAAGACGCTCTCGCGCTCCTCCTTGCCCGTGAGGTAGCCCTTGGACAGCGGGGGACGCTCGTACGGATGGTCACGCTCGTCGCCGATCAGGATCACCCGCCCGGTGAACCCCTCCGACCTCAGCGTTTCGGCCGCCTTCGCCCCGGCGAGCCCCGCGCCGACGATGACGAATGTGCGGTGTGCGTCGACCACCTGATGCCTCCTCATAACCTCTACGCCACATGCGACCACATGCGAGCGTCCCGCACTGAGCCTGCCGCGTGAAGGGGGAGTGGCTCGATCAGCTCACCCTTCGGCGCGTCGGGTGCGCCGGGTGAGGCGTGCGTGCAGGGAACGCGCGGAAGCGTCGGTGAGACACGCGATCTGATCGATGACGGCCCTCTTCCTGGCCTTGTCGTCCGCGGCGGCGTCGAAGATGGCCCGGAACTGGGGCTCCAAACCCTCTGGGGCGCGGGCGCTGAGCGCCTCGGCCAGTTCGGCCAGGACGATGCGCTGGTCGGCGCGGAGGCGCTCCTGCTCGTCTCGCTGCATCACGTACAGGTCGGCGACCGCCTTCAGGACCGCGCACTCGTTGCGCGCGTCGCGGGGGACCACCAGTTCGGCGCCGTACCGGGTGAGGCGGCCCGATCCGTACGCCTCCCGGGTGGCCCCTTCGGCGGCCAGGCAGAACCGGCCGATGAGCTGGCTGGTGGCGTCCTTCAGGCGGGCCTGGGCGACGGCGGAACCGTCGTACCCGTGGGGCCACCACTCCTGCTCCATCAGCCGGTCGAGGGCGGCCCGCAGCTCGTCGGGGGAGGTGCCGGCGGGGACGTACCGGCCGATGGCGACCTGCCAGATCGCCGCCCGCTCGGGCTCGGCGAAGAGGAGGTTCGGGTCGAGGTGCCCGGCGTGCAGGCCGTCCTCGAAGTCGTGGACGGAGTATGCGACGTCGTCCGCCCAGTCCATGACCTGGGCCTCGAAGCACTTGCGGTCGGCGGGCGCGCCGAGGCGCAGCCACTCGAAGACCGGCAGGTCGTCCTCGTACGCCCCGAACTTGACCGAGTCGGGGTCGGTCGGGTGGCCGCCGCGGGCCCACGGGTATTTGGTGGCGGCGTCCAGGCAGGCCCGGGTGAGGTTGAGGCCGACACTGACCGGCTGCCCGCTCGCCGGGTCGGGCACGAACCGCTTCGGCTCCAGCCGGGTCAGCAGGCGCAGCGACTGGGCGTTGCCCTCGAAGCCGCCGCAGTCCTTGGCGAACTCGTTGAGTGCTTCCTCGCCGTTGTGGCCGAAGGGCGGATGGCCCATGTCGTGCGAGAGGCAGGCGGCTTCGACGAGGTCCGGGTCGCAGCCGAGCGCGGCGCCGAGCTCCCGTCCGACCTGGGCGCACTCCAGGGAGTGCGTGAGGCGGGTACGGGGGCTGGCGTCCCAGTCGTAGGAGCGGGTGCCGGGCGTGACCACCTGGGTCTTCCCGGCGAGGCGGCGCAGCGCGGCGGAGTGCAGCACGCGGGCGCGGTCGCGCTGGAAGGCGGTGCGGCCGGGGCGCTTGTCGGGCTCGGCCGCCCAGCGCTCGGTGTCGGCCGGGTCGTAGGGCGGGTAGAGGTCGTCTGCGGGGGCGTGCGCGGTGCCTTCCATGACAAGACGGTAACCGCAACGACTGACAAACCGGGATCAGGCGGAGACGAGTTCCGGCCGGGGCAGCCCGGCGGGGCGGGCCAGTGCCTCGTCGTAGCGGCGCAGCAACAGGCGGGCCAGGGCCGGGTGGTCGCCCAGGGGGGCGGCCGCGGGGCCGGGCGAGGCCGCGGCGGTCTGGGTGGCGAAGCGGCCGGGAGCGGCGAAGTACGAGGCCACAGCCGTCCGGTGGTGGCCTCGGGCGGCCAGGGCGCGGACGGCGTCGGGGACGCCGGGCGTCGCCGCCGAGGCGTAGCCGGGCACCACCGGTACACCGCCGAGCCGGCCGGCGAGCAGCGCGGCGGTGCGGCGGGTGTCGGCCGCAGCGTCGGGGTCGCGGGAACCGGCGGCGGCGAGCACCACGGCGGTGCCGGGGGTCCAGCCGGCTTCCACGAGCCGTTCGTACAGGGCCTCGACGAGCAGCGGGTGCGGGCCCAGCGGGGCGGCGACGCGTGTGCGCAGGTGGGCGGCCCGGGCGGCGGCCGCGGGGAGGTCGCGCTTGACGTGGTACCCGCGGCCGAGCAGCAGGGGGACGAGCACGGCCGCGCCGGACGTCGCGCGCAGGGTGTCGTCGAGCAGCGGCTCGTTCAGTTCGATGTGGCCGAGCCGGACGTCGAGCCGCGGGCGGAGCTCGCGGACCCGCTCGAGGAGGGCGAGGGCGGTGTGCAGGGCGCGTGGGTCGCGGCTGCCGTGGGCCACGGCGACGAGGGCGGGCTGCTGCATGGGAGGTCTCCGAGGGGGCGGGTGCGGGGCGGTCGCAGTCCGCTGAGCTGCGTGCCGAGTTGGGCGGTGATCCTGGTCAGCAGCTCGGCCGCGCTGCCGAACGGGAGGGAGGGGAGGGAGAGGCTGTCGGGAGGGTGCACCGGCTCCGTCATGAACCGATCCTGCGGGCTGCAGATTGCCGGTGCGTTGCGCCGGGGTGACGGGTGTTTGCGAGGTGCTCACTCGGTCGTTCGTACGGGTGAAAGGGGGCCGGGGCGGAACTCCGGGACCGGCCGTGATCGTCAATGTGTGCGAACGGTGTGCGCGAACGGTGCGTGCGGCGGTGTGCGGGAGGGGCGGTCATGGAGATCAGGGGCTGGGCGAGGGCGGTGGCGAGGCCGGTGCGGGCGAGGGCAGGGGCCCTGGTGCGCGTGGTGGCGGAGCGTCGGCCGCGGCGGCTGCGCGGGGCCCGGGGCAGACGGCTGGCGGTGCAGACCGTCATGGCAGCCTGTGCGCTGGCGCTGCTCCCGTCTGCGTGGACGCACGCGTCGGCCTCCGACCGGCTGCGGACGACGGCCGACGCGCCCGCCGCCGACGTGGCGGTGGTGTTCGGGGCCGGGCTGTGGCGGGGGCGGCCCACCCCTTATCTCGCCGACCGGCTCGACGCGGCCGCCGAGCTGTACCGGACGGGCAAGGTCAGAGTGGTGCTGGTCACCGGGGACAACAGCCGCAAGGAGTACGACGAGCCCGACGCCATGCGCAGGTACCTGACCGAGCACGGGGTCCCTGACACGCAGATCGTCAGCGACTACGCCGGCTTCGACACCTGGGACTCCTGCGTGCGGGCCAAGGAGATCTTCGGGGTCGAGCGGGCCGTGCTGGTCACCCAGGGCTTCCACATACGCAGGGCCGTCGCCCTGTGCCAGGCGGCGGGCCTGGACTCGTACGGGGTCGGGGTGGCCGACGTGCACGACGCCACCTGGTACTACGGCCAGACCCGCGAGTTCTTCGCATCGGGCAAGGCGGCGCTGGACGCGGTCCTCAAGCCCTCCCCGCGTTTCCTGGGCCCGAAGGAGGAAGGGGTGACGCGGGCCCTGGCGGCCCTGGCGGACTGACGCACCGCCACATAGGCCGAACAGGCATATGCCGGATCGGTCGGTACGAGCTTCCGGGGTGTGGAACGGTGGCGGCAGTGGATCCGAGGGGCAAGGCAGTCCATCCTGCCCGGTTTTATCGTGTGCCGTCGACGGGGGAGGCGGACTACGGTCCGCCCTGTGCACCATGACGACGACACCACCGCACCCCTGCTGCGCGACGTGCTCCCCGGGCTGAGCGCCGAACTCGTGCGGCTGCTGGAGGAGGAGGGCGAGCGAGAGCTCGCCCTCTGCGCCCACGACCTCCGCCTCCTCGCCGACTGTGGCTGCGGCGACGACTTCTGCCAGAGCTTCCGCACCGCGCCCCACCGGCCGGGGACGCCCTACGGGCCGGGCCACCGCAACGTGGCGCTGCTCCCGGCCCGGGGGTACCTGATCCTCGACGTCGTCCACGGCCGGATCGTGTTCGTGGAGGTCCTCGACCGGCCCGAGCTGCGGCCGGCCCTCACGGCGGCCCTCACCGGGGGCGGCGCACCGCGCTGAGGTGGAGCACCCCGAGCCGTAACGCGATGCGGCGGCGCGCGTAACACCGCCGACGCACGCTGGACCGCATGCACACCCCGGAAGCCGCTGCCGCCACCGCCACGCACTGCCCCTACTGCGCGCTGCAGTGCGGGATGAACCTGCGCCCCGAGCCGGGCGGCGCGGGCGTGGCGGTGGAGGAGCGCGCCGACTTCCCGGTCAACCGGGGAGCGCTGTGCGGCAAGGGCCGCACCGCTCCGGCCGTGCTCTCCTCCCGGGTGCGCCTGACCGAGCCGCTCGTCCGCACCCACGCAGGGCGGCTCGAACCCGCCACCTGGGAGGAGGCCCTCGACACCGTCGCCGCGGGCCTCGCCCGCACGGCCCGCACGCATGGACCGGACGCCGTCGGCGTCTTCGGCGGCGGCGGGCTCACCAACGAGAAGGCGTACGCGCTCGGCAAGTTCGCCCGCGTCGCCCTGCGCACCTCCCAGATCGACTACAACGGCCGCTTCTGCATGTCCTCGGCCGCCGCCGCGCACCAGAAGGCCTTCGGCCTCGACCGGGGCCTGCCCTTCCCGCTGGAGGACATCCCCCGCACCGGCTGTGTGATCCTCGTCGGCTCGAATCTGGCCGAGACCATGCCGCCCGCCCTGCGCTACCTCACCGAGCTCAAGGCCAACGGCGGCACGCTCATCGTCATCGACCCGCGCCGCACGCGCACCGCCGAACAGGCCGACCTGCACCTGGCACCGCGCCCCGGTACCGACCTCGCCCTCGCGCTCGGCCTGCTGCACCTCGTGGTCGCCGACGGCCGCACCGACGAGGAGTTCATCGCCGCCCGCACCACCGGCTGGGAAGAGGCCCGGGCCGCCGCCATGGCCCACTGGCCCGAGCTGGTGGAACGCATCACCGGAGTCCCCGTCCCGGCCCTGCGGGAGGCGGTCGGGCTCTTCTGCGCCCCCGAATCCGCGATGGTCCTGACCGCCCGCGGCCCGGAGCAGCAGTCCAAGGGCACCGACACCGTCGGCGCCTGGATCAACCTGTGCCTGGCCACCGGCCGGGCCGGCCGGCCCCTCTCCGGCTACGGCTGCCTCACCGGCCAGGGCAACGGCCAGGGCGGCCGCGAGCACGGTCAGAAGGCCGACCAGCTCCCCGGCTACCGCAAGCTCACCGATCCGGCCGCGCGCGCCCACGTCGCCGGGGTCTGGGGCGTCGATCCCGACAGCCTCCCCGGACCCGGCCGCAGCGCCTACGAGCTCCTCGACGCCCTCGGCTCCGACGTGAAGTCGCTCCTCCTGATGGGCTCCAACCCGGTGGTCTCGGCGCCGCGCGCCGCCCACATCGAGGACCGGATCCGCTCCCTGGACTTCCTCGCCGTGGCCGACGTCGTCCTCTCCGAGACGGCAGCCCTCGCCGACGTCGTGCTCCCCGTCACCCAGTGGGCGGAGGAGACCGGCACCACCACCAACCTGGAGGGCCGCGTCCTGCTGCGGCGCCGCGCCCTGACCCCGCCCCCGGGGGTGCGCAGCGACCTGGAGGTCCTGCACGGGCTCGCTGCCCGCCTCGGCGTCGAGAAGGGCTTCCCCACCGCCCCCGAGGAGGTTTTCGACGAACTGCGCCGCGCCTCGGCGGGCGGACCGGCCGACTACTCGGGCATCACCTACGACCGCATCCGGTCCGAACAGGGCGTCTTCTGGCCCTGCCCCCAAGGCTCTTTCGGCACCGAGCGGCTCTTCCTCGACCGCTTCGCCACCGAGGACGGCCGGGCCCGCTTCGCGCCCGTCGCCCACCGCGACGCCGCCGAGGTCCCCGACGCGGACTACCCGCTCCTGCTCACCACCGGCCGCGTCGTCGCCCAGTACCAGTCCGGCGCCCAGACCCGCCGGGTGGACGAGCTCAACGAGGCCGCCCCCGGCCCCTTCGTCGAACTCCACCCCCGCCTCGCCGCCCGCATAGGCGCGGTCGAGGGCAGCCCGCTGGCCGTCACCTCCCGCCGCGGCCGCGCCGTGGCACCGGCACGCATCACCGACGCCATCCGCGCGGACACGGTCTTCATGCCCTTCCACTGGCCCGGCGAGGGCCGCGCCAACACCCTCACCAACCCGGCGCTCGACCCCACCTCCCGGATGCCGGAGTTCAAGGTCTGCGCGGTCCGCGTCGAACCGGCCCCCGGCCCGGCCTGACCGGTCCGGTGCTCCCGCCCCCGCCCCCGCCCCCGCCCCCGCCTACTTTGCCGGGAGCGGTTCCAGGACCACCGTTCCGGGCAGTGCCGCGGCCATGTCGTAGGCGTAGACCCCCGGCCGGACCCAGATGAACCAGTTGCCGGCGGCGACGATGGTGTGCCCGTACGCCCGGCGCCCCACCTCGATGCTGTCGCCGACCTCGTCCCTGCTGTAGCGGGCGGTGCTCAGCACGGAGATGTCGTTGTAGACCGTCGTTCCACGGTGCTGCACCTCGCAGACCGCGTCGGAGCCGAACTTGTTCTCGTTCCGCAGGGTCACCTTGCAGTCGAAGCCCCCCTTCCCCAGGGCGGTGACCACGTCGTCGACCGAGGCGTACTCGGGACCGGTCGGCACGTTGTCCGGCATCGGCGACAGTGGAGGGCGTCCCCGGTCGCTGTCGACCAGGCCGCACGCGCTCAGCGTCAGCAGCATTCCCAGCAGCAGGGGGAGACACTTCGGTGTGCGCATGGGTCAGTTGCTCCTCGGCGGTGTGGGCGCCGGCCCCGGGCTCGGGGAGGGAGTCCCCGGTTCGGCCGGACCGGTTCCCGTTCCGGTGTGCGGCCCGCCGCCCTCATCGTAGATCGGGTCGACGGAGACGTGGTGTCCGGCCGGGGTCTGCGACTCGAGCTGCCGCACGGCGGTGGCCCGCTGCTCATCGGTGAGTGCGTGCCAGGCCATGGCGTCGTCCAGGTGCGGTTCCAGCCTGTCCCAGTTCTCGCCCCGCGTCCTGATGTCGTTGGCCCGGTTGCCCGACTCGTCGCCGTACTGCTCGTTCAGCTCCCGCACGCCTGGGGTGTCCGCCGCGTACAGGGTGAAGAGCTGTTTGTCGGTTTTCGCCCCGTAGGGCTCTTCTTGCAGGCGTCGGAGGTGGTAGGCGCTCAGGCGGATGTTCTCGTCGGGGTTCTCCTCGATGTACTTGGTGAGCCGGGCGTCGTCGAGGTCCCCGAGGTAGGTGCCGTCGGGGAGCGTGAACGCGCTCTGGTTCCTCTCCATCACCTCTCGCGCGGTGTCCGGCTTCATGTGCGTGATGCCGAGGGACTTGTCGGGCTTGAGGGTCTGCTGCAGCGTCCAGTTGAAGATCCGTCCCGCCTGGGCCAGCGGACCGGTCAGGCCGGGGTTGAAGTTCTGGTACCACTGCTGTTCCTGCCACAGGATCGCCAGGAGCAGCTTGCGGCTGATGCCGGTCTCGGCCGCGGCCCGGTTCACCGCGGCGAACTGGGCCGGAGAGACGTTGATCGGGTGGAGGCCGTCCGTACCGCCCGCCAGGGCCAGGGCGACCGCCAGCGGGGACCCGGGCGTCAGGGCCTCCTTGGCCAGCTTCGGGTCGGATACGGCGGTCAGACCCTCGATCGTGCGCAGGGCGCGCGCCGTGTCCACGTCGGCCTGGCCGGCCTTCCGCAGGGCTTCGGTGATGATTCCCTGTGCGTGGTTGACCGGCTCGAGGTGCTCGGTACTGCCCTGCGGCACCATGACGGGCTTCGCCAGCTGGACCCGGCCGCTGTCGTCGACCTTGAGGTCGCGGGTGCGGGCGTAGTCAAGGGCGCTGTTCAGGTCCCGCTGTGCCCCCGTGATCGCCTCGGCCAGGTCGTCGTAGGACTTGGCCAGCGCGCGCAGGGCCAACGCGGACGTCTCGTAGTCGTCGGCGTGCTTCACGAACCGTTCCGTGGCGGCGCGTCCGGCCTCACCGACCCAGCACCGGTCGACTGTCCGGGCGACGTCCTGGCGCGCGTACGAGGCGAGGCCGTCGCACTGTTTCGCCACGGCCACCGCGTCGTCGGCCGCGGTGCGCCACTTCTGCGGATCGGCCCGCTTCAACTCGGGTACGGAAACCATCAGGCGTCCTCCAGCACGCCGCCGGCCGCGCGCAGCCGATCGGCTATCGCCTGGTCCTGGGCGTTCACGGCGTTCGTGCCCGTGGTCAGGGCGTCGGCCGCGTCGTCGACCAGGTCGGCGAGAGCACGGAGTTTGCGCTGCCAGGCGGCCACGCAGTCGTTGCTGGCCGTCCCCGCCGCCCACCCGCTGTGGCTGCGGCCGACGGCCTCGGCGTCGTCGAGGGTGGACTTGCCCCGGGCCTCGGCGTTGGCCGTGCGGATCCCGGACGCCTTGGAGCGCACGGGGCCGTGGACGAGACCGAGGTCGGGGTCTCCTGCGGCAGGGCTGGGGGACGCGGAGGGACTCGCTGACGGGGTCGGCGACGGCGTCGGCCCGGCGGAGGCCAGACGCATGGCCGCGTCCCCCTTCGCCCGCGTCCATTCCGCTTCGAAATCGAACGTCATCTCTCCAGCCTCGCACACCCCGATTCCCGCAGCCGAAGCAGTTTTTGACAGAGCGTCAATCGTGCGTACCAGGGCCGCGCGGGTCTCGCGCTCACGCACGGAGCCGATCAGCTCGGACATGTGTCCTATCCGCATCGGGGTTCCCGGCAGGGGGTAACCATCGGTCACGCGCCGGACTCAGAAAGTGCTCGCACGCCCCTCGTGGCAGCGATGTGTCGTACCCCACACTGAATGCGGTGCCCCCGTCCTCGGAGCCCTGGAGGTCGCCCCCGTGCAGACCCGGACCCTGACCGTGAACGCGAGCGAGTCCTCGGAGGCCAAAGCCGTGGACGAAGAGCCCGAGGTACTGGAGCTGATCGAGCCGGTGCCAGTGCCGCGCAGCCGGGACAGCGACGGGAGCGGGGGCGGAGCGGGACCCTCCGCCGACCTGTTCCGGCAGTACCTGCGCGAGATAGGCAGGATCCCGCTGCTCACCGCCGCCGAGGAGGTGGACCTGGCGCGGCGCGTCGAAGCCGGCCTGTTCGCCGAGGAGAAGCTCGGCACCACCCCCGACCTAGACTCCCAGCTCGCCGTCGACCTCGACCGGCTCGTCGTCATGGGACGCATGGCCAAACGCCGCCTCATCGAGTCGAACCTGCGGCTGGTCGTCTCCGTTGCCAAGCGGTACGTGGGCCGCGGGCTCACCATGCTCGACCTGGTCCAGGAGGGGAACCTCGGGCTGATCCGGGCCGTCGAGAAGTTCGACTACGCCCGCGGGTACAAGTTCTCCACCTACGCCACCTGGTGGATCCGGCAGGCGATGTCCCGGGCCCTCGCCGACCAGGCCCGGACCATCCGGGTGCCCGTACACGTCGTCGAGCTCATCAACCGCGTCGTCCGCGTACAGCGCCGCATGCTGCAGGAGCGCGGCTACGAGCCCACCGCCGAAGAAGTCGCCGTCCACCTGGAGCTGACCCCCGAGCGGGTCCTGGAAGTGCTGCGCCTCGCCCAGGAGCCGGTATCCCTGCACGCCCCCGTCGGCGAGGAGGACGACGTCGCGCTCGGCGACCTCATCGAGGACGGCGACGCCGCCTCCCCCGTGGAGTCGGCCGCCTTCTTCCTGCTGCGCGAGCACCTCGAGGCGGTCCTGTCGACGCTCGGCGAACGCGAGCGCAAGGTCGTGCAGTTGCGGTACGGGCTCGCCGACGGACGGCCGCGGACCCTGGAGGAGATCGGCCGGATCTTCGGCGTGACGCGAGAACGGATCCGCCAGATCGAGTCCAAGACCCTCAACAAGCTGCGCGACCATGCCTTCGCCGACCAACTGCGCGGATACCTCGACTGAGGGCGGCGCCCCGGAACACCAGGCACCGGGAACGGGAAGGGGCGCCCCGAAGGACGCCCCCACCCCGCCCGCACCGCGGTCAGTCGACCTCGGCGACCGCCTGGGCGAACTGCGCCGCGTACAGGCGGGCGTAGGCACCGCCCGACGCCAGCAGCTCCTCGTGCGTGCCCTGCTCCACGATCGAGCCCCTCTCCATCACCAGGATCAGGTCGGCGTCGCGGATCGTGGAGAGCCGGTGCGCGATCACGAAGGACGTGCGGCCGCGTGCGAGCCGCGCCATCGCCTTCTGGATCAGCACTTCGGTACGGGTGTCCACCGAGCTCGTCGCCTCGTCGAGGACCAGGATCACCGGATCCGACAGGAACGCCCGGGCGATGGTGATCAGCTGCTTCTCACCCGCGCTCACGCCGGAGCCCTCGTCGTCCAGCACGGTGTCGTAGCCGTCCGGCAGCGTCCGGATGAACCGGTCCGCGTGCGCAGCCCGCGCCGCCGCCTCGATCTCGGCCCGCGTGACCGGGCGTGAAGCGCCGTACGCGATGTTCTCCGCGATGCTCCCGCCGAACAGCCAGGTGTCCTGGAGCACCATGCCGATGCCGCCGCGCAGTTCCTCGCGGGTCATTTTGGCGATGTCCACCCCGTCCAGGGCGATCTCCCCGCCCGTGACCTCGTAGAACCGCATCAGCAGGTTCACCAGAGTGGTCTTGCCCGCGCCCGTGGGGCCGACGATCGCGACCGTGTGGCCCGGCTCCACCGAGAGCGAGAGGTTCTCGATCAACGGCCGGTCCGGCTCGTAGCGGAAGGCCACCTTGTCGAAGGTGACCCGGCCGCGCAGCTCCTGCGGACGCTCCGGCACGTCGGCGTCGCGCTCCTGTTCCGGGGCGTCCAGCAGCTCGTAGACCCGCTCCGCCGAGGCGACACCGGACTGCACGAGGTTCGCCATCGACGCGACCTGCGTCAGCGGCATCGAGAACTGCCGCGAGTACTGGATGAAGGCCTGCACGTCACCGATCGACAGGGTTCCGGACGCCACCCGCAGCCCGCCGACCACCGCGATCAGCACGTAGTTGATGTTCGAGATGAAGAACATCACCGGTTGCATGACGCCGCTGACCAGCTGCGCCTTGAACGAGGCCCGGTACAGCGCCTCGTTCTGCTCGGCGAAGACCGCAGCGGACTCCTTCTGCCGGCCGAAGACCTTGACCAGGTTGTGCCCCGAGTACATCTCCTCGATGTGGGCGTTGAGCGTGCCCGTCGTCCTCCACTGCTCCACGAACTGCGGCTGCGACTTCTTGCCGATCTTCGCGGCGACGTAGACCGAGACCGGTACGGTCCCCACCGCGACCAGCGCCAGCAGCGGCGAGATCCAGAACATCATCGCGAGCACGCCGACGATGGTCAGCAGCGAGTTCAGCAGCTGCCCCATCGTCTGCTGGAGGGTCTGGCCGATGTTGTCTATGTCGTTGGTGGCCCGGCTCAGGACCTCGCCGCGCTTCTGCTGGTCGAAGTACGACAGCGGCAGCCGCGACAGCTTCGCCTGGAGCTCCTCGCGCATGCGGTACAGGGTGCCGTTCATGACGTGGTTCGACAGCCGGGTCGCGACCAGCATCAGCAGGCCCGCCAGGGTGAAGACCACGAGAGCCCAGACGGCCACGACCCCGACCGCGCCGAAGTCGATGCCCCGGCCCGGGGTGAAGTCGGTGCCGGACAGCATGTCCGCCATGCCGTCGTCGCCCCGGGCGCGCATCCCGTCCAGCGCCTGCTGCTTGGTCACACCGGCCGGCATCTCCCGGCCGACGATGCCCGCGAAGACCAGGTCGGTCGCCTCACCGAGGATCTTCGGTCCGACGACCGCGCAGGCGACACTGCCGACGACGGCCAGGACCATGCCCCACAGCTTGGCCCGGTCCTGTGCGAGCTGGGCCAGCAGCCGCTTGCCCGATCCCCTGAAATCCAGGGACCGCTGGGCCGGCCCCATCATCATGCGTCCTCCGGGCCCGCTCATGCGGCCTCCGCCTCCGTCAGCTGGGAGAGCACGATCTCCCGGTAGGTCTCGTTGCCGGCCATCAGCTCGTGGTGGCGCCCCTCGCCCACGACCTGCCCCTCGTCCAGGACGATGATCCGGTCGGCCTCGCGGATGGTGGCGACCCGCTGGGCGACGATGACCACGGTCGCGTCCTCGGTCTCGCGGGCGAGCGCCGCGCGCAGCGCCGCGTCCGTCGCGTAGTCCAGGGCCGAGAAGGAGTCGTCGAAGAGGTAGATCTCCGGGCGCTGCACGAGCGTGCGGGCGATGGCCAGACGCTGGCGCTGGCCGCCGGAGACGTTGGTGCCGCCCTGGGTGACGGGGGCCTCCAGGCCGCCCTCCATCGCCAGGACGAACTCCTTGGCCTGGGCCACTTCCAGCGCCTGCCACAGCTCCTCGTCGGTGGCGTCCGGGCGCCCGTAGCGCAGGTTGGAGGCGATGGTGCCGGAGAACAGGTAGGGCTTCTGCGGGACCATGCCGACCGTCTTCGCCAGCAGTTCGGGGTCGAGTCCGCGCACGTCCTCCCCGTCGACCAGCACCTCGCCGCCGGTCGCGTCGAACAGCCGCGGGACCAGGCCCAGCAGCGTGGACTTGCCGCTGCCGGTGGAGCCGATGACCGCCGTGGTCTCGCCGGGGCGGGCCACCAGGTCCACGCCGCGCAGGACCGGGGCCTCGGCGCCCGGGTAGCGGAAGTCGGCGCCGCGCAGCTCCAGGAGTCCGCTGCGGGTGAGTTCGCGCACCGGGTCGAGGGGCGGGACCACGCTGGACTCGGTGTCCAGCACCTCCTGGATGCGTTCGGCGCAGACCTCCGCGCGGGGCACCATCATGAACATGAAGGTGGCCATCATCACGGACATGACGATCTGCATGAGGTAGGCGAGGAAGGCCGTCAGCTGGCCGATCTCCATGCCGCCGCTGTCGACGCGCATCGCGCCGAACCAGATGACGGCGACGCTGGAGATGTTCACGACGACGATCACGGTCGGGAACATGAGGGCCAGCAGCTTGCCCGCGGCCAGCGAGACACCGGTGAGGTCCGCGTTGGCCTCGCGGAAGCGGTCCTTCTCGTAGTCGTCGCGGACGAAGGCGCGGATCACCCGGTTGCCGGTGATCTGCTCGCGCAGCACCCGGTTCACGGTGTCCAGGCGCTCCTGCATCTGGCGGAACAGCGGCCGCGTCCTGAAGACGATGGCTCCGACCGATATTCCGAGCACGGGAACCACGGCCAGCAGGACGCCCGACAGCTTCACGTCCAGCGAGAGCGCCATGGCGATGCCGCCGACGCACATGATCGGCGCCGACACCATCAGGGTGAAGGTCATCAGCACCAGCATCTGGACCTGCTGGACGTCGTTCGTCGTACGGGTGATCAGGGACGGTGCGCCGAACTGGCCGAGCTCCCGCGCGGAGAAGCTCTGGACGCGGTCGAAGACGGCGGCGCGGACGTCGCGGCCCACGGCCGCGGCCGTGCGGGCGCCGTAGTAGACGGCCCCGACGTTGCAGACGAGCTGGATGAGCGAGACGCCGAGCATCAGCGCGCCGAAGCGCAGGATGTAGCCGGTGTCGCCGTTGACGACACCGTTGTCGATGATGTCGGCGTTGAGGGTGGGCAGGTAGAGGCTGGCACTGGTCTGCAGCAGTTGCAGCAGGACCAGCGCCGCGATGGGTTTCCGGTACGGACCCAGGTGGGTCCGCAGAAGTCGTATGAGCACGCGCAGGCTCCGGTCGGCAATCGAGGGGGTTCGACCCATCTTCGGCCAATCGGCCCACGGAACCCCACCGGATTTCGCAAAGGCCGGTCAAAAGGACCAGCCCCGCCGCGCGGGTCCTACGACCCCCGCCGCGCCCGGTCAGAACGCCCCGGGGTGGATCTGCTCCCGCGTCGCGACGTACTGCTGGCGCACGCCCTGCCACGCCGGGAAGTCCTCGCCCGGCTCGAAGACCTGCGCCGCGGGGGCCGGCCAGACCGGCGGGGTGTGCGGGGCCAGCGTGCCCCGCGCGACGCCGAGGGCCCACGCCGCCTGGCGGGCCGCGCCCAGCGCCGCGTAGTCCGCCGGCGCCGGCACGACGATCTGCGTTCCGAACAGCCCGGGGGCCGCGGCCTGCACGGCGGGCAGCTCCGCGGCCGCGCCCAGCAGGAACACCCGGCGGATCTCGACCCCGCGCGAGCGCAGCACGTCCAGGGCGTCCACCAGGCCGCACAGCATGCCCTCGAACGCCGCCCGGGCCAGGTGCTCCGGCTTCATCGAGTCCCGGCGCAGCCCGGTGAGGGTGCCGGCGGAGTGCGGCAGGTTGGGCGTCCGCTCACCCTCCAGGTACGGCAGGAGTACGAGGCCGTGCGCGCCCGGCGTCGACTTCAGCGCGAGCTCGGACAGCCCCTCCAGGTCGGTGCCGAGCAGCTCGGCGGTGCCGCGCAGGGCCCGTACGGCGTTCGAGGTGTTCACCACGGGAAGGTGCATGCCGGTGGCGTCGGCCAGGGAGGTGATCAGCCCGCCCGGCTCCGAGAGCGCCTCGTGGTGCACCGCCATCACCGAACCGGAGGCGCCCAGCGACACCACCGCGTCGCCCGGGCCCAGCCCCAGGCCGAGGGCCGCGGCCATCGTCTCGCCCGTGCCGGCGGAAATCAGCAGTCCCTCGGGTGTTGTCCCGGCGGCGTCGGCCGGGCCGAGCACCTCGGGCAGCAGCGCCTGGTGCCCGAGCGCCAGCTCGACCAGGTCGGGCCGCCAGGCTCCGGAGGCCGCCGACCAGTAGCCGGTTCCGGAGGCCCCGCCGCGGTCGGTGGTGCGGCGGGCCGGGCGGCCCAGCAGCTGCCAGACCAGCCAGTCGTGCGGGGACATCAGCACGGCCACCCGCCGGGCCGCCTCGGGTTCGGTGCGGGCCAGCCAGGCCAGCTTCGCAACGGGCTGGGCGGAGTGCGGGACCGAGCCCACCGCCTCGGCCCAGGCGTGCCTCCCGCCGAGGGCCTCCGTGAGGTCGGCGGCCGCGACCTGGCCGCGCTTGTCGTTGCCGACGAGGGCCGGGCGCACCAGCGCGCCCTGCGGGTCGAGCGGCAGCAGGCCGTGCTGCTGCGCGGAGACGCCGATGGCCTGGACCCCCTCCAGGATCCCGCCGCCGGCGGCCTCGCCGAGCGAGAGCAGCCAGGCCTGCGGATCGGTCTCGTGGGGGCTGGCACCGTCGGGTTCGCCCACGGGCTGCGGATGGGGCGCGTACCCCTGGCGCAGCACGGCGCCGGTCTCGGTGTCACAGACGACGATGCGTGTGAAGGCGGAAGAGCTGTCCAGCCCGGCGACTATCCCCATGCGGAGAATTCTGCCGCACGCGGGGCCGGTCCTGACCGTCCCGGAGCCCCTGAAACCACATGGGTCCCAGGGGCCCCGGCTACGGCCGGTGACGCGTCAGGTGTTGCTGGTGCCCCACTCGTCGTCGGCGGTCCCGCCGCCGGTGCGGCCGCGCAGTACCCGCACCCGTCCGGCGAGCGACTCCGGCACGGCGTCGCCGACCCTCTCGCTCACCACGGCGAAGGCCTTCCCGGCGTACTCGCGCCCGGTGTGCCCCGCGGTCTCGGCGGCGTTGCGCACCGCCGGGTTCTGCGCGATCTGGCGGGCGGATTTCTTCAGCTGCTCGTAGCGCTCGCGCCCGGCCCGCGATCCGAGCACGTACCCGAGGGCCAGTCCGACCACGAACGTGACCTTGTACCGCATGCCTGTCACCCTTCGTCGTGTGGTGCCCGGCCCGCCGTCGATACCGATTGGCGGAGCACCCCCCTGCTTGCGCTAATCTATGTCTCGCAACGGGCGCTCGCCCCCCGGCAAGGCCGGAGGTGGGCTGTTCGATGCAACGCAGCAATCCCCTGTAGCTCAATTGGCAGAGCAGCCGGCTGTTAACCGGCAGGTTACTGGTTCGAGTCCAGTCGGGGGAGCGCAGTCCCCTGTAGCTCAATTGGCAGAGCATTCGGCTGTTAACCGGAGGGTTGCTGGTTCGAGTCCAGCCGGGGGAGCACGGAAGAGGAGAGGGTCCTACGGGGCCCTCTTCTTTCTTTGCCGCCCTCTTCGGGAACCGGGCAGCCCTCAGCGCGGTCTCTCTGAACAGGCGAAGCCGATCATGCGAGGCATCCGAAGCAGGAGATCGTATGAGCGGCTATGCTGCGGCAGACGGCGCGCACAGATGTACGCGCCACGCCGAGAAGGGGCGGTAGCTCAGCCGGTTAGAGCAGCGGACTCATAATCCGTCGGCCGTGGGTTCGAGTCCCACCCGCCCCACCGCAAGCCGCAGGTGCAGAAACGATTGCACCTGCGGCTTCGGCGTTTTTCGGGGTGGGCGTCCCCTCAGGCCCGGCCGGACGGGGCAGGGCCGCGTCCCGCCCGCCCGCCTGTGTGGGGCCCGGTCGCGTGGCCGGACCTGCTCGCGGCCGGGGAGTGCAGGACGCCGCCGAGCGCGTCCCGGGTCCGCCGGCAGCTCCCGGTCTGGCGGCCAGGCGGACGGGAGCCGTACGACGCGGTCGGGGACGGTGTGCTGCCCGCCGGAACCCGGTGACGCCCGCGAGGACGCTCCGGAACGCCGGCGTACGTCCTTCGGTGGCGTCGCACCTCGGATCCGCGCCGGCGGGGGCGCGGATCCGGACCTCGGTGGTGCCGGGACGGGCGGCTAGAAGTCCTCCGTTTCGTCGACGAGGTGGCGCAGTACGTCCGTCAGGTCCTGGCGGCGGGCGTAGGCCGCGCGCTGGCGGTGGGCGCCCGATCCGTCGCGCAGGAGTCCGGCCAGGGTCTTGGCCGCGTGGTCCAGGTCGCCGGCGGCGGCCAGTTCCGGGGCGACGAGGTCCAGCAGCGCCTCGGCGAGGTCGGCCGCCGGGAGTTCCGTGCCCGTGTACGGGTCGAGGCCGAAGCCCTCCAGGCCGTCGTGGGCCGCCCGCCAGCGCGCGAGGCGGAGCACGTCGTCCCGTACGGCCGGCTCAGGGCGCCGCTCGTCGACCTCGCGGAGCGCAGTGGCCACCAGCGCGCGGGCCAGTTCCGCCTGCAGGACCGCCGAGTCGACGTCCGGGGACATGTCCGGCGCACGGAACTCCAGCGTCGGCCAGTGCCCGGAGGGCCGGAGGTCCCAATAGACCATCTTCGTGTCCAGGGCCGCTCCGGAGGCGAGCAGGGTCTGCACGGAGCGCCGGAAATGGGCCGTGGACGTGAAGTGCGGGGGCGGGCCCGCCGAGGGCCAGCCGGACCAGGCCATCGCCCGCCAACTGCAGTGACCGGTGTCACGGCCGCCCCAGAACGGCGAGTTGGCGGCGAGCGCGATCAGCGTGGGCAGCCATGGTCTGATCCGGTTGGACACCGCCACCGCCGTGTCGACGTCGAGGGTGCCGATGTGGATGTGGCGGCCGCAGCTGACGAGGGTGTCGGTGAGCGCGCCGAAGCGGCGGTGCTGCTCGCGCTGGCGCGGCAGGTCGTCGGTCAGGTGCAGCGGGCCCTCCACCGCGACGACCGGCGAGGGCGCGGCCAGCAGCCGGCAGCCGTGGGCGCGGGCCGCCCGGCCGAGCGTGCGCCGCAGCTGCGTGAGCTCGGCGCGCAGCGAGGCCGCCGAGGCGGCGATCGGGGTGGATATCTCCACCTGGTAGCGGGTGCCCTCGGGGTGCATCTCGCCCGGCAGCCCGCCGGCCGTCGCGAGGACCAGCGGGGCGGCGGGGACCACCCGGAGAGTGCGGGCGTCGACGAGCAGGAACTCCTCCTCGACGCCGACGGTGAGGGGCACGGTGGGGCGCACCGTGTTCTGCGTCGTGCCGGTGCTCGTGGTGCTGTTGCCAGGTTCGATCACTACGCCTCCCTGGACATACGAGTCTTTTCATCATGAGCTGAACGAGAGGGCAGGAGCGCACGCCGATTCAGTCAAATGTCCGGTGATAGTGGCGAGTTAGCGGCAATACGCCGCCTGCTCCGAAAACCCGGAGCAGGATGGGGCGACTGTTGCCGGTGTGTGAGGAAGCCGGGCGGCGTCCTGGGGGCGTCGACGGGCCGATGCTTATCATCCGATGTGACTCGTACGACTTCACCAACCCGCTCCCGGCGGATATTCGCCGACCTCACACCGCTGCGCACGTCCGTGGACTACCGGCGGCTGTGGATCGGCGGGACCGTCTCCTGGGTCGGCCAGTCGATGACCGCCCTCGCCATCTCGCTGCAGGTCTACGACATCACCGGGTCCAGCTTCTCGGTCGGGCTCGTCGGGCTCTTCTCCCTCGTCCCCCTGATCGCCTTCGGCCTCTACGGCGGGGCCATCGCCGACACCGTGGACCGGCGCAAGCTCGGCCTCTACAGCTCCCTCGGCGCCGCCGTGCTGTCGATCGCGCTCGCCACGGCCGCGCTCCTCGGCTTCCACCGCGTCTGGTTCCTGTACGCCGTCGTCGCGCTCCAGGCGGTGTGCGGGGCCCTCACCGGTCCGGCCCGGTCCGCGATGATCCCGAGGCTGCTGCCGGCCGGGCAACTGCCCGCCGCCAACGCCCTGAACTCCGTGACGATGACCTTCGGAACGATGGTCGGCCCCGCCCTGGGCGGACTGATCGTCAGCCTCGGCGGGTACCAGGCGGCGTACCTGATCGACGCCGTGACGTTCACCGCCGCGCTCTACGCGATGTGGCGGCTGCCGTCCATGAAGCCCGACCGGGCCGAGGGGGCGCGGGGGAGGGCATCGGTCGTCGACGGGCTGCGGTTCCTCGGCACCCGGCCCAACATCCGGATGACCTTCTTCTCCGACATGGCCGCCATGGTGCTGGCGCACCCGCGGGCGCTGTTCCCGGCCGTCGCCGGGCTCTGGTTCGGCGGCGGCGCCGGCACGGTCGGCCTGCTGGTGGCGGCCACGGCGGCAGGGGCGCTGCTCGGCGGGCTGTTCTCCGGCTGGCAGGGACGCATCCAGCGGCACGGGCTGGCGATCCTGCTGTCCGTCGCCGCGTGGGGCCTGGCCGTCGCCGTGTTCGGGCTCACGCGGAACCTCTGGCTCGGCATGGTCTTCCTGGCCCTCGCCGGCGCCGCGGACACCACCTCGATGGTGTTCCGCACCACCATGCTCCAGGCCGCCACCCCCGACGACATGCGCGGGCGCCTCCAGGGCGTCTTCATCGTCGTCGTCGCGGGCGGGCCCCGGCTCGGGGACTTCCTCGCCGGGACCGCCGCCGACCTGACCTCCCCGGCCGTCGCCGTGACGGGCGGCGGGCTCGCCTGCGTCTTGGTGGTGGGCCTGCTCGCCCTGCGCTGGCGCGGCTTCGCCCGCTACGACGCCCGCAACCCCCAGGCCTAGGACGCTCTTCCGGATCCTGCCGGGCTCGCGCCGCCCGGCAGGATCCGGAAGAGAGGTCCTGGTGCTGGGCGCGGGGGCCCGGCGGTCCGGCGCGGCCGTCCTTTCGGGGCTCCCCGGGCGCGCCCGGGCGTCCCTCCGCCCTGCGGGTCTCCCCCCAGCCTGCGGGTCCGGGCGGCCCCCGCGGTGCCCGGCGGCGCCGTGACGACCGGCCGCGCGGTGCGGCCGCCGACGCCTCCGGGCGGGGCGGCGGCCGTACCGGGCCGTGCCCCGGCGCGGCCGGGCGCGGCGGTGTGGGGAGTGTCCGACGCGTGCGTGCCCCGGCGTGACCGGCACTGGTCAGGCGTCCACCGGTTCGCGGGTGCGGTCGCCGCCCGCGGTGCCGGTGTTGGGGGTGCCGGACGGTTCGAAGAGCAGGATGTGGGCCTCCTCGTCCGCCGCCGGGCAGTGTTCCGTCCCGCGCGGGACGACGTACATCTGGCCGGGGCCCAGGACCACGTCCCCGTCCCGCAGGCGGATCGTCAGGGTGCCCGCGACGACGAGGAAGAGCTCGTCGGTGTCCTCGTGCGTGTGCCACACGAACTCGCCCCGGACCTTGGCGACCTTGACCTCGTAGTCGTTGACGCGAGCGATGCGGCGCGGCGCCCACCGCTCGGTGAAACCGGCCAGCTTTCCGGCGATGTCGATCTCTTGTGTCGTCATGCGGACAGCCTGGCGGCCGGCGCGCGGGCGGTCTTGTACGTTCCTGACATGGCCGCGATACGTCCGCGCAGTACCGTCAGCGCCTGGCAGCCGGCGGTACCGGGGATCGCCGAGGTCTTCCACGCCCGGTTCACCGAACACGCCTACCCGGCCCACGTGCACGACACCTGGGCGCTGATGATCGTGGACGGCGGACGGGTGGACTTCGCCCTCGACCGGGAGCGTCACGGCGCCGGGGTCTCGGACGCGGTGGTCCTGCTGCCGCCCGGGGTGGTCCACGACGGGCGGACCGTGACCGAGGCGGGCTTCCGCAAGCGCGTCCTTTACCTGGACACCTCGGTGCTGCCGGAACGGCTGACCGGCGCCGCCGTGGACGCGCCGCTGCTGGTCGATCCGGCGCTTCGCGAACGTGTGCACGCACTGCACCTGGCGCTCGGGGAGCGGGATCCCCTGGAGGCCCAGTCGCGGCTGGCCTTCGTACGGGAGCGGCTGCACGGCCGGCTGGCGGGCCGAGGGGAGCCGCAGGCGGCCGGGACGGCGCCGGGCGCGCGGCTGGCCGTACGGCTGCGCGAACTGCTGGACGCGCGAGTGGTGGAGGGGATCACGCTGGAGGAGGCGTCGGTGCGGCTCGGCCACGTCCATCCCACCCACCTGATCCGGAGCTTCCGGAAGGCCTACGGGCTGCCACCGCACGCGTACCTGACGGGGCGGAGGGTGGCGCTCGCGCGGGGACTGCTGCTCGCGGGGGCCAGGCCGGCGCAGGCGGCGGCGGAGGCCGGCTTCTACGACCAGGCCCACCTCGCACGGCACTTCGCCCGGCACGTCGGGACGAGTCCGGCCAGGTTCGCCCGATCCGGCCGGGGGTGAAGCGGAGTCGGCGGGTCCGTCGCCGGCCTGCCGCGGCCGCCGGCCGGCGACGGCCAAGGACGCCGGGGCGCAGCCGCCGGCGGATCCGGACCCGGTGGCGCGGCCGCGACGGCGAGTTCCGGCCGCGGTGGCTAGTTCCGGCCGGTACGGCAGTACGCCCACCCGGTGGACGCCGGGCCCTGCCTCGTCGGGCTCGCCCCCACCCGGGACGGCCTGATCCCGCAGGAGCGTGGCTCTGCACGCGGGAGTTCGCCATCACCGTGCGGCTCTGCCGCCGACCCGCTGGGCGCGACGGCCACTTCGAAGGTCGGCACCCGGCGCAGGGCCCGCGCGGCGGGTAGCCCGCAGGACCGCGCTCGGGGCCGCGACGGCTGCCGGATTCCGGGCGCGCCGTCGAAGCCGCCGCACAACCACCCGCTGGTCGACAACGTCGAAGGCGCGGTCGTCGCCGGCGAGACGGCCGCGGTCGGACGCGACTGCCGCTGGTCGGCGACGACAACGAGCCGGCCCGGCAGGTGGGGAGGCTCCACCGGATGGACGTCCGGCTGCGGGCCCGCCGGGGCCAGGGCCGTGGCGGCGGCGCCGTGGATCGCCAGGCGGAGGGGGAAGCCCATGCGGAGCACCGGCGACCGACGACAACGCGGCGAGGCGTGGTGCCCGGCCGGGCCGGGGGCCGCGAGCCCGTCAGCATCCGGAAGGCAGGTCCTAGTCGCCCGCCCGTCCGACGATGCCGCGGGCGACGCCCAGGGCCACCAGGTCCTGGGGGCGGATGCGGAGCTGGTCCGCCGTGGCCGGGGCGGCCGACTCGGGGCGTTTGAGGATGGCCGCGGCCAGCTCCGGGGCGATGACCGAGAAGTAGCTGTCCGGGGTGACCCAGGTGTTTCCCGGCGCGGCCAGTGCGAGTGCGCCGCCCGAACCGCCCTCGCCGATCAGGAGGGTGGTGACGGGGACGGTGGCCGCCGCCAGTGCCGCGAAGGTGTCGGCGATGGCCGCGCCGGCGCCCGCGTGCTCGGCGGCGGCGTCGTTGGCGGCGCCCGGGGTGTCCACCAGGGTGAGGACGGGGATGCCCAGCCGGTCCGCGAGGCGGACCACGCGGGCCGCCGTGCGGTATCCCGCCGGGCGGGTGGCCGTCCCGCACTGGGCGGCGTAGGCCACGGCCCGGCCCTCCCGCAGCCCGAACCCGCACAGCATGCCCGGGTCCGTGCCGCCCGCCCGGTCCCCGGAGAGGTGCAGGCGGAGCTCGAAGTACGCGTCCAGGTAGGCCTCGGCGCGCGGCCGGCCGGGGTCGCGGGCCTGCCGCACCGCGTCCCAGCCGGTGGCCGGCGGTGCCACGTCGGCAAGCGCCGCCGGTGGATCGACCGGCCCGCTCGGGCGGGGCGCGGCCAGGACGCGGAGCCAGCCCGCGAGGGTGCCCGGCAGGTGGGCGGCGGGCACCACGGCGTCCACGTGACCGGCGGCGTACTGCCCCTCGGCGCAGTACGCCGCCGGGTCCGCGTCCGCAGGGCGGACCCGGGAGCCGGCGAAGCCGACCTGGGCGCCGGGCAGCGCGAGGACCACGTCGGCGCCGGCCCCGAGGGTGGCCCAGCCGCCGCCGGTGGTCGGATCGCGCAGGACGGCGAGCTGGGGGAGCCCGGCGGCACGGGTCAGGACGCTCTGCCGGGCCACGCGCTGCAGCTGGGTCAGCGCGAGCATGCCCTCCTGCATGCGGGAGCCGCCCGTCGCGATCAGCGAGACCAGGGGGAGGCGGTGCTCGCGGGCGTGCGCGTATGCGGCTTCGAGCCGGTCTCCGGTGCGTTGTCCCAGAGAACCGCCCAGGAAGCCGAACTCGAAGGAGATCAAAACGGCTTCGCGGCCGCCGAGGCGGGCGGTGCCGGTGACGACGGATTCCTGCTCGCCGGTGCGCTCGGCGGCGCGGGCACGCGAGGCGTCGTAACCGGCCCAGGCGAGCGGGCCGTCGGCCGGGGACTCCCGTCGGGGGGCGGGCAGTTCGGCGAAGCTGCCGGGGTCGGTCACGGAGGCGATGGCCGCGCGGGCCGAGAGGCGGGTCGTGGTCACGCGTTCACCCTAGGGGCTGAGGTCGAATTCCCGTACGGGTGACAGGACTTCGGCGGTGGTCGCCGGCCGCCGCGGCGCGTCAGGCCGGCAACTGGACGGCGTACAGTGCGCCGACGCCAGCGGCCAGGATGGCCAGGAGCAGCCGGAGCGCGGTCTCGGGGAGGCGGGGCTGGAGCCGAGCGCCGATGTGTCCGCCGAGCAGGCCGCCGGCCCCGCAGGACACCCCGAGGTACCAGTCCGGGGCGACGTCGCCGGTGGTGGCCAGGGAGAGCAGCGCGTAGGTGACCGCGCCGACGACCGAGGTGACGAAGGTGGCTGCCAGGGCGGCGGGCGCGACGACGGCGACCGGCGACCCGCGGCCGACCAGGACGGGGCCGAGCAGGGAGCCGCCGCCGATCCCGTAGACGCCGCCGGCCACGCCGACAGTCAGGGCCAGTGCCGTCGTGCCGCGGGCGGAGGGCGGGCGGGGCTGGCGGGCCGGCGCCGGGCGCAGCGTACGCAGCAGCAGCCACAGCCCGAGGGGCAGCAGCAGGGCGGCGACGAGCAGGCGGAAGACGCGCGGCCCGGGCACGGCGAACACGCGGATCACCGCGCCGAGGACGACACCGGGCACGGTCCCGGCGATGAGCGTCCGGGTGAGCGGCCCCTTCAGCCTTCCCGTCCTGTGGTGGCGCAGCAGGGCCCCGGGTCCGGCCACGACGTTGTAGAGGAGGTTGGTCGGTGTCACCGCCGGGCTCGGCACTCCCAGGACGCTGACCTGCACGGGCAGCAGGAAGACCGCTCCGGAGACCCCCACGGGCGCGGTGACCGCGGATATCAGCAGCCCGGCGGCGAACCCGAGCAGCCCCGTCGACCACGTCACGACCGCACCCACGCAACTTCACCGTCCACCGGGCCACCATCGCGCATCCCCGGGGCCGGGCGTGTGACGATCTCATGAACAGAGTCAGGGCGTCAGATCGTGCCGGACCCATTCCGGCGGGGTCGGGCCGACTTCGATGCCGTTCTCGTCGAGGCCGTTGACGATCCGCAGGCGCTCCGGTTCGAAGACGAACTCCAGCGCGACGGTTCCGGCCGCCAGGTCACGGTCCGTCGGCCGCCATTCGAGTAGCGCGGCGCCGAGCAGCCGACGGCCGACGAACGCTTCGAGGCGTTCATCGCGGTCGGACCATCGCGGCGTCAGCTCGGACCACTCCCAGCCCGTGATGGCCGCCGAGGTGCGGATCGTGTTCCAGCCGAGGGAGAGTTCGTCGAACGTGCGGTGGCAGACCTCCAGCCGGGTGCCGTCGAAGTCCAGCACCACCGGGAGGTCGGCGTACCGGTCGCCGTCCTCGGCGAAGCGCACCAGGGCGAAGCCCGTCAGCCGACGGCCGGCGAGCGCCGCGAGGCGCGGACCGTGTGCCTGCCGGGCGGCGTCGACCCCTACCCGGTAGGACGGTTCGAAACCGGAGATCCCCATGGTCACGGCCCGAGTCTCCAGGCCGCCCGCTGCTCGGGCAAATGCTTTGCCGGGGCGGACGCCCCTCAGGGGAGCGGCAGGGCGATCTTCACGGCGTAGGCGGCGACCAGGCCGTAGCCCAGGCGGAAGGTCCAGACGCGGGTGGTGGCGGAGATGCGGGCGCCCGCGAGGGAGCCGAGGGCGACGAGGCCCTGCTGCCAGAGGAGGGAGGCCGCGCCGACGCCGGCGAGGAAGGCCGCCCCGGCGGGGCCGGTGCGCAGGCCCCCGCCCTGGGCGGTGGTGAGGGCCGCGAAGTAGAGGGCGGTGGTGGGGTTGATGGCGGTGAGGGCGACGTAGCGGGCGAAGGCCTTGGCCGGCCGCAGGTCGGTCGCGGTCCGCGTCGCGCCCGCCGCGGCCGGGTCCGGCACGGGTGGGTCCGGCACCGCCGGGTCCGGCACGGGTGGGGCCGTCGCCTTCGGCCGGGCCCCGGAGAGCCCGTGGGCCGCGATGGCCAGCAGGATCGCCGCCGAGGCCAGCCGGACCCACGCCTCGACAGGGGACACGTGGGAGGCCACCCAGGGGCCTACGGCGGTGGCGAGGGCCGCGTAGCCGAGGTCGACGACCGCGATGCCCATGGCCGCGGCCATCGCCGTCCGCCGGTGCCGCATCGCCTCCTGGAGCAGCAGCACGCTCATCGCGCCCATCGGCATCGCCACGCCCAGACCGGCGGCGGCGCCCGCCAGCGCCGGTGTCATCAGTTCGCTCATACGGGCGAGGGTCGACCCCCGCTCCCGAAGTACGAGCACGAATACCGGCACGGACTGCGAGAATCGCGGCATGGACCGCCTCGACAGGGAAATCCTCGGCATCCTGCAGCAGGATGCGCGGATCTCGTACCGGGACCTCGGCGTCCGCGTCGGCCTCAGTGCGAACGCCACCGCCGACCGGGTGCGGCGGATGCGCCGGGACGGCGTGATCCGCGGGTTCACCGTCGTGGTGGACCCGGCCGCCGACACCGCCGGCGGTCTCGTCGTCTTCATCGACGTCACCCTGCGCCAGGACACCACCAACGAGGAGTTCGAGCGCCGGGCCGCGCAGCTCCCCGGGATCGCCGAGGTCGTCCACGTGACCGGCGCGCACGACTACCTCGTACGGGCCCGCGCCGCCGATCCGGCCGCCCTCGACGTGCTGCTGCGCCGGCTGAAGCGGGAGGCGGGGGTCGCCCAGTCCAACACCCGGATCGCCCTGCGCGCCGCCGGACGGCCCGGACGGCCCTGACGGCCCGGCCCGCGCCGAGCCGACGCGTCAGAGCGCCGACTCCCACGTCACCGTCGTGCCCTGCGCACCCGGTTCCGTACGGCCGTCGTCCGTCACGGTCACGCGCACCCGGTCCGGGGACGCGTCCACCACCACCTCGATCGAGGTGACCTGGCTGCGCCGGTGCGCCGCGGCCAGGGCGCCGCGCAGCGCCGTGATCAGGTCGTCCGCCACGGCCGCCGGGAGCAGGGCGTCCACCGCGCCGGCGAAGTGCACCGACGGCTGGAAGCCGAGCAGGACCGCCGCGCCGCCCGTCTCGCGCAGGACCCGCCCCCGGAAGGTGGTCGGGGCGTCGGTCGGCGGCTGCTGGAGGGCGAAGATTGCGGTGCGGACCTCCTGGATGGTGGAGTCCAGTTCGTCGACGGCGTGGGTGAGTTCGTCGCCGACCGTGTCCCCGGAAGGGGCGTTCGCGGCCCGCCGCCGGGTGCTCTCCAGCATCATCTCGGTGGCGAAGAGCCGCTGGACCACCAGGTCGTGCAGGTCCCTGGCGATCCGGTCGCGGTCCTCGTACACCGCGAGCTGCTCCCGGTCGTGCTGGGCGTCCGCCAGTACGAGGGCCAGAGCCGCCTGGGAGGCGAACTGTGAGGCGAGCTGCCTGTCCACCGCGTCGTACGCCGGGCCGCCCCGGGCGCGGGGAAGGGCCAGGGTGCCGATCAGCCGTCCTCCGCTCTGGAGCGGGAGCATCATGCTCGGCCCGAACCGCACCCGGACGGGGGTGGTCATCCGGGGATCGGTGGCCGAGTCGTCGATGAAGACCGGTTCGCCGCCGAGGAGTTGTTCCAGCACCGGCGATCCGGGGGCGATCGCCGTCCCCACCAGGTCGCCGGGATCCCCCTGGGTGGAGGCGGCCACGATCTCCATGCCGCCCTCGGGAGTCGGCTGGAGCACCACCCCGGCCGCGGCGTCGGCGAGCAGCCGGGCCCGTTCGGCCAGGCACATGAGGGCGTCCGCCGCCGTGCTGCCCGCCAGCAGGGTCGTGGTCACGGCGGAGGCCCCGTCGATCCAGCGCTCCCGGCGGCGGGCCGTCTCGTACAGCCTGGCGTTGCCGATCGCTATGCCCGCCTGCGCGGCCAGGACGCGCACCAGGGCGAGGTCCTCCTCGCCGAAGGTGCCGCCGCCGTGCTTCTCGGTGAGGTAGAGGTTGCCGAAGACCTCGTTGTGGACCCGGATCGGGACGCCGAGGAAGCTGCGCATGGGCGGGTGGCCGGGCGGGAAGCCGACGGCCCGGGGGTCCTGGGTGAGGTCGTCCAGGAGCAGCGGCCGCGGGTCCTCGACGAGGGCTCCGAGCAGGCCGGAGCGGCCGTCGGGCAGGTGGGGGACGGCCGCCCGCTGTTCCTCCGTCAGTCCGGCCGTGAACAGCGAGGTCACCAGGACGCGCTCGGGGTCGAGGATCCCGAGCGCGCCGTACCGGGCCGAGCACAGCTCGGCCGCCGAATCCACGAGGTGCTGGAGGGTGGCGCGCAGCTCCAGCTCGGAGCCGACGCTCAGCACGGCCTCCAGCAGCACGGGGAGGCTCGCCGCGTCCTCGTCGGACTGTCCGGCGGGCCTCCCGGGCCCTTCGTCCGTCATCCGGCCAGCGGGTTGAGGACCATCGGGGCGATCTTCCCTTCGAGCATCGCGCCGAGGCCCATCACGGCGCACACGTCCGGCCGTTCGGCGATGGCGACGGGCATGCCGGTGGCGTCCCGCAGCATCTGGTCCAGGCCCGGCAGCAGGGCGCTGCCGCCCACCATCATGATTCCCCGGTCCGTCAGGTCGGCCACCAGGTCGGGCGGGCAGTCGCGCAGCACCTTGCCGATTCCGTCGAGGACCGCGGTCAGCGGGGTGTGGATGGCGTCCCGCACGGCCGCGGTGTCCACGTGGACGGAACGGGCCAGGCCGGTGGCCACGTCACGGCCGTGGATGAGGGTGGAGGCAGGCCCCTCCGAGGTGAGGCCGTTGCCGTGCAGGGCCAGTTGGAGCGGCCGGACGGCCTGGCTGGGGAGCATCAGCTCGTGCGCGTGGCGCAGGTGCTGCACGACGGCGTGGTCGATGGCCTCGCCGCCGACGGGGATCCGCTGGGCGGTGACGATCGAACCGAGGGAGAGGACGGCGACCTGGGTGGCCGCGGCTCCGCACACCATGATCATCGTCGCGGTCGGCTGCTCCACGGGCAGTCCGCAGCCGACGGCCGCCGCGATCAGGGTGTCGACCAGTTCTACGCGCCGCGCCCCGAGCCCGACCAGGGTCTCCACCGCCGCCCGCTGTGCGAGCGGGTCCGCGTCGTGCGGGGTGCAGGCGGCGGCCCGCAGCCGCGGCTTGCGCCGCAGGGCGCGCCGCAGCTTCTCGCCGAGGAGGTGGCGCAGCATTCGCTGGGCCATCTCGATGTCGACGACGGTGCCGCCGGAGACGGGGCGCACGACCCTGATGTAGTCGGGCGTGCGCCCGGTCATCCGCTCGGCGAAGGTTCCGACGGCGATGAGTGCGCCGGTGCGCGTGTTGACCGCGGCGACGCTGGGCTCGTCGACCACGAGGCCGGCGCCCTTGACGTACACGCGGGTCCTGGCCGCCCCCAGGTCGACGGCGACGTGGCAGCGGCGCAACTGCTCAAGACTGACGGTCACGGCGGAACCTCCCGAGAGCGCTGACGCAAAGGGACCGGCGGAGGTGCCGGTCGCTTTACATATCATCTCGGGCATTTGGGGCTATCCGCCCGTTGGAATGCTCCGGCCGTGGGTGTGTCGCGGCTGCATGGGGGTGGATTTCTGTACCGACAGGCAGCACCATGCCCGCACTGCACGCGCTACTCGCGCGTAACAAGGTAAGGGGGAAGCGATGCTGACGGCTCGACAGGGACTGGTCGCGCTCCTGGCGCTCTGCCTGGCGTCGCTCACGACGCCCGCTGCGGCCCGTGCGTCCGACCGGGGTCCGGCCCCCGGCCCTGACCGGGCATCACCGCGCAGTCCGGTGGTCTTCGTCCACGGGTACAACGCCGACCCGGGCGTATGGGGAAGCCTCCGCGCCGACCTGCGCGCCGACGGGTACACCGACGCGGAGCTCTTCTCCTTCGGCTACGACACCCACCAGTCCGTCAACGAGGTCCTCGCCGGGCGGCTCGGCGCCTACGTCGAACTGGTCCGCCGCGAGACCGGCGCCGCCAAGGTCGACGTCGTGGCGCACTCCTTCGGCTCGCTGGTGAGCCGCTGGTACGTCAAGTTCGGCGGGGGCGCGGCCACCGTGGACCACTGGGTCTCACTGGCCGGCCCCAACCGGGGCACCTCCACCGCGTGGGCCTGCGCCCTGTGGGACCAGGCCTGCCGGGACATGACCCCCGGGTCGTACGTGGTGAAGAACCTGGGCAGCGGGGACCCGACACCGGGCACGGTGCAGTACGCGACCTTCTGGTCGGACTGTGACGAGGTGATCAACCCCGACGACAGCGTCCCGCTCGTGGGGGCCGTCAACACGCCGGTCGGCTGCCTCCAGCACAACGACCTGCTCGGCGACGACGGCACCTCGGCCGGAGTGCGGGCCTTCCTCACCTCCTAGGCGCGCCCGAGGGGCGACGACCGCTGCTGACGTCCAGCTCAAGGAGTACGGGAGACAGTGGGGGAAGCCGTCGCGTTCCTAGGGGGAAGCGCCGATGCCGTACCGGGTCAGAGCCGGTGGCCGCCGACGAGCGATCCGCGCGGCTCGTCGGCCCTGCCGGTCCTGGCCCCGCTGGGACCCCCGTCGGGGGGCGCGGGGTACGTGACGGCCGGGTACGCCCTGTCGCGGGTCCGCCGGAGAACCCGCACCGCCCGGGGCACCTGCCGTGACGCCTGACGACCGACCAGGTCCGGGCACGCGCCCCGCCGGACCCTAAGGACCGACGCGCTGGAGCAGGCCGTAGGTGAACTCCGCCACGCACGGCCGGCCCTGCGCGGTGAAGGCGAGGCGCCAGCGCGTCGGCGCGGTGTCCTCCATCGGGCGCGCCGGTGCGAAGGCCCGCGCCACCTCGTCCACCGTCGCCGACCAGGGCAGCAGGTCGTCCGGCGATTCCAGCACGGGCCCCCGCGCGCCCGGGGCCCGTACGAGCCACTCGTTCCACACCGCCCCGTCCGGCGCGGCCAGCACCTCGAAGCGCAGGTCCGGCCAGAGCGGCAGCGGCCACAGCAGGGCCTCGCACTCCAGGTCGCCCATGGTGCGGTGCTCGGCGGACTCCGGAGGCCCGAGCACCGAGCGGTACCGGGCCAGCGCCCCGCGGGACCGGGGCGAGCGCAGCATCGCCTGCCAGCGCTTGTTCGCCTCCCGCTGGTCCGTGAGCGAGGCGCCCAGCCGGCGGCGGGCCTCGTCGGCGAGGTCCGGCTGGAAGTCGGCCATCCGCCGCAACAGCACCAACTGGAACCCGACCGGCCCGAAAGATGTCATGGAGGGAACGATTCCACACAGGATCCTTACGTTCTCGGGATCCGGATGTTGCCGCGCACCGCGTAGCCTGCGGGCGCCATGAACTATTGCCACGCCTGCCGGAGGCATCTCAACGGCGCGCTGGCGTGCGCCGGATGCGGGACGCCCGCCGAGTACCTGATACCCGCCGCTCCCGCCGCCGGGCCGCCCGCGCCGCCCGTCCTCGAGGGGCCGGCGGCCGATCCGCCGGCCGCCCTGGCGGATGTGTTCGCCGACTCCCTCGTGGTGCTCTCCGCGCCCGACGGGCGCAGGTCCGGCGCCCGCCGCCGCGCCGCGAGCCGGCGTCGCCGCCGCACCGTGGTGTCACTCTCGCTCGGGGTGCTGCTCGCCGCCGCGGGCTCCCTGACGGTGGCGGGCATGGCCGCCGACGGGGAACGCACCGACCGGGCCTCCGACGTCGTCCTGATCGACGACGCGCCCCAGGATCCCGCGCCGCTGTCGGGCGCACCGACGGCCGGGGCGCCCACGGGCTCCGGGAAGGCCACCCGGAAGGCACCCGTCGCGGCCACGAAGAAATCCGGGACCGGGACGCCGAGCGGGGACGTGGCCCAGTCCGGGCCGACCCCCTCCGCCCCCGCGCCCACGGTCTCGGGGCAGGCGTCAGGCACCCCCGGCCCGGGGAAATCCGTCCAGGGCGGGACGGGGCAGCCCTCGCAGAGTGCTTCCGGCAGCGCGACGGAGTCGCCCGTGCCCCCGCCGAAGCCCGCGCCCACGCAGACCAAGGACTGCGGTTTCCTGGGCATGCTGTGCTGGGGCGACTGACTAGCCGCCCAGCATCCGCTTGAGCAGGTCCCGCAGCACGGCCCGCTCCGCCGGCGACAGCCCGGCCAGGGGCTCGCGTGCGAAGTCCAGCGACTCGCGCAGCCGCTCCGCCGTCTGCAGCCCCTCCTCGGTGGGAGCGGCCAGCTTGACCCGCCGGTCGGCGGGATCCGGACGGCGCTCCACCAGACCGCGGCTCTCCAGCCGGTCGATGATGCCCGTCACGTTCGAGGGCTCGCACCGCAGCTTCTGTGCGATGCGACGCATGGGCGTCGGCTCCAGCGAGAGCAGGTTCAGCACCTTGGCCTGGGCGCCGGTCAGCTGGTGGCTGGCGGCCGCGTGCTCGTATTCCATGTGGTACCGGCTCACGACGTCACCGATGAGTTCGACGACCTCGACGGTCACTGGGTCTACACGACGACTGGGCATGGATCCAGAGTACCCATTTACTTGACAACATGAAATATCCAGGCGCATGGTTGTTTCACCTAGTGAAGCAATTCGTCCTTACCAGGAGCGCCGCAATGTCTGAGATCCCCGCCGTGAGCCGCGAGTGGCACCTCGTCCGTCGCCCGCAGGGCTGGCCCGTCGCCGAGGACTTCGCCCTGCGCGAGGTGCCCGTCGACGCCGAGCCCGCCCCCGGCCGGATCCTCGTGCGCAACCTGCACATGTCCGTGGACCCGTACATGCGCGGCCGGATGAACGACGTGAAGTCCTACATCCCGCCCTTCCAGCTCGACCGCCCGATGGACGGCGGCGCCGTCGGCGAGGTCGTCGCCTCCGGCGCCGAGGGCTTCGCCGTCGGTGACCACGTCCTGCACGGCCTGGGCTGGCGCGAGTACGCGGAGCTCGACGCGAAGCACGCCACCAAGGTCGACGCCTCCCTCGCCCCGCTCTCCACCTACCTCGGCGTCCTCGGCATGCCGGGCCTGACCGCCTACGCCGGGCTCTTCGAGGTCGCCTCCTTCAAGGAGGGCGACTCCGTCTTCGTCTCCGGCGCCGCCGGTGCGGTCGGCGGCCTCGTCGGCCAGTTCGCGAAGATCAAGGGCGCCTCCCGGGTGATCGGCTCCGCAGGCTCCGACGAGAAGGTGACGCTCCTCACGGAGAAGTACGGCTTCGACGCCGCCTTCAACTACAAGAACGGTCCGGTCGCCGAGCAGCTGCGCGCCGCCGCCCCCGAGGGCGTCGACGTCTACTTCGACAACGTCGGCGGCGACCACCTCGAGGCCGCCATCTCCTCCATGAACGTGAACGGCCGCGCCACCCTCTGCGGCGCGATCGCCCACTACAACGACACCGAGGCGGCCCCCGGCCCGCGCAACCTGATGCAGGTCATCGGCAAGCGGCTGCGACTCCAGGGCATCCTCGTCAACGACCACGCCGGGCTGCAGCAGCAGTTCGTCCAGGACGTGGCCGGATGGCTGCGCTCCGGTGAGCTGCGCTACGACGAGACGGTCGTCGAGGGCGTCGAGAACGCCACCTCCGCCTTCCTCGGCATGCTCCGCGGAGAGAACACCGGAAAGATGATCGTTTCCTTCACCGGTTAGGCTCACCCCACAACCGTCGTGACCGTGGGCGCGAGTCGCGGCGATTACCAGGAGGAACATTCTTCATGTCCATCCAGCAGTCCGACGTCGCGTACACCGCCGTGGCCACCGCCGAGAACGGCCGCGACGGCCGCGTCGCCACCAGCGACGGCCGACTCGACGTCGTCGTGAACCCGCCCAAGGAGCTCGGTGGCTCCGGCGCCGGCACCAACCCGGAGCAGCTCTTCGCCGCCGGCTACAGCGCCTGCTTCCAGGGCGCCCTGGGCGTCGTCGCCAAGAACGTGAACGCCGACATCTCCGGCTCCACGGTCACCGCCGAGGTCGGGATCGGCAAGAACGACGAGGGCTTCGGCCTGATCGTCAAGATCTCCGCCGTGATCCCGAACGTGGACGCGGCCACCGCCAAGGAGCTCATCGAGAAGGCCCACGAGGTCTGCCCCTACTCCAAGGCCACCCGCGGCAACATCACCGTCGAGCTCGCCGTCTGATCCGGCAGCCGCACGCCGGAGGCCGCACCCCGATCGGGGTGCGGCCTTCGCCGTAGACTGACGCCATGCACGATCTTGCGGGGGGCTTCCGGTACCTGCTGGCCGGACAGCGATGGGTGTTGCGTCATGGCCGGTGGCTGGGCTTCGGGCTGCTGCCCGGGCTCCTCTCGTTCGCCCTCTACGTCGGCGCCCTCGTCGGGCTCGGCTACGGCGCCGACGACCTGACCGCCTGGGCGACCCCCTTCGCCGACGACTGGTCCGCCCCGTGGCTCGGCCTCTTCCGCGGCTTCCTCACCGCCCTGTTCTTCGGCCTCGGGCTCTTCCTCGGGGTGATCACCTTCACCGCCGTCACCCTGCTGATCGGCCAGCCCTTCTACGAGTCCCTCTCGGAGCAGGTCGACCTCAGCGAGGGTGGTGACGTCCCGCAGTCCGGCCTCCCGCTCTGGCGGGAGCTGTGGGTCTCGGCCCGGGACAGCGTGAAGGTGCTCGGACGGGTGGTGCTGTACGGCATCGTGCTCTTCGCCCTCGGCTTCGTCCCGGTGATCGGCCAGACCGTCGTCCCGGTGCTCGGGTTCTGCGTCTCCGGCTACTTCCTGACCCAGGAGCTCACCTCCGTGGCCCTCCAGCGCCGCAAGATGGAGCTGCCCGAGCGGCTGGTACTGCTGCGGTCCCGGCGGCTGCTGGTGCTGGGCTTCGGAGTGCCGCTGGTCCTGGCGTTCCTGGTGCCCCTCGTCGCGGTGCTCCTGATGCCCGGCGCGGTGGCGGGGGCCACGCTGATGGCGCGCGACCTCATGCGCACCGACGAGAGCCCGGCCGCCGAGGCCGCACCCGCCGGCTTCGGACCGCCCCCGCCCGCGTTCCCGTAAGCGCGCGGCAGCCCTTCAACGCCCCTTCGTCAGGAGCAGGAGGGCCCCCGCCGTGTCCTCCCCGCCGTGGGCGGCCGGGTCCGCCGTCAGCCGGCGGCGCATCAGATCCAGGTACGGGGAGATCAGCTCGGCGCTGACCCCCTGCTCCTCGGCGGTCCGCAGCAGGGTGCCGCTCGCCGCGACCTGCATGGCCAGGTTGGACACGACCCCGGTGGTGAAGTCCCGCGAAGTGAGCCGCTCGGCGGCGTTGCCGACGAAGAAGCCCATGGCGCCCAGCCACTCGGACAGCAGCGGCGCCAGGTCCTTCGGGGCGATGTTCTCGCCCTCGGTCAGCGCGTAGGCGTGCGAGATGCCGGCGAACAGCCCGTACATCGCGCTGAGCAGCGCCACGTCGTGCAGGGCCGCGTATCCGGGGTCCTCCCCGACGAAGCGGGCCGCGGCCGGGACCTCCAGCGCCCTGCGGTGGGTGTCGAAGAGGGCGCGCGAGCCGCTGTAGAAGACGTATCCGCCGGCCTCCGGTACGCCGATCATGTCGGGCGTGGCCATGATCCCGCCGTCCGTGTACCGGGCGCCGCGGGCCTCTGCCCAGGCGGCCCGGTCGCGGGCCTCCCCGGGCGTGCCGGTGGTGAGGTCGACGAGGTCCTTGCCGGTCAGGTCGATGCCGTCCAGGGTGGAGCGGACGCTGGCGTCGTCCAGCAGGCAGGTCACGACCAGCCCGTTCGCCGCGACCGCCGCAGCCGCGGTCGGGGCGACGACGGCACCCTCGGCGGCGAGCGGCCCGGCCTTGGCGGGGGTGCGGTTCCAGACGGTCAGGGAATGCCCGGCGGCGAGCCAGGTACGGGCGAGGGCGGTGCCCATGTCGCCGAGTCCGAGCAGGGTGAGCGATTTCCGCGGTGTGGTGTCGGTCATGGCGTTTAGCCTGGTTGCAGGCAGCGCGGTGCTCAAGTACGCACTTCGGAGTGGGTGGTTACTCCGAGGTGAGCGAGCAGATGGGAGGGTGCGCGATGGCGGTGACACGAAGGCCCGGTGCGGATCACTGCGGGATCGCCGCGGCGATGTCCGTGATCGACGGCAAGTGGAAGGTGTCGCTCTTGTGGGAGCTGGAGCAGCGCCCGCGCCGCTTCGGCGAGCTGCGCCGACTCGTCGCCGGGGTCTCCGAGAAGGTGCTCGCCGCCCAGCTGCGCGAGCTGGAGACCGACGGCATCGTGCACCGCGAGGTGTACGACGAGGTCCCGCCGCGCGTCGAGTACTCCCTGACCGCACTGGGCCAGGACCTGAACGCGGCCCTGGAGGCGCTCGGAGAGTGGGGTACGAAGCACCTGCTTCCGGATTCGGCCTAGGGCCACCGGGCCCCCGCCTTCCCATGGCGGGCCCGTAGTATGCATGGCAGCAAGTGCCAAGGCTGTCTCTCACTGCCCTTGAGTTCGCCCTGGCCCGGAGCTTCGGCGGGGGGCCGGAGTCGCGCAGCGGCTTGCCGAGCCACGACCGGCCACCGGGCCGAGGACCGACCAGCAGTAGGGACACAAGCAGTGACAGTCAGTACCGAGGGCATGGCGACCGTGCTGCCCCCGGGCGGACCGGCCGCGCCCGCCCGCCCGATACCGGCCGCCCGGCGGGGGATCGGCTCACGCGGCACGCTCCTGCTCCTCGAAGCCGTCGTCGCGTTCGCCGCGGCACTCGTGCTCCCGCTGCTCGCCCGCGGCTTCAAGCTCAACCCCCTGGACCGGATCGCGCAGGTCAGCGGCCTCGCCGCGATCCAGTTGCGGTTCGCGCTCACAGGTCTGCTCTTCATCGGCGTGGTGGCGCTGGCCGTGCGGCTGCGGGGTGGCCGGCACTTCGACCTGGCCGCCCGGTTCGCCTCCGCCGCCCTCGCCGGCCTGGCCAGCGGCTTCGTCGCTGCCGGTGCGGTTGTCGCCCTTCACGGGACGCCCTGGCCGATGTTCGGCCTCAACGGCGACAGCGGCCGCATCGTCGAATGGGCCCAGGCGGTGGCCAACGGCCGCCCCTCCGGCTCGCCGGTCTACCCGCCGGCCCCCCTGTACACCCTCGGTTATTACGCCGAGTGGTTCCGTGGCGGCAACACGGCGTACGCCTTCAAGGACCTCCAGATCCTCGGCGCCGCGGCGTTCGGACCGCTCGTCTACCTCTGCTGGCGCATGCTGCTCGGACCGGTCCGCGCCCTCGCCTTCGGCGTGGCCCCCGCCTTCGCGCTGATCGACGCCTACAAGCCGTACAGCCAGACCGTCCTCGTCGTGCTGGTCCCGGTCCTGGTCGCGCTGGTGGTGTCGCTGGGCCGCAGCGGCACGCAGGGCTGGCGGCCGCTCCTGCTCAAGGGCGCAGGGTTCGGCGCGCTGCTCGGCGTCATGTTCCTCACCTACTCGGGCTGGTTCCTGTGGAGCGCGGCGGGTGTGCTGTTCGCCGCACTGCTGTACTTCCCGTGGCGGGACGGCCGCCTCGGCCGGATCAAGGGCGCGGCCTTCCTCGGCGCCTCCCTGGCGGCGTTCCTCGTGGTCGCCGGGCGCTACCTGATGGTCATGCTGACCGAGGGGCAGACCACCAAGGACTACAACTTCCGGTTCGACAACTTCACCGACCCGGCGTACTACCTCATGTGGCGCACGGACATGCCCGGCAAGGTCGGCGAGTGGCCGCTGCCCGGCGAGTACGGCGGCGTCGGACTGTTCGCACTGGTCACCTTCGTCGGCCTGGGTGCCGCGATCTGGCTGGGCATGCGCAAGCCGATGGTGATCACCATCGCGGCGATGTTCATCAGCGCGTGGGTGATGCGCATGTACATCGCCTCGCACATGTACGAGACGCAGACCGTCCAGCTCTACACCCGCACCAACAACCAGCTGCTCTACTGCGGGCTGCTGCTGTGCGCACTGGTCGTCCACCTGGTCTCGCTGCGGATCGCCGCGCGCCGGCCGCAGCCCGACGCCGGAACCGGGCCGGACGGCGAGCCCACGGACGGCAGGGCGGGCGCCGGCCTCCCGGGCCGCGAAGGCGCGGTGATCGGGGCCCTGTGCGCCCTGCTGCTGCTCCTCGGCACCGTCTCCTCCTCCATGGCCGACCGCTACATGCCGGCCAAGGAGAACACGTACCGGATCCTGCCCTGGGTCTCGCACACCATCACGGAGCGGGACGGAAGCTGCCCGAAGTACGCGCCGGGCGGCACGTGCTCCAAGGACGGCGACCAGAGCTGGCTCGGCTTCATCCGATGACCTCCGGGGGACCGATGACTTCCGCACTGACGCGGCTGGCCGACTGGTCGGCCAGGACGCCCAAGCGGCTCTGGCTGATCTCCTTCGCTCTGTTCCTCACGCTCACGGGCTCGTGGGCGGCCGCCAGCCCCCTCGGCAGCTCCCCCGACGAGCATGCGCACTTCATCCGCGCCGCCGCCGTCGCCAGGGGCCAGATCGGCGGGACCGAGGTGATGGTCCCGCACACGGTGGCGGGCATCGAGGGACACTTCGCCGAGACCGGCGTGCAGCTCCCGGAGTGGTACCGCAACCTGCCCACGGTGCACGAGTGCTACTCGTGGCGCGAGGCGCAGCCCGCGTCCTGCGCCCCCTCGCTCGGCAACTCCGAGAAGATCGCGCAGGCCACCACGGCGGCCGGCCGCTACCACCCGGGCTACTACCTGGCGACCGGCTGGCCGAGCCTTCTGGCCGACGGCCCCAAGGGGCTGTACCTCATGCGCCTCATGTCGGCGCTGCTCTGCTCGGCGCTGCTGGCCAGTGCGGTGGTCACGGCCGCCGAATGGCGGCGGCGCGCGCCGGTGATGCTCGGCGTGTTCGCCGCGGCCACGCCGATGACGCTGTACATGTCCGGCATGGTCAACCCCAGTGGCGGCGAGATCGCCGCCGGGATCCTGGTGTGGACGGCCCTGCTGTCGATCGTCCTGTCGCCCGACCCCGTGCTGCTGAACCGCAGACTGGCCCGGCTGGGCATCGGCGGCCTGGTGCTGATCAACATCCGGCCGCTCGGACTGATCTGGTTCGGCGGGGCGGTCGTCTTCTGCCTACTGCTGGCGCAGCGGCGCGGGCTGCTGGGGCAGGTGCTGCGCCGCAAGGCCCTGTGGCTGTGGACGGTACTGCTGGGCCTGGCGACCGCCGGCGCGCTGCTCTGGGCGGCGGGGCACCCCGACAACTCGAAGATCGACATCCCCGATTCGCTGACCACGGGCGTCGCCGCGAAGAGGACCCTCGGCAACACCGAGGTCTACATCAAGCAGATGCTCGGCTTCTTCGGCTGGCTGGACACCCCCGCTCCGGCCCTCATGTACCTGGTGTGGATGGCGGTGCTCGCCACCGTCGTCGTGCTGGCGCTCGTGTACGGCCGCGCGCGCGACGTGGTGGCGGTGCTCGGCATGCTGGTGGCCGTCGTGATGGTGCCGGTGGTCGCGCAGGCGTCGCAGGCGGAGCGCATCGGCATGGTGTGGCAGGGCCGCTACCTGCTGCCCTTCGCCGTCGGGCTGCCGCTGATGGCCCTGGCCGTCTGCGCCACGCGCGCCCCGGAGCACGGCTTGCCCTGGCGGCGGCTGGTGGGCCTGTCCGTCGTCGGCCTCGCGCTGGCGAACCTGTCGGCCTTCTACTGGACGCTGCGCCGGTTCGCCGTCGGCACCAAGGGTTCGTGGGTGGCGACGTCGGCGCACTGGGCTCCGCCCGGCGGCTGGGCCCTGTGGACCTGTGTGTACGCGGTGGCTGCCGTCGCCGTCGTGCTGCCCGCACTGCTGCCCGACCGCGGGGACGCCGCCCGGCTCCCGGACCTCGGCACCCCGCGTCCGGGACGCCGCCGGCCGGTGCCCGAGCCCGCCTGACACACCCCGCCCGCCGTCAGACGGCGGTGCCGATCACGGCGGTCACCACCGACGGGGTCCGGTCGTCCGCCTCGGCGAGCAGGGCGCCGCCCGGGGCCCACACGGCCGAGCGGCCGCAGCCGGTCCACGGGCCCGCCGGGCCGACGTGGTTGGCGAGGACGACGTACAGGCCGTGCCGTTCCGCGATCCCCGGGTACACGGTGGCGCGCTCGCGGAGCCCGTCGCCGGTCCCGTACAGGGAGCTCGCCAGGTGGACCCGGCAGCCGTCGGCCGCGCCCCGGCCCGGCAGTTCGGGGAAGTGGTTGTCGTAGCAGACGCCGAGTGAGAAGCGCACCCCGTGGAGTTCGAAGCGCCCGTCGGCCGTGCCGGCCTCGAAGACGTCCTGCTCGTGCCGGAAGAGGTGCTGCTTGCGGTACGTCGTCACGTGCGCGCCGTGCGCGTCGTGGACCAGCGTCGCGATGGCGGGCCGCGGGCCCTCCCCGGGCAGGGCCACGTTGACGGCGGTGGCGATCCCGGCGGTGCGCAGCGGGTCCAGCCGGGGGTCGTCGGCGGCGGTCCACAGGCCGGGGTCGGCGGCCAGCGCGGCCGGCTCGTAGCCGGTGAGCGTGAACTCCGGGAACACCACCAGTGCGGCGCCCTGCTCACGGGCCGTCACGGCGAGGGCGGCGGCCCGCGCGGCGTTCGCCCGGACATCGGCGGGGACGCACGTCATCTGTGCTGCGGCGATCTTCACGGACTCAGGATGCCAACCCTTCCGCGGCCTCCTTCAGCAGGATCAGCAGGGCCGCGGCGGCCGGTGAGGGGGCGGTCCCGCGGGGGGTTGCCGCGTAGACCCCGCGGCGCGGGGTGTCGTCCGGGTGCAGCGGGACCAGCACGAGGTCGGGCCGTACGGAGGAGGCGGCGAGCTGCGGGACGAGGGTGACGCCCAGCCCGGCCGCGACGAAACCCTGCTTGGCGATCCAGTCCGCGGCGACGAAGCCCGTACGGGGGCGGAAACCGCTCGCCAGTGCGGAGTGCATGAGGGTCTCCTCGGGACGGGTGCCGGCGGCGATCCACTCCTCGTCGGCCAGTTCGGCCAGCCGCAGCCCGGTGCGTCCGGCGAGCCGGTGCCCGCTCGGCAGGGCGACGTACATCCGCTCGTCGAGCAGGTGGTGCGGGGTGCAGTCCCGGGGCGGCCGCCCGGAGGTGTCGGCGACGACGGCGAGGTCGAGTTCCCCGGTCGCGAGGAGGGCGAGGTGCTTTGCGGACGGACCCTCGGTACGGGTGAGCGAGACGGCCGGATGCCGGGCCCGGAAGGCGGCCAGCGCGCGCGGCAGCAGCGCGGCGTCCGCGGTGGAGAAGGAGCCGATCCGCAGCCGCCCGGCGCCCAGCGTGCGCAGCGCGTCGAGTTCGGCGCGGGCGGTGCGCAGCCGTTCGCCGACGGCTTCGGCGTGCGGGAGCAGGACGCGGCCGGCCTCGGTGAGGCGGACGCCGCGCGGGAGGCGGTCGAAGAGCGGGGCACCCCACTCGTCCTCCAGGGTCTGGATCTGCCGGGAGACGGCGGACTGGGTGTAGCCGAGGGAGCGGGCGGCGGCGGTGAAGGAGGCGAGGCGGGCCACGCGCAGGAAGACCTCGTACAGGCTGTGCGGAGTCGGCATGGCAGCCATGCTAGACATTCGCTTGTCGCATGAATGGCGTGGGCCTAGCGTCGTGGGCATGGACACCGCGCAGAAGATCGCATTCCTCGGCCTCGGCCACATGGGCGCCCCGATGGCCCGTCACCTGCTGTCCCTCGGACACGGGTTGACGGTGTGGAACCGGACGCCGGAGAAGGCGCGGCCGCTGGCGGAGGCCGGCGCCACGGTCGCCGCCACGCCCGCCGGGGCGGTCCGGGACGCGGACCTCGTCGTCACCATGCTGGCCGACCCGGCGGCCCTGCGGGCCGTCGCGGAGAGCGTGCTGCCGGCCCTGCGCCCCGGCGTCCACTGGATCGACACCTCGACGGTCGGGCCGGAGGCGGTACGGGAGCTCGCCGGGCGGCTGCCGGCGGGGGTGACGCTGACCGACGCGCCCGTGATGGGCAGCGTCGACCGGGCGGCGGCGGGGGAGTTGTGGGTGCTGGCGGGCGCCGACCCGCTGCCCGCCCCGGTCCGGCGGGTCCTCGACGCCCTCGGCGAGGTCACCGTGTGCGGTCCGGTCGGTTCCGGCGCGGCGCTGAAGCTGGTGCTGATCACCTCGGCGGTGGGCGGTGTGGCCCTGGTGGCCGAGGCGCTGAGGCTGGGCGGAGCCCTGGGCCTGCCGGAGGAACTCGTCCGCGCGCAGCTGGCCCGCGGACCGCTGGCGGGCGCGGTGGCGCGGGCGTACGCGGACGCCTCGCACTTCCCGATCGCCCTGGCCGCGAAGGACGTGGCCCTGGCCACGGTCCACGCGCCACTGCCGATCCTGGAGTCGGTCCATGCCGCGCTGACGTCCCGTCCGCACCTCGCGGCCCGGGACCTCTCCGCCTTGCGCTCCTGACCGGGGCGGGGCCCCGGGCCCGGAGTGCACCCGCGGTGTGGATCAGCCTGCATAAAATGCCGGTGTGATCTTCATTGTGGTGAAATTCCCCGTCAAGCCCGAATACGTCGACGCGTGGCCCGACAAGGTCGCGCCGTTCACGCGCGCCACCCGCGCCGAACCCGGAAACCTGTGGTTCGAGTGGTCGCGCAGCCTGGAGGAGCCGAACACCTACGTGCTGGTCGAGGCCTTCCAGGACGACGCCGCCGAAGCGCACGTCACCTCCGAGCACTTCGGTGCCGCGCTGGAGACCATGCGGCCGATGGTGGTCCGTACGCCCGAGATCGTCAGCACGACCATCGAAGGTGCGACCGGCTGGAGCCGGATGGGCGAGCTCCGGATCGACTAGCCGCCGGGTCGCGGACACCCCCTAAGGGCGGTCCCGACCCCCTTCCCGGCCCCGCAGCAGGGTCAGGAAGGCGCGGAAGGCGGCAGGCATGTCGACGGACTCGGGGGCCAGCAGCCACTGGTACTGGAGGCCGTCCATGACCGCCGTCAGCAGGGGGGCCGCCTGCTCCGGGGTGAGGCCCGAGGGCAGGCGGTCGCCGAACTCGGCCCGCAGTACCGCCGCCATCTCCGCCCGGACCTGTGCGTAGCGCTCGGTGAAGAACTCCCGGGCCGGGTGCCCGTCGGTGACGCTCTCGCCCAGCAGCGCCGAGAAGGTCTGCACGATGCCCGGCCGCATCGCGTTGTAGTCCACCAGCGAAGCCAGCAGGTCCAGGCGCCAGGTGTCCGCCGCGGCGCGCGAGCCGCCGCCCGTGTCCCACCGGTCGCGCTCCTCCAGCACCGCGACGAGCAGCGCCTCCTTGGTCGGGAAGTAGTGCAGCAGCCCCTGCTGGGTCAGGCCCACGCGCTCCGCGACCGCGCCCAGGGACGCCCCCCGGTAGCCGCGCTCCGCGATGACCTCGACGGCGGCGCGGACGATCTCCCCGCGGCGCTCCTCGCTCCTCGCCCTGGCCATCGCCATGGCACCCCTTCCGTCCACTCCTGTCGGCAGGACCGTAGGAGGACCGTACGACATTCATATGTCACGAACGTATAACAAACCCTACCGTCCGCCAGGGATCGGGTCCACGATGGGGGCGCCGCGCAGCGCCGCACCGCGCAACCGCACCGCTCTCGACGAGGAGACACGGCCGTGACCGACGCCGATCAGGTCCGCGATCAGATACGGGACGACGCCGTGGAGGCGGCGCTCGGCAAGCTCGATCTCGACACCAAGACCCTTCTGCTGGCGGGCCAGGACATGTGGTCCCTGCGCGCGATCCCCGCCATCGGGCTGAAGTCCCTGGTCATGTCCGACGGCCCCATCGGGGTGCGCGGCGTGCGCTGGACAGCCGACGACCCGTCCGTCGCCCTGCCCTCCCCGACCTCGCTCGCCGCCGCCTGGGACCCGGAACTCGCCCGCCGCGCCGGCCGGCTCCTCGCCCAGGAGGCCCGCCGCAAGGGCGTCCACGTCCTGCTGGCCCCCACCGTCAACCTGCACCGCTCCCCGATCGGCGGCCGGCACTTCGAGTGCTACTCCGAGGACCCGTACCTCACCGGGGCCATCGGCAGCGGCTACGTGAGAGGCGTTCAGGACGGCGGCGTCGGGACCACGGTCAAGCACTTCGTCGGCAACGACGCCGAGACCGACCGGTTCACCGTCGACAGCGTCATCGCCCCGCGCCCGCTCCGCGAGCTGTACCTGGCCCCCTTCGAGGCCATCGTCGCCAATGCCCACCCGTGGGGCATCATGACCGCCTACAACCAGGTCAACGGCACGACGATGACCGCGCACCGCCACCTGGTGAACGAGGTCCTGCGCGGCGAGTGGGGCTTCGACGGCTGCAACGTCTCCGACTGGATGGCCGGCCGCTCCACCACCGGCGACATCCGGGGCGGCATGGACGTGGCCATGCCCGGCCCGACCACCGTCTACGGACCCGCCCTCGCCGAGGCCGTCCGCGCCGGCGAGGTCATCGAGTCGGCCGTCGACGACGCCGTGCGCAACGTCCTGCGCCTCGCCGCCCGCGTCGGGGCGCTGGAGGGCGCCCCCGCCGCCGTCGAGACCCTCCCGGCCCCGCTCGACGGACAGGCGCTGGCCCGGGAGCTCGCCGCCCGCGGGTCCGTCCTCGTGCGCAACGAGGACGGACTCCTGCCGCTGGACGCCTCCTCCGGGCGCACCGTCGCCCTCCTCGGGGCCGCCGCGCGCGACGCTCGGGTGCTCGGCGGCGGCAGCGCCACCGTCTTCCCCGAGCGGGTCGTCTCGCCGCTCGACGGCCTCGCCGCGGCCCTCCCGGAGGGGTCCCTGACCTATGCCGTCGGGGCCGACCCCTCCGAGGAGCCCACCCCCGCCGACAAGGGGTTCGAGCTCGTCGCCGTGTGCCGTGACGCCTCCGGGGCCGTCCTCGGCGAGGGCGGTCTCCCCACCGGCCAGGTCCGGTGGATCGGTGACGACCTGCCCGCGGGCGCCACGTACGAGACGATCGCGAGCATCGAGGTCCGCGGCACGTTCGTGCCGCGCGAGAGCGGCGAGCACACCTTCGGCACCCGCGGACTCGGCGCCTTCTCCCTCGCGGTCGGCGGACGGCACCTGTGGAGCGGCGTCCAGGAGATGGGCGACGAGGCCGACCCCTTCGAGGCCTTCTTCGGGACGCCCGGCGAGCGAGCCCGCGTCACTCTCGCCGAGGGCAAGCCCGTCGAGGTGTCGCTGACCTACCGGGTCCCCGACATGACCGCGCTGCCGCTCAAGGCGATCGTGTTCTCGCTGCTCCACCTCGGCCCGCGGCGCGACCCCGACGATCTGATCGCCGAGGCGGTGGAGGCCGCCCGGGCCGCCGACACCGCGGTCGTGGTCGTCGCCACGACCGAACGCGTCGAGTCCGAGGGCTTCGACCGCGCCGACCTCGCCCTTCCGGGCCGCCAGGACGACCTGGTGCGGGCCGTCGCCGCCGTCAACCCGAACACCGTGGTCGTCGTCAACGCCGGCTCCCCGGTGGAGCTCCCGTGGCGCGAGGACGTCGCCGCCGTCCTGCTCACCTGGTTCCCCGGGCAGGAGGGCGGAGCCGCCCTGGCCGACGTGCTCCTCGGCGAGGCGGAGCCGGGCGGCCGGCTGCCCACCACCTGGCCGGCCCGGCTCGCGGACGCACCCGTCACCGCCGTCGTCCCCACCGACGGGCGGCTGGAGTACGGCGAGGGCCTCTTCATCGGCTACCGGGCCTACGAGAGGCAGGGCGTCGTCCCCGCTTACCCCTTCGGGCACGGCCTCGGCTACACCGACTGGGCGTACGAGTCGCTGGAGGCCGGCCCCGACGCCGTACGGGTCCGCGTCACCAACACCGGCACCCGGCCCGGCCGCGAGGTCGTCCAGGTCTACCTGGCGCCCCTGGAGGACACCGTGGAGCGTCCGGCGAGCTGGCTCGCCGGCTTCGCCGGCGTCGCCGCGGGCCCCGGCGAGAGCGTCGAGACCGAGATCCCGCTGCCCGCCCGGGCCTTCGAGATCTGGGACGAGGAGGCCCGCGGCTGGCGCCGGATCGGCGGCGCCTACGAGGTCCGCGTGAGCCGCGCGCACGGCGACACCCGGCTGACTGCGACGCTCGACATCACGTGACACGCCGTATGGCCGGAAAGCACCCCTGAAAGCCGGTCCGGGGGCGGGACCTGACACCCGCTCCCGGCCCCTGCGCGCACGGCAGCGTCAACGCGGCGGCTGCGCCGCCGTCACCTGGCGGTGCGCCAGTTCCGCCAGCCGCGCCTGCCCGTCCCGGCCCGGGTGGAACCAGTCCCAGCGGCTCAACTGCTCCGCGGCGAAGGGGTACTGGAACACCGCGCCGCCGTCGTAGCGGCACAGCGGGTCCTTTCCGCAGACCTCGCGCAGCACCTCGTTGTACTCGACCACCCGCGCCCGCACCTGCTCGCGCCGCGCCGTGGCCCCCGTGGCCAGCGACAGCGGATCGGCCAGCATCGACTGGCAGATGCCCAGCTTCCAGACCTGGCGCACCATCGGGAGGTCCTTGCCCTGCTCCCACAGCCGTTGCAGGTCGGGCACGCTGGAGACGTACACCTGGGAGGCCGGGGAGGCGGCCCGCAGCTGGGCCAGGGCCTGTTCGAAACCGGACCGGAACTCCGCCACCGGGGTCATGGACGAAGCGGTGGGCCGGCAGGCGTCGTTCGACCCCACCATCACCGTGACCAGGTCGGGCTTGTGCGCGGCGGCCGCCGTCAGCTGGCCCGGCAGGTCCGCCATCCGCGAGCCGGTCACCGCGTAGTTCCAGCTGCGCTCGGGCACCGCGGAGTCCCCGAGCAGCCGGGCGGCGAGGGAGCGGACGGCGGGGTCGCTGCCGGTGGCCCAGGAGACCTCGGGGCAGTCGGCGAGGACCGAACAGGCGTCGAAACCACGTGTGATGGAGTCGCCGACGGCCGCGATCGAGGCGGGTGCCGTGTTCCACCGGGGAGCCGACTGCGCCCCGCCCTCGCCCGGGTCGGCCGCCCCGCCCGACTGGCACCCTGTCAGGGCCCCGGCCAGCAGCGCGACCGCCGCGCCCGCACCCGCCAGAGCACGGCGCGCGCGGCGGCGGGGAGCGGTGGTGCGCATGGGAAGGACCCTCCTTGTGGCCCCCACGCCGTTCGGGGGGTCCTGCTGAGTGAAAGCTCTGTGTTTACCGGCCTCGGAGCGACCGTACGTCACACCAGGACCCCTGGCGCACGGTAGCTTTTTCCCGTGGCGTTTCGGCCGCAGGTCCCGTTGCGCAATGTCAAATAATTTCCGTTACATTACATCACGTCACAAACTGTCCGTTTTCTGGAGTTTATTCCCGACCTCGTCCACCACTGGAGGTCCCGGTGACGACACGTGGAGTTCTGTACGTGCATTCCGCACCGCGCGCGCTCTGCCCGCACGTGGAATGGGCCGTAGCGGGCGTGCTCGGGGTGCGGGTGAACCTCGACTGGATCCGGCAGCCCGCCTCCCCGGGCACCTGGAGAGCCGAGTTCTCCTGGCAGGCCGAAGCGGGCACCGCCTCGAAACTCGCCTCCGCGCTGCGCGGCTGGCACCTGCTGCGCTTCGAGGTGACCGCGGAGCCCTGTCCGACCGCCGAGGGCGAGCGCTACAGCTCCACACCGGAGCTCGGCATCTTCCATGCCGTCACCGGCCTGCACGGCGACATCCTGATCCCGGAGGACCGGCTGCGCGCCGCACTGGCCCGGTCCTCGCGCGGCGAGACCGACCTGGAGGCGGAGATCGCCAAGCTGCTCGGCAAGCCCTGGGACGACGAACTGGAGCCCTTCCGCTACGCGGGCGAGGGCGCCCCGGTCCGCTGGCTCCACCAGGTGGTCTGACCGGCGGCACGGCCGGGTGGAACGTGAGGGGCCCCGCACGGCGACTACCGTGCGGGGCCCCTCACATGGCGGATCAGACGCTTCGGAAGGCGAGCGTCACGTTGTGGCCGCCGAAGCCGAAGGAGTTGTTGATCGCGGAGATCGGGCCGTCGGCCGGCAGCTTGCGCGGCTCGTCCCGGACGATGTCCGCGTCGATGTCGTCGTCGAGCGCGTCGACGTTGATCGTCGGCGGGGCCAGGCGGTGGTACAGCGCCAGCACCGTCGCGACCGTCTCGATGCCGCCCGCGCCGCCCAGCAGGTGACCGGTCATCGACTTGGTCGCGGAGATCGCGATGTGGTCGAGGTCGTCGCCCAGGACCTTGCGCAGGGCCTTGATCTCGGCCGTGTCACCCTGCGGGGTGGACGTGGCGTGCGCGTTGACGTGGACCAGCTCGGCCGGGTCGAGACCCGTGTTGTCGAGCAGGTTCTGCACCGCGGCCGCGACACCGCGGCCGGTCGGCTCGGGCTGCGCGATGTGGTGGCTGTCCGCGGACAGGCCCTGGCCCAGCACCTCGCAGTAGACCCGGGCGCCGCGCTTGGCGGCGTGCTCGGCCGACTCCAGGATGACGACGCCCGCGCCCTCGCCGAGCACGAAGCCGTCACGGGCCTTGTCGTACGGACGGGAGGCCGTCTCGGGGCTCTCGTTGTTCTTCGACATCGCCATCATGTTGGCGAAGGCGGCGATCGGCAGCGGGTGGATCGCGGCCTCGGTGCCGCCCGCGACGACCACGTCGGCGCGGCCGGTGCGGATCATCTCGACGGCGTAGCCGATGGCCTCGGCTCCGGACGCGCAGGCGCTGACCGGAGTATGCACGCCCGCCTGGGCGTTGACCTCGAGGCCGACGTTGGCCGACGGGCCGTTCGGCATGAGCATGGGGACGGTGTGCGGGGAGACCCGGCGCACGCCCTTTTCCTTCAGCACGTCGTACTGGTCGAGCAGAGTGGTGACGCCGCCGATGCCGGAGGCGATCACGGTGCCCAGGCGGTCGGGCGCGACGGACTCGTCCTCGCCCGCCGGAGCGGTGTAGCCGGCGTCGGCCCACGCCTCGCGGGCCGCGATGACGGCGAACTGCGCCGAGCGGTCCAGCTTGCGGGCCAGCGGCCGGGGCAGGACCTCACTCGGGTCCACGGCGACCGGGGCGGCGATGCGTACCGGGAGTTCGGCGAAGCGCTCGCCCTCCAGGGGCTTGACGCCGGAGCGGCCGGCGAGCAGACCTTCCCAGGTCGAAGCGCTGTCGCCACCCAGCGGAGTGGTTGCGCCGATACCGGTGACGACCACGGTGCGATTGGTCGGGCTCACAGGAATTCTTTCTCCACGTCTCAGAGGGTGCTGAATTGTCACGGCGCCACCGCCGGGTGGCGACAAACGCTCGTCAGGCTCAGGCCTGGTGCTTCAGGATGTATTCCGCGGCGTCGCCGACCGTCTTGAGGTTCTTGACGTCCTCGTCCGGGATCTTGACGTCGAAGCGCTCTTCGGCGGCGACGACGACCTCGACCATGGACAGGGAGTCGACGTCCAGGTCGTCGGTGAAGGACTTGTCGATCTCGACGTCCTCGACCGGGATGCCCGCGATCTCGTTGACGATCTCGGCGAGGCCCTCGACGATCTCCTGCTGCGTGGCGGCCATGTGGCGCTCCTTCTCTGGGTAACTGGGTAGAAAGACCGGGATGTGGATCCCGGCCCTAGGGGAGGGTAACGACCGTCGCGGCGTAGACGAGCCCCGCCCCGAAGCCGATGACGAGCGCGGTGTCGCCGCTCTTCGCCGCTCCGGTCGCCAGGAGCCGCTCCATGGCGAGCGGGATCGAGGCGGCCGATGTGTTGCCGGTGGTCTCGACGTCCCGGGCGACCGTGACGTGATCCGGCAGCTTCAGAGTCTTCACCATCGAGTCGATGATCCGCATGTTCGCCTGGTGCGGGATGAAGACGTCCAGGTCGTCCGCGGTGATCCCGGCGGCGTCGAGCGCCTGCTGGGCCACCTTGGCCATCTCGAAGACGGCCCAGCGGAAGACCGCCTGCCCCTCCTGCGTGATGGCCGGGAACTTCTCTCCGGCGTCCTTGCCGAGGTACTCGTCCCACGGCACGGTCTGCTTGATCGTGTCGGACTTGTCGCCCTCCGAGCCCCACACGGTGGGGCCGATGGCCGGCTCGTCCGAGGGCCCGACGACGACGGCGCCGGCGCCGTCGCCGAACAGGAAGGCCGTCGCGCGGTCCTCGAGGTCGGTGAGATCCGAGAGCCGCTCCACGCCGATGACGAGGACGTACTCGGCGGACCCCTCCACCACCATGCCCTTGGCGAGGGTCAGGCCGTAGCCGAAACCGGCACAGCCCGCGGAGATGTCGAAGGCGGCGGGCTTGACCGCGCCGACCCGGTGCGCGATCTCGGTAGCGACCGCCGGGGTCTGCTTGAAGTGCGAGACCGTGGAGACGATCACCGCACCGATCTGCTCGGGAGCGACACCGGCGTCGGCCAGCGCCTTGCCCGAGGCCTCCACCGACATCGCGGCGACGGTCTCCTGGGGCGAGGCCCAGTGCCGGGTCGCGATGCCGGACCGGGAGCGGATCCACTCGTCGGAGGAGTCGATGGTCTCGAGGATGACCTCGTTGGGCACCACACGGGTCGGGCGGTAGCCGCCGACGCCGAGGATGCGGGCGTACGGGGAGCCCTTGGCCGGCTTGATCTTGGACATGCTGTGTGGGCTCCTTCTCTCAGGCCGTCAGTTCGGCGACCAGCGCCGCGGCCTTCTCGAGATCGTCCGGGGTCTTCAGCGCCACGCTCGGCACGCCCTTCAGCGCGCGCTTGGCCAGACCCGTCAGGGTGCCGCCGGGGGACAGCTCGATGATCCCCGTGACGCCCAGCTCGGCGAACGTCTCCATGCACAGGTCCCAGCGGACCGGGTTCGCGACCTGGCCGACCAGGCGGGCGACGACGTCGGCGCCCGTGGCGACGACGAGGCCGTCCTTGTTCGAGACGTACTTCACGGCCGGGTCGGCCGGGGCGAGGGCCTCGGCGGCCTTCTCCAGTTCGGCGACCGCGGGGGCCATGTGGTGCGTGTGGAAGGCGCCCGCGACCTTGAGGGGAACGACCTTCATGGAGCCCTCGGGCTTGTCGGCCTGGAGGGCTTCGATCTGCTCCATCGTGCCGGCGGCCACGATCTGGCCCGCGCCGTTGATGTTGGCCGGGGTCAGGCCGAGCTTCTCGAGGTGTGCGACGACGACGGCGGGTTCCCCGCCGAGCACCGCGGCCATGCCCGTCTCCCTGACGGCGGCGGCCTCCGCCATGCCCAGCCCGCGGGTCCGGACGAACGACAGCGCGTCCTTCTCGGGCAGCACACCGGCGATGGCCGCAGCGGTGATCTCACCGACGCTGTGGCCGGCGACGGCGCCGAAGACCGAGGTGGAACCCAGCGCTGAGGCGGACAGCAGACCGGCGGCGACCAGCAGGGGCTGGGCGACCGCGGTGTCGCGGATCTCCTCGGCGTCGGCCGTCGTGCCGTAACGGGCAAGATCCAGCTTGATGGCGTCGGACCACTCGGCGACGCGGTCAGCGGCACCGGGGAGGTCGAGCCAGGGAGTCAAGAAGCCGGGCGTCTGAGCGCCTTGGCCGGGAGCGACGAGTACGAGCACCCTCACACTCTCTCTTGTGGATGGTCCCTGCCGCCCGTGGGGACAGGGACCAAGAACCGTCGGGGTAATTGTTGATGTCCCACAAAAGTCTAGGACTGGGTATCACCGTCGGCCAGACGCCCCAGAATCAGGGCGATCCGCAGCGTGAACGCCGACCGCACATCGGACGGCGACCATCCGGTGACGTCGGTCACACGTCGCAGCCGGTAGCGCACCGTATTGGGGTGCACGAACAGCATCCGAGCCGCCCCTTCCAAGCTGCTCGCCTGCTCCAGATAGACACTCAGCGTCTCCAGCAGTGCCGACCCCGCCTCCTCAAGCGGTCTGTAGATCTCCTCCACCAGCTGTTCCCGGGCTGCCGGATCGGAGGCGATCGCGCGTTCCGGCAGGAGATCATCCGCCAGTACCGGCCGCGGAGCGTCCTGCCACGCCGTACAGGCCTTGAGTCCGGCCGCCGCGGCCTGCGCCGACTTCGTCGCGTTCAGCAGGTCGGCCACCACCGGTCCGGCCACCACCGGACCCGCCGCGAACGGCCCGATCAGGGACTTCGCCACCTGCATCGGGTTGTCGCTGCCGCCCGCGATGACGACCAGACGGTCCCCGAGCACACCCGTCAGGACCTGGAGCTTGTGATGGCGGGCCGCCCTGCGAATGGCCTCGACGGTGAGTTCGCTGTCGCCCTCCGGCGCCGTGCCGAGCACCACGCACACGTGCTCCGGCGAGTTCCAGCCCAGCGCCGCCGCCCGCGACAGCGCTCCCTCGTCGGCCTCGCCGGACAGCACCGCGTTGACGACCAGGGACTCCAGCCGGGCGTCCCACGCGCCGCGCGCCTCGGCGGCCTGCGCGTACACCTGCGCCGTCGCGAAGGCGATCTCCCGCGCGTACACCAGCAGCGCCTCGCGCAGGATCGACTCGTCGCCGGGGGCCGCCACCTCCTCGATCGCGGTCTCCATGACCTCGATCGTGGTGCGGACCATCTCGACGGTCTGACGCAGGGTGATCGCCCGGGTCAGCTCGCGCGGAGCCGTACCGAAGACGTCCGTGGAGATCGCCTGGGGAGTCTCCGGATGCCGGAACCACTCGGTGAACGCGGCGATACCGGCCTGCGCGACCAGGCCGATCCACGAACGGTTCTCGGGTGGCATCGCCCGGTACCACGGCAGGGTCTCGTCCATGCGCGCGATCGCGTTGGCCGCGAGGCGGCCGGAGGACTTCTCCAGGCGGCGCAGCGTCGCGGAGTGCGGATGGGCGGGAGCGGGATGCGCGGAGTGGGTGGCGGGCGAATGCTCACGTTCGGGTTGGGGCACGGGACAAGACTGCCTTATCGGGAACGCTGCGCCGAGCCCGGTCCCGTGTCCGGGCCCGGCTCCGCAGCACCGCTGGGACTACCGTGGCCCTCATGATTGATGTACGCCGTGGCGCCGACCGGTACGAGGGAGGGGACCCGGCAGCCGGGATCACCACCCGGCACGCCTTCTCCTTCGGGTCCTTCTACGACCCGGACAACCTGCGCTTCGGCCCCGTCCTCGCCTGCAACGAGGAAACCCTCGCGGCCGGCGCCGGCTTCGACGAGCACCCGCACAGCCACACCGAGATCGTGACCTGGGTGATCGACGGCGAACTCACCCACCAGGACAGCACCGGCGAGAAGAGCACCGTCGGGCCCGGGGACGTGCAGCGGCTCAGCGCCGGATCCGGGGCGCGCCACGTGGAGCGCAACGACGGCGAGCGGCCGCTGCGCTTCGTGCAGATGTGGCTGTCGCCGCTCACTGCGGGCGGCGATCCCTCGTACGAAGTGCTGAGGGGCGTCCCCGACGGCACGCCCTACGAGGTGCCCGCGGCCGGCGCCGCCCTGCACGTACGGCGTCCCGGCGCGGGCGAGCGGGTCGCCGTGCCGGCCGCCGAGCGGGTCTACCTGCACGTCGTGCGCGGGGACCTGCGCCTGGACGGTGCGGAGCTGGGCCCCGGGGACTCGGCGCGGATCACCGCCGAGGAGGGACTCGAGATCGTCGCCGGGTCCCCGGGGGAGTTGCTGATCTGGGAACTGCCGGCCTAGCCCGGGCAACGCGGCATCACGCGGGGTGGGCCGGCACCTCGCGGGCTACGCGGCACCACGTGGACTACGCGGGACTACGCCGGACTACGCGGGACTACGCCGGACTACGCGGAGCGGAGCTCGGCCAGGACCGCGTCGGTGAACGGGGTCCAGGCCTCGACCGCCCACGGGCCGAAGGGCCGGTCGGTCAGCGCCACGCACGCGGCGCGGGCGTCCGGGTCCACCCACAGGAAGGTGCCGGCCTGGCCGAAGTGGCCGAAGGTGCGCGGGGAGGAGGTCAGGCCGGTCCAGTGCGGGGACTTGCCGTCGCGGATCTCCATGCCGAGGCCCCAGTCGTTGGGGGACTGGCTTCCGTAACCCGGCAGGACGCCCTTGAGGCCGGGGTGGACGACCGAGGTGGCCTCGGCGACCGTGCGGACGTCGAGCAGTCGGGGCGCCTGGAGTTCGGCCGCGAAGCGCAGCAGGTCGGAGACGGTGGAGACGCCGTCCTTGGCGGGCGACCCGTCCAGGGTGGTCGACGCCATGCCCAGCGGCTCGAAGACCGCCTGGTGCACGTACTCCGCGAAGGGGATGCCAGTGGCCTTGGCGATGTGGTCGCCGAGCACCTCGAAGCCCGCGTTCGAGTACAGCCGGCGCGTACCGGGCGCGGCCATCGCGCGGTGCTCGTCGAACGCCAGGCCGCTGGTGTGCGCGAGCAGATGACGGACCGTCGCCCCCTCGGGCCCGGCCGGCTCGTCCAGTTCGACCGCCCCTTCCTCGTGGGCCACGAGGGCGGCGTACGCGGCGAGCGGCTTGGTGACCGACGCCAGCGCGAAGCGGTGGTCGACGGGTCCGTGCGAGCCGGCGAGGCTCCCGTCGGCGCGTACGACGGCCGCGGCGGCGGTGTCCACCGGCCAGGTCTCGATGATCCGCAGGGTTTCCATGCCGCTCGCGGCCTCCTTGCTGTCCATGCGGCCGAGCCTACTTGCTTGGAGTGCGCTCAAGGGTTTTAGCGTGGGGGCCATGAGCCAGAGCCAAAGCCTGAGCCAAAGCCGGGCCCTGACGCAGGCGCGGTACACGATCAGCGAGGTGGAGGCCCGGACCGGTCTGAGCCAGCACACACTGCGCTGGTACGAGCGGATCGGCCTGATGCCGCACGTGGACCGCTCCCACTCGGGCCAGCGCCGCTTCACCGACAAGGACCTCGACTGGCTGCGTTTCGTGGGCAAGCTGCGCGCCACGGGGATGTCGGTGGCCGACATGGTCCGCTACGCCGAGCTGGTCCGCGAGGGCGAGCACACCGTCGAGGAACGCCGTGAGCTGCTGGAACGGACACGGAGCGAGGTGCGGGCCCGGATGGCCGAGCTGACGGACGCACTGGCCGTACTGGACTACAAGATCGACATGTACGCGATGAAGACGGTTTCGGGGAAGGGACGGCAATGACGGAGTACGCAGACACACTGGAGCAGGCCGAGCTCGGCAGGGGCGGCCCCGCGGTCGGCGTCCAGGGCCTGGGCTGCATGGGCATGAGCGAGTTCTACGGGGACACCGACGAGGCGGCCGCCCGGGAGACCCTGGAGGCGGCGCTGGCCGCGGGGGTCACCCTCTTCGACACGGCGGACGTCTACGGCCGCGGCCGCAACGAGGAGTTCCTGGCCCCGTTCGTCGCCGCGCACCGGGGCGACATCACCCTGGCGACGAAGTTCGCCATGGTGCGCAACGACGACCCCGCCTTCCGGGGCGTCCGCAACGACCGCGCTTACCTCCGCGCCGCCGTCGAGGGCAGCCTGCGCCGGCTCGGAGTGGATGTCATCGACCTCTACTACATGCACCGGCGCGACCCGGCCGTGCCGCTCGCCGAGTCGGTGGGCGCCATGGCGGAGCTGGTGCGGGAGGGCAAGGTGCGCCATCTCGGGCTGAGCGAGGTCACCGGCGCGGAGCTGCGCGAGGCGCACGCCGTGCACCCGATCGCGGCGCTGCAGTCGGAGTGGTCGCTGTTCAGCCGGGACGTGGAGCGCAGCGCGGTGGCCGCGGCGGCGGAGCTGGGCGTGGCGTTCGTGCCGTACTCCCCGCTCGGCCGGGGCTTCCTGACCGGGGCCTTCGCGGACGCGTCCGCGGAGCTGTCGCAGAACGACTTCCGGCGCCACCAGCCGCGGTTCACCGGCGACAACGCGAGGACCAACGCGGCGCTGCTGGCCCCGGTCCGGGAGATCGCGGAGGCGCGGGGTGCGAGTGCCGCGCAGATCGCCCTCGCCTGGGTGCAGCAGCGCGCGGTGGTGCACGGGCTGACCGTGGTCCCGATCCCGGGGACCCGCCGGGCGGAGCGGCTGCGCGAGAACATCGCGGCGACCCGGATCACCCTGGCGCCGGCGGAACTGGCACTGCTGGAGCCGATCGCCGCGCAGGTCGCCGGGGACCGCTACCCGGACATGACCTCCACCTCGGCGGCCCGGGAGGCGTAGGCCACCTCGGTCCCGCGACACGCCTACCGGGGTTCGGCGGTGAAGCGGTCCCGGAGGGTGGCGTACTCGCCGTCGGTCAGGAGGCCGGCCGAGTAGAGCTCGCCGAGGTGCCGCAGCCGTTCGTCGCCGGAGCGGCCGCGGGCGGCGGCGACCGGGGTGCGGCTGCGCGTGGCGGCGAGGACGGCCGCGGCGAACGGCAGCGACTCGTGGACCGCCCCGTAGCCCACGCCGAAGACGGCCGTCGCGAGGTCGTGGTCCGGTCGGGGGTCGGCCGGGGTCGGCCGGGGCTCCCGCAGCAGCAGCCGCAGGTGCCCGCCGGTGCCGCCCGGGGAGCGCCACTCGACGCCGGTGAGCTCGGCCAGCGGGTACTGCTGGTCGCCCGCCTTCCACTTCGTGCCGGTGGCGCCGGTGCGCGACCAGTGGAAGGCGACCGAGGAGCCGTCGAAGCCCACCCGGGCGTCGTACGCCTTCAGCTGGAGCGGCGGCTGCGGTACGTCGACCAGGAAGCGCGGGGCCGGCTCGGCGGCGTCGGGCCCGAGCTGCGCGCGCAGGGCGGCGGCGAACGCGGCGGCGGACGTCGCCCGGTCGCCCGGCAGCACCATCCGGTACGGGTCGCACGCTTCCTTCAGCTGGCCGGCGGCGGCCTCCATCAGCGGATCCGCGCCCGGGCGCGGGACGGCACGCAGAACCACCGTGCCCCGCCTTCCGGCGGTCACGGTCACAGCGGACACCGCTTCCAGGGGGATCCGGCGCGAACCCAGCGCTTGCCACAGTCTTGGCGCCCGCATCCCCCGTGCGAAGCGGATGAGCACCGAGTCCGAGTCGAACTCCCAGACGGCATGGTTTCCGGCCAGTACGTCACCCATGCGCCACATGGTAAAGGGAGCCACCCCCGTGCGTCCCCCTCGATGCAGTGGCCGATTTCCGCGCCTCTACGCGCGTCAGTCCTGCTCTGTCCCGGAAATTCCACGCCGACACGCGTCGTCGCCGGTCGCGCACACAACGGAACCGAACGCGCCGGTTCCGATCTTGGCGAAGTTGGCCATCGAATCCGTACCTGGCGTGAAATAGCCGGTGTGGCTCTTGGCCCTGGCCGAGGACAGCAGCCGCGCGCCGAACTCCGGGGACACCGGATCGGCGCCGTGGCCCACGCCGCCGACCTCCAGATGGGGCACGTCCGCGATCCAGTCGCCCTCGTCGCGCGTCGCCCAGACCCGCGCCGAGGTGCGCAGACCCGCGACGTTCTCCGCCCGCATGCCGGGGCTGCCCGCCACCACCACGTCCGTCACCCGTCTGGGCAGCTCGTGCGCGGCGACCCCGCACACCACCGACCCGTAGCTGTGGCAGAACAGCGCCACGCTCGAGTTCCCGGGCAGGGACACCGTCAGGGTCTTCAGCCGGACGGCGCCGTCGAAGGCCATCCGGCCGGTGGCGGCGTCCATGCCCACCCCGGTGGGGGCGGTGTAGCCGGCCCAGGCGACGACCGCGGTCCGGCTCTGCGGCGCGGCCTGCCGCTCGGCCTCGTACAGGGCCTCGGCCATCCCGACCGGGGAGGTCAGCCGGCGCTGGGTGCGCTCGAAGGTGAGGAGGTCGGTGTCCACGCCCGGAACGATCACCGACACCCGCTCGGCGCCGTCGAGGTCGCCGAAGACCTCGGCCACCCGGCCGCCGCCGGTGGGGTCGAACGCGAGGATCTGGCGGCCCGGTTCGGCGAGCGAGGCGAAGCGGTGCGCACGCCGGGTGGCCTCGGCCCGGTCGGCCGGGGTCAGCGCGACGTCGTGGCTGCGGGCCTCCTCGACCAGCCGGGCCTCCTCCAGACCGCGCCGGTTGGCCCGGTAGCGGGTGGCGGCGGGCGCCCCGTCGAGGTTGCCGACGACGAACGGGTAGCCGTCGGCGAGGCGGGCCCGCTGGGCGCCGTCGAGGCCGGCGAAGAAGCGGGCCACCGTCCGCACCGGGGCGTCCGCCGGCGGCACCGGGCGGCCGTCCAACCGGGCCTTGGACCAGGCGTCGAGGGCGGCGGCGCGCAGCGGCGTGCCCCCCTCGGGGCGGTGCACGGCCGTCCAGCCGGTGGTCGCCAGCATGACGAAGACGACCGCCAGCGCGAGCAGGGTGCGCAGGGCGGCCGGGCGCGGGTCGGCGCCTGAAACGGTGGTGTGGGCGAGGCCGGGCAGATTCACTGGGACCAGCGTAGGAGACCGATTCCGGGCGCGGCGCGCCGGGTGACACGGTTCACGCCCGACCGTGGGACACCGTGAGGAGCGGCCGGCCGACCCCCGAGACCCGGGCGAAAGATCCGAAATGCCGTCTTCTGGTGGCGGTTCAGCGCCAGTGCCCCGCCAGAGCTGGGCCGATGCCGTCGAGGTAACCGTCCGTCAGTCGGCGGATCGCCTCCACGCTCGTGTCGCCGCCCTGCCCCCAGAGCCGCCCCGTGACCCTCATCACTCCGAAGAACGCCGCGACGGCCACCCGGGGCCGCGGGTCGGCGTCCACGTCCAGCCCCTCGCGGGCGGCGATCAGCCTGGAGATCCGCTCCTCGAGCTCCGTGGAGCGCCGCAGGTGCACCGCGAGCAGAGCCGGGGTGGCCTCGATCAGCCGGTAGCTGCGCAGGTAGAGGTCGACCGGGACCACCCCGCCGAGGGCGTCCTCGACCGTGTCCCACGCGGCGAGCACGGCGCCCCGCAGCGCCTCGAGCGGCCCCTCGGCCGCCGGCCGGGCGTGCAGCTCGGCGACGAAGTGCGAATCCACCAGGTCCTGGACGGCGAAGACGACCTCTTCCTTGTTGGCGAAGTAGCGGAAGAAAGTGCGCTGGGACACGGCCACCGCTGCGGCGATCTCGTCGACGGTGGTGCGCTCGTACCCCTGGGACACGAAGAGCACGAGCGCGGCGCGCAACAGCGCGCCGCGGGTGCGCAGCTTCTTGCGTTCGCGCAGTCCGGCCACCGGCGCGGCCGGCGCCGTCCCCTCGTCGATCGCCACCGCCGGGCTCCTTTCTGACGCCGAGTGGGCGGTCAGAGTACCCGTGACCGACGGCCCGGCGGCCGATTGGCCGAGCCGTGCCGAGCCGTTTGCGAAGGTGTGCCGGGCCGGGTCCGGATGACACGTTCGGGTCGGCCGGGCGGGCCTCCCAGAGCCGCACCGGGCCGGGCGGGGCCGCCGCGCAGGCTCCCGGACGGGTCAACTCCGCGCGCGTGAAAGGACCTCCGGAGGGTTCCGCCGCGGCTGTCGCCTATCAGGATGGACCGGCCCCGAACCTCTTCCGCCCGGGCGTCACCGCAGGTCAGCGTGGTGTCAGCGGAGCACCGGAAGCGGTCCGGGCGCCCGCAGTCCACAAGGAGTTGACCCGTCATGCGTACGTGTGGAACCACGCGCCTCACCACCGTCCTCGCCGCGGCCGCCCTCGCCCTGGCCGCCCTCATCCCGACCAGCGCCGGCCCGGCACACGCCGCGGGCCCGCCGGGCCTCGGGGCCTGCGCGAGCGGACAGCTGTGCCTCTGGGCCAAACCGGACTTCAAGGGCACCCGGCAGACCCACGAGCTGAGCACCCTGGACATCAACAGCTGCACCGCCCTGCCGGCCGGCACCAGCGCCCAGTCGCTGGTGAACCGCACCGGGCGCCCCGTCACCACGTACCAGTCGGCGGAGTGCGCGGAGACCGGCGAGTTCCAGACCTACCCGGGCGACGGCGTCTGGCTGCCCCAGTCCCCCTACCAGGTACGGGCCTTCAAGGTGTGGGAGCGGTAGCTTCCCGCTGCGCCGGGGCGCCCGGCTGCGCGAGGGCGGGCGGGGCCACGGCCGCGTCCGCCGCGCCGCCCAGCCGGGCGACCTCCCCGCGCAGCGCCCGTACCTCCGCCTGGAGCTCGCGGATCGCCGCCAGCTGGAGCCGCTCGGCCTGGTCGTCGCGCTCGAAGCGGGAGATGAACCACGCGGCGATGTTGGCGGTCACCACACCGAGCAGCGCGATCCCGGACAGCATCAGTCCGACCGCCAGGAACCGGCCCAGGCCGGTGGTGGGGGAGTGGTCGCCGTACCCGACCGTCGTCATCGTGGTGAAGGACCACCACACGGCGTCGCCCAGGTTCTTGATGTTCCCGTCGGGTGCGTCCCGCTCCACGCTCAGTACGGCCAGCGAGCCGAACATCAGCAGCCCGACGACCGACCCGGCCACGTACGTCGTCAGCTGGATCTGCGGTGCCATCCGGGCCCGCCGGCCCACCAGCATCAACGTGGCCACGAGCCGCAGCAGCCGCAGCGGCTGCACGAGCGGCAGCACCACGGCCGCCAGGTCCAGCCAGTGGGTCCGCACGAACCGCACGCGGTCCTGCGACAGGACCAGGCGCACCAGGTAGTCGGCGGCGAAGGCCCCCCACACCACCCACTCCACTCGGGTGCAGGCGCCGTGCACCCGTGCGCTCGCGTCCGGCGCGACGATGGGCACGGCGTACGCCACGGCGAAGGCCACGGCGAGGACGAGCAGCGGGGTCTGGGTCCGCCGCTCCCACAGCAGCTGGCGGGATGGTTCCTTCATGCGGAGCATCGTAGGCAACGCGTAAAGAGGCGCGGTCCCCGGCCGAAGCCGGGGCCCGCGCCCAGGACCGCCTACGCGGCGTCACCCCGCCCCAGGCAGGGTCAGGCGTCGCCGCCGGCCGCGCCCGGGTCCGCCGCCGCCACGTCGAGCAGCTGGTACTTGTCGACGGCCTGCTTCAGCACCGAGCGGTCCACCTTCCCCGCCTTCGCCAGCTCGGTCAGCGTCGCCAGCACCACCGACTGGGCGTCGATGTGGAAGAAGCGCCGGGCCGCACCGCGCGTGTCCGCGAAACCGAAGCCGTCCGCGCCCAGCGAGGTGTACGCGCCGGGCACCCACCGCGAGATCTGGTCCGGAACCGACCGCATCCAGTCCGAGACCGCCACGAACGGCCCCTCCGCACCCGACAGCTTCCGCGTCACGTACGGGACGCGCTGCTCCTCCTCCGGGTGGAGCAGGTTGTACTCCTCCACCTCGACGGCCTCGCGCCGCAGCTCGTTCCAGGAGGTGGCCGACCAGACATCCGCCCGGACGTTCCACTCCTCGGCGAGGATCCGCTGGGCCTCCAGCGCCCACGGCACCGCCACGCCGGACGCCATCAGCTGCGCCGGGATGGTGCCCGTGGTGCCCTGCGAGACCCGGTGGACGCCCTTGAGGATGCCGTCCACGTCGACGCCCGCCGGCTCCGCCGGATGCTGGATCGGCTCGTTGTAGACCGTCAGGTAGTAGAAGACGTCCTCGGCCTCGGGCCCGTACATCCGGCGCAGACCGTCCTGGACGATGTGCGCGATCTCGTACCCGTAGGCCGGGTCGTAGGCCACACAGCCCGGGTTCGTCGACGCCAGCAGCTGGGAGTGACCGTCCGCGTGCTGCAGGCCCTCACCCGTCAGGGTGGTCCGTCCGGCGGTCGCGCCCAGGACGAAACCGCGCGCGAGCTGGTCGGCCATCTGCCAGAACTGGTCACCCGTGCGCTGGAAACCGAACATCGAGTAGAAGACGTACACCGGGATCAGCGGCTCGCCGTGCGTTGCGTACGCCGAACCAGCGGCGATCAGCGAGGCCGTGCAGCCCGCCTCCGAGATGCCGTCGTGCAGCATCTGGCCGGTCGGGGACTCCTTGTACGCGAGCAGCAGCTCGCGGTCGACCGCCTCGTACTGCTGGCCCAGCGGGTTGTAGATCTTGGCGCTCGGGAAGAAGGCGTCCATACCGAAGGTGCGGTACTCGTCGGGCGCGATCAGCACGAAGCGCTTGCCGATCTCCTTGTCCCGCATCAGGTCCTTCAGGATGCGGACGAAGGCCATCGTGGTGGCGATCGACTGCTGGCCCGAGCCCTTCTTGGCGGCCGCGTAGGTCTTCTCGTCCGGCAGCTGCAGCGGCTTGGCGCGCACCACACGGGTCGGGACGTAGCCCCCGTGCGCACTGCGCTGGTCGTGCATGTACTGGATCTCGGGCGAATTGCGGCCCGGGTGGTAGTACGGCGGGGCGCCGCTCTCCAGCTGCGCGTCCGTGATCGGGATGTGCAGGCGGTCGCGGAAGCGCTTGAGGTCGTCGACCGTCAGCTTCTTCATCTGGTGCGTGGCGTTGCGGCCCTCGAAGTTGGGGCCGAGCGTCCAGCCCTTCACCGTCTGGGCCAGGATCACCGTCGGCTGGCCCTTGTGCGCCTTGGCCGCCGCGTACGCCGCGTAGACCTTCTTGTGGTCGTGGCCGCCGCGGCCCAGGTGCTGGATCTGGTAGTCGGTCATGTTCTCGACCATCGCGCGCAGCCGCTGGTCGCCGCCGAAGAAGTGCTCGCGGATGTACGCGCCCGACTCGGTGGCGTACGTCTGGAACTGCCCGTCCGGCGTGGAGTTCATCTTGTTGACCAGGATGCCGTCGCGGTCCTGGGCCAGCAGCGGGTCCCAGGAGCGGTCCCAGATCAGCTTGATGACGTTCCAGCCGGCGCCCCGGAACTGCGACTCCAGCTCCTGGATGATCTTGCCGTTGCCGCGGACCGGACCGTCGAGGCGCTGCAGGTTGCAGTTCACGACGAAGGTCAGGTTGTCCAGGCCCTCGCGGGCGGCGATCGACAGCTGGCCGAGCGACTCCGGCTCGTCCATCTCGCCGTCGCCGAGATACGCCCAAACGTGGGACTTGGAGGTGTCCGCGATCCCGCGCGCCTCCATGTACCGGTTCATCCGGGCCTGGTAGATGGCCCCCAGCGGGCCGAGGCCCATCGAGACGGTCGGGAACTCCCAGAAGTCCGGCATCAGCCGCGGGTGCGGGTAGCTGGAGAGGCCGTACGGCGCCTTCGACTTCTCCTGGCGGAACGCGTCGAGCTGCTGCTCCGTGAGCCGGTCCAGGAGATAGGCGCGGGCGTAGATACCGGGGGAGGCGTGGCCCTGGAAGAAGATCTGGTCGCCGCCGTCGCCCTCGTCCTTGCCCCGGAAGAAGTGGTTGAAGCCCACGTCGTAGAGGGAGGCGGAGGAGGCGAACGTGGCGATGTGGCCGCCGACGCCGATCCCGGGACGCTGGGCGCGCGAGACCATGACGGCCGCGTTCCACCGGGTGGCGTTCAGGACCTTGCGCTCGATCTCCTCGTTCCCGGGGAAGAACGGCTCGTCCTTGGTGGCGATCGTGTTGACGTAGTCCGTGCTGCGCATCTCGGGCACGGCCACGCGCTTCTCGCGCGCCCGCTCGATCAGCCGCAGCATGAGGTAGCGGGCCCGTTCACGGCCCCGCTCGTCGACCGCTGCGTCCAGGGAGTCGAGCCACTCCTGCGTCTCCTCCGGATCGAAGTCCGGGACCTGACTCGGGAGGCCGCCAATGATGATCGGATTGCGATCGGATGCGGAAGCCACGCTGTTCCTTCGCTTTCGGGGGAGTCGTACTGAGGCCGTAACTGGGGGGCGCCGCCTCCCATGGTCTTACGCTCGGCCGTAATCGTCATCCGTACCACTGGGTAATCCCTGCGATCGGCGGGGAGACCCGGCAAGGTGTGGACGGGTCCGGTTCCGCGGTGCGGAGTGGCAAGTGCGACCAAATCGCAACCTTACGCCCAGGCCGGTCGCCGACCCCGGGAGGCCGTTCGTCCCTCAAACAGGTAGGAAAGTCCTCATGCGATGCGAATGAGCTGGAATGGTGTGGGATGAATCACCAGAGGTGCACACGGGCACGCTGAAAGTTGCGGCGAGACGGCCGCAATCGTCACCGTTTCGACGGTCTCGGCGGCCGGGTACTTGCGCGATCCGCCGCGCCCGTGTGGACTACGCCCAATGCTGCGCGTACGCGCGCCGCCGAAGACATTCACCGAACATGAGCAGGAGGCACCCCGTGAGCGCGACCGCGGACCACGCGGAGAGCCTGGCCGCCCGGCTGGGTTTCCAGTCCGAACAGGTGGTCCAGGAGATCGGCTACGACGACGACGTCGATCAGGAATTCCGTGACCTCGTCGAAGAACTCGTCGGCGAACTCGTCGACGAGGAGTACGACGACGTCGCCGACGCGGTTCTGCTGTGGTTCCGCGAGGACGACGGCGATCTGACGGACGCGCTGGTCGATGCCACCGAGCTGGTCGAGGACGGCGCACTGATCCTGCTGCTGACCCCCAAGACGGGCCGTGACGGCTACGTCGAGGCCAGCGACATCAGCGAGGCCGCCGAGACCGCCGGCCTCTCGCAGACCAGGAGCGTCAGCGTCGGCAAGGAATGGGCCGCCACCAAGCTGGTGACGCCCAAGACCGCCGCCAAGTCCAAGCGCTGAGCCGCGCCCGCTGCCGAGCGGACACGCTTCCACACCCCGCCGACCAGGTGACCCCGGTCGGCGGGGTGTGTGCGTTTCGTGCCTTCCACGCGTTTCACGGACCCGGGGACGCCCGGTCAGGATCTAGGCTGTGACTCACCCGAACAGCCCAACGCGGGGATGCGGGAACGAAGGGAAACGAGAGATGGCGATCGAGGTCGGCGACAAGGCCCCGGACTTCGAGCTCAAGGACAACCACGGCGCCACCGTGCGGCTCTCCGACTTCCGGGGGGAGAAGGCCGTGGTGCTGCTTTTCTACCCGTTCGCCTTCACCGGCGTCTGCACCGGCGAGCTGTGCGAGCTGCGCGACCAGCTCCCGCGCTTCCAGAACGACGACGTCCAGCTCCTCGCCGTCTCCAACGACTCCGTGCCGACCCTGCGGGTCTTCGGCGAGCAGGAGGGCCTGGAGTACCCGCTGCTGTCGGACTTCTGGCCGCACGGCGAGACCTCGCGCGCCTACGGCGTCTTCGACGAGGACAAGGGCTGCGCGGTCCGCGGCACCTTCATCATCGACAAGGACGGCGTGGTGCGCTGGACTGTCGTCAACGGACTGCCCGACGCGCGTGACCTGAACGAGTACCTCAAGGCGCTCGACAGCCTCTGAGTGCGCCTGCACGGTCCGTTACGTGCAGTTCCCTGCGAAAACCGCTTACAGGCGGGAACCCGTCACTAGGATCGAAACGTTGATCCGGTAGCAACCGCACGACGGGGCACCGCCCCACACAGAACCCAATGGAGGACCCGTGGGAGTCAGCCTCAGCAAGGGCGGCAACGTCTCGCTGACCAAGGCCGCGCCTAACCTGACGGCGGTCATCGTCGGTCTGGGCTGGGACGCTCGCACCACCACCGGTGTCGACTTCGACCTCGACGCCAGCGCGATCCTGACCAACGACCAGGGCAAGGTCGCCAGCGACGCGAACTTCGTCTTCTTCAACAACCTGAAGAGCCCCGACGGCTCGGTCGAGCACACCGGCGACAACACCACCGGTGAGGGCGAGGGCGACGACGAGGCGATCAAGGTCAACCTCGCCGGTGTCCCGGGCGACGTCGCAAAGATCGTCTTCCCGGTCTCGATCTACGAGGCCGAGACCCGCCAGCAGAGCTTCGGCCAGGTCCGCAACGCCTACATCCGCGTGGTGAACCAGGCCGACAACACCGAGCTCGCCCGCTACGACCTCTCCGAGGACGCCTCGACCGAGACCGCCATGGTCTTCGGCGAGCTCTACCGCAACGGCGCGGAGTGGAAGTTCCGCGCCATCGGCCAGGGCTACGCCTCCGGCCTGCGCGGCATCGCGCAGGACTTCGGCGTCAACGTCTGAGTCCGAGAGCAGTTCGTCCGTCCGGCGCCGTGCACTGTGTGTACGGCGCCGGACGCGCTTCCCCCGCACCACCGCATCGCTGTCCCGTCCGCCTGACCGCTCCACCGCACCGCTGCTCCGCCCGCTTCACCGCACCACCGCCACATCGCCGCACCGTCGTCCGGGGAGGACCACAACATGGGCGTCACACTCGCCAAGGGGGGCAATGTCTCCCTGTCCAAGGCCGCACCGAACCTCACCAGGGTTCTGATCGGTCTCGGATGGGACGCGCGCTCGACCACGGGAGCCGACTTCGACCTCGACGCCAGCGCGCTGCTCTGCAACGGCGGCAGGGTGCTGGGGGACGAGTACTTCGTCTTCTACAACAACCTGAAGAGCCCCGAGGGCTCCGTCGAACACACGGGGGACAACCTCACGGGCGAGGGCGACGGCGACGACGAGTCGATCATCATCGACCTGGCCAAGGTGCCGGAGAACGTGGACAAGATCGTTTTTCCGGTCTCGATCCACGAGGCGGACGCCCGCCGACAGAGCTTCGGCCAGGTCAGCAACGCATTCATCCGCGTGGTCAATCAGGCCGACGGTCAGGAACTGGCCCGCTACGACCTCTCCGAGGACGCCTCCAGCGAGACGGCGATGATCTTCGGTGAGGTCTACCGGTACGGCGGCGAATGGAAGTTCCGGGCGGTGGGGCAGGGGTACGCGTCGGGGCTCCGGGGCATCGCTCTAGACTTCGGGGTCAACGTTTCGTAAAGCCTTACAAGACGCATGGGGTGCCAGGTGCCAGTGGTTCTGAAAACCTTCGGCTGGTCGTTCGCCATCACGGCGCTCGGCCTCGCCTTTGCCGCGTGGCAGTGGGGGTGGGAGGCGTTCGGGGTCGTACTGATCCTGTCGATCCTCGAAATCTCGCTGTCCTTCGACAACGCGGTCGTCAATGCCGGAATCCTGAAGAAGATGAATGCCTTCTGGCAGAAGATCTTCCTCACCATCGGCATCCTGATCGCCGTCTTCGGTATGCGGCTGGTCTTCCCGGTGGCGATCGTCGCCATCAGCGCCAAGGTCGGCCCCATCGAGGCGATCGAGCTGGCCCTGGACCACCCCGAGCAGTACGAGGCCCTGGTCACCGACGCCCACCCGGCCATCGCCGCGTTCGGCGGAATGTTCCTGCTGATGATCTTCCTCGACTTCATCTTCGAGGACCGCGACCACAAGTGGCTGGCCTGGCTGGAGCGTCCGCTGGCCAAGCTCGGCAAGGTCGACATGCTGTCGGTCTGCATCGCCCTGATCGCCCTGCTGGTCTCGGCGATGACCTTCGCCGTCAACGCCCACACCAGCACCGGCCACGCGGACAAGTCCGCCACCGTGCTGCTCGCCGGCGTCGCGGGCCTGATCACCTACCTGATCGTCGGCGGCCTGTCCTCGTACTTCGAGGACAAGCTGGAGGAGGAAGAGGAGCGCGAGCACGAGGAGGAGGAGAAGGCCAAGGCCGCGGGCAAGCCCGTCTCCGCAGTCGGCCTGGCCGGCAAGGCCGCGTTCTTCCTGTTCCTCTACCTCGAGGTCCTCGACGCGTCGTTCTCCTTCGACGGGGTCATCGGCGCCTTCGCCATCACCAACCACATCTTCTGGATGGCGCTCGGCCTCGGCATCGGAGCCATGTACGTCCGTTCGCTCACGGTCTACCTGGTCCGCCAGGGCACCCTGGACGACTACGTCTACCTGGAGCACGGCGCGCACTACGCGATCGGCGCGCTCGCCGTCATCCTGCTGGTCACCATCCAGCACGAGATCAGCGAGATCATCACCGGCCTCATCGGCGTGGTGCTGATCGCGGCCTCCTTCTGGTCCTCGGTGCGCCGCAACAAGCGCCTGGAGCTCGAGGGTTCCACCGCCGAGGCATGACCGCGGCGTTAATGCGGAACGCTCCACTGCGGGGCGGTCCGCCGGGTTCACGGACCCGGCGGGCCGCCCCGTTTCCGTAGTCTTCGCGGGGACCAGGGGATCAGGACCAGGGGGTAGGGATGGGCTTCTTCGACGGCATCTTGGGCAGTCGGGCCGTGCAGTTCCAGTCGGGCAGTGCCTCGTCGAACGCGATCGAGCTGACCAAGCGGCAATCGACGGTGTCGCTCACCAGGCAGGGCGCCGTCCACGGCAATCTGCGGGTCAACCTGTCGTGGCGCATGCGGACCTCCGATATCGGCGGCCGCTCCGGCCAGAGCGGCCAGCTCTTCCGCCACCCGTTCCAGCTGTTCAAGCCGGACATGGTGCAGGCGCACACCCAGGGCATGGTCAACGTCGACCTCGACATGGGCTGCCTGTACGAACTGACCGACGGCACCCGCGGCGCCGTCCAGCCGCTGGGCAACCTGCTGGGCGACCTCAACGACCCGCCGTACGTCAAGCTCAGCGGCGACGACCGGTTCGGCTCGGGGTCGGGAGAGACCCTCTACATCAACCTCGACCACGCCGACGAGATCAAGCGGCTGCTGGTCTTCGTCTACATCTACGACCAGACCCCGGCCTTCGACCGGACGCACGCCATGGTCACCCTCTACCCCGTGACGGGCCCGAGGATCGAGATCCCGTTGGACGAGCGGCACCCGCAGGCCCGCTCCTGTGCCGTCGTCTCCCTGGAAAAGGCCAAGGGCGAGCTCGTCGTCAAGCGCGAGGTGAAGTTCGTCTACGGGTTCCAGTCGGAGCTGGACCGGCTGTACGGCTGGGGGCTCCAGTGGGGGCGGGGCTACAAAAGCAGCAAGAGGTGAGCGGAGCCCGCTGGGCCCTCTGAGCCCCAGGTGTTCCCTGAGCCCCGGGTGTTCCCTGAGACCGGGACGTCCCCGGATCCCTCGGAAGCCCGGGGCACCGGAATCGGTTGTGCGCCCGGCCCCGCGCCGACCACCCTCACCGGCGGATGAACTGCGGGCCCTGCGCCGGCAGCCGGAAGGACGGGTCGCCGCCCGGACCCGGCACCGGAGCCGGGGACACCGGCTGCGGGTAGCCGTACGCGGGCTGGGCGGTCGGCGGAGCCTGCGTCGGCGGGGCCATCAGGGCCGTCTGCTCGGAGACGGGGCCCGCCGTGGCGGCCGCGGCGCCGGCACCGGCGCCCGTGTCGGGCTCGGCGGCGTTCTCGTCGACCGAGATCCCGTGGTCGGTCGCCAGGCCGACCAGGCCGTCGGAGTAGCCCTCGCCGAGCGCCCGAAACTTCCACCCCTCGCCCCGGCGGTACAGCTCCCCGCAGATCAGCGCCGTTTCCGCGCCGGTCTCGGGCCGTACGTCGAAGTAGGCCAGCGGCTCGGAGCCGCCGGTCGCCGTGGCGTCGTAGAGCAGGATCCGCAGGTCGCGGACCCGCTCGAAGGGGACGTCCTCGGCCGAGGCGACCACCAGGATCCGGTCCACGCTCGGCGTCACCGTGCGCAGGTCCACCTGGACGGCGTCGGTGATCGCGTCGCCGATCTGCTTCTTGCCGAGGCGCCAGACGGCCCCCGAGGGGTGCCGGGGCTGGTTGTAGAAGACGAAGTCCTCGTCCGAACGCACCCGGCCGTCCGGGCCCACCAGCAGCGCCGAGGCGTCCACGTCCGGCACCTGGGGGCCGCCGGTCCAGCGCAGCACCGCCCGGACCGCCACGGGGGCCACCGGGATGTTCGAGCCCTTCTGCATCGCGTGCGTCATGCATGTCATCCTGCCCTCCCGGGGTGGAGCGGGACAATGCGGCCCCCCGTAGCCCTTGTACCGATCGCGAGAGCTGGGCATGGTGCAAGAGGGTTACCTGAACTTCATGTGCTTGAGGAACTCTTGACTCACGTTCGTACGTACTATTACCGGCCATGCCAGTTGGGCCGCCGAGGTTGTACGGGGGAAGCACATGCGTCACTTTGGGCACGTATCGCCCACGGTCCGTAAGGACCTCTTCCACCAGGAACCGGCGGAATTCACCGGGGCCTCGCCCGCCCGCGTCCTCGCGGCGGCCCTCGGAGCCACCCTCTACAGCCCCGCCACCCGCCCCGCGCTGGCCGCGGACATCCGCAAGCAGGCAGGCCGCGGAGTCGTCTCCATGGTCCTCTGCCTGGAGGACTCCATCAGCGACGCCGATGTCGTCGGGGCCGAGGAGAACCTCGTCCGCCAGTTCTCCGACCTCGACGGCGACGCCGGCGAGCTCCCCCTGCTCTTCATCCGCGTCCGCACGCCCGACCAGATACCGGACCTGGCGCGCCGCCTGGGCCGCTCGGTGCGGCACCTGGCCGGATTCGTACTCCCGAAGTTCGACGAGCGGCGCGGCATCCCCTTCCTCGAAGCCGTCGCGGAGGCGGAGGCCGCGAGCGGACGGGACCGGCTGTATGCCATGCCCGTCCTGGAGACCCCGGAGCTCCTCCACCTCGAAACACGCGTCGAGGCCCTCGCCGGCATCTCCCGCACGGTCAACAGCCACCGCGAGCGCGTCCTGGCGCTGCGTCTCGGCGTGACCGACTTCTGCTCCGCCTACGGGCTGCGCCGCACCCCCGACATGACCGCCTACGACGTCCAGATAGTCGCCGGCGTCATCGCGGACGTGGTCAACGTCCTGAGCAGGGCCGACGGCACCGGCTTCACCGTGACCGGCCCCGTCTGGGAGTACTTCCGCAGCCAGCAGCGCCTCTTCAAGCCCCAGCTGCGCCGCAGCCCCTTCCTGGAGGAGGGCGTCGAGGAACTGCGCACCGCGCTGATCGAGCACGACCTGGACGGGCTGCTGCGCGAGATCGAGCTCGACCGGGCCAACGGGCTGCTCGGCAAGACCTGTATCCACCCCGCCCACGTCCCGCCCGTGCACGCCCTGTCGGTCGTCTCCCACGAGGAGTTCTGCGACGCCCAGGACATCCTGCGGCCCGAGCGCGGCGGCGGCGGAGTGATGCGATCCGCTTATACGAACAAAATGAATGAGGTGAAGCCCCACCGGGCCTGGGCCGAGCGCACCATGCTGCGCGCCGAGGTCTTCGGTGTGGCGAAGGAGCAGGTCGGCTTCGTCGACCTGCTCACGGCCGGTCTCCAGGTGTGAGCGGGCCGGTGCCGAAGCAGACGACGAGGAAGGGCAAGACGATCGACGAGGTGTGGTCGGGAACCTGGGTCGCGGACCGGCTGGGCGTCGCCCTGCACGACTCCGAAGGGGGCCCGCGGCCGGGCCCCCGGCTGAGCCCGCGGCTGACGGACCTGCTCGGGCTGGCCCTGCGGCGCAACCCCAAGCGCGCACACCTGCTCGTCTCACAGGTGCTGGGCAAGCACGTCCCGCAGTCCCCGCACACGGTGTACGCCGCCGGATACGGGCTCGGCACACGCGTACGGGCCCTGCTCGGCGACGACGCCGCGGCGACGGCCGTGGTCCTCGGCTACGCCGAGACCGCCACCGGGCTCGGCCACTGCGTCGCGGACGGCTTGGGCTCCGCCCCGTACCTGCACTCCACCCGGCGGCCCGTGCCGGGCGTGGCGGCGGCCGGCGGCTTCGAGGAGGCGCACTCGCACGCCACCTCCCACCTGCTGCTGCCCGAGAACCCCGCGCTCCTCGCCGGCGACGGGCCGCTCGTCCTCGTCGACGACGAGTTCTCCACCGGCAACACGGTCCTCAACACCATCCGCGACCTGCACGCCCGCCACCCCCGCTCGCACTACGTGGTCGTCGCCCTCGTCGACATGCGCTCCCCGGCCGACCGCGACCGCCTCACGGCCTTCGCCGCCGAGCTGGGCGCCCGGGTGGACCTGATCGCCCTCGCCTCGGGCACGGTCACCCTCCCGGACGGCGTCCTCGCCAAGGGACGAGCGCTGGTCGAGGAGTACGCACCGTCCGCCGCGACGGACACGGCCGGGCCGGGGGGCGGCCCGCGACCCGTCCTGCGCGTCGACCTGCACTGGCCGCACGGCCTCCCGGACGGCGGCCGCCACGGCTTCACCCCCGCGCACCGGCAGCGCCTGGAGGCCGCCCTGCCGGACCTCACCGCCCGGCTCACGGCCGCGCTCGGCACCGCACCCGGACGCGTCCTCGTACTCGGCAACGAGGAGCTGATGTACGTGCCGCTGCGCCTCGCCAAGGAGCTGGAGGCGACGGGCGCGGCCGACGAGGTCCGCTTCTCCACCACCACCCGCTCCCCGGTGCTCGCCGTGGACGACCCCGGCTACGCCATCCGCACCCGGCTCGTCTTCCCGGCCCACGACACCCCCGCCGACGGCCCAGGCGACCGCTACGCCTACAACGTGGCCCGTGCCTCGGACACCGCCGGCTTCGACACCGTCGTCGCCGTCGTGGACTCGGCCGGCGACATGCCCGAACTGCACACGGGACTCCTCGCGGCCCTCGCCCCGCACACCGGCCGCCTCGTGCTGGCCGTCGTCCCCTCCTACGTTCCGCGGACACCTTCCCCACCGTCCGGCACGTCCGCCGGTACCCCCGACCACCGGCAGGAGCCGATCATGACCGAGCCCCTGCGCGGCCCCGCCTTCTCCTCCTACGCCCCCGAGGACGTCGGCTGGCTGCTCCAGGACCTCTCCGGTGTCCAGCTCGAAGCCCCGACCGAGGAGCGCGAGGAGGCCATCCAGGCCGGCGGCGCCCACTACGCCGAGTCCCTGCCCGTCGAGTACCAGCCCTCGCCCCAGTACCAGGAGCTCTACCGCAGCGCCCTGACCGCCTCCGCCGCCCGCGTGGCCCGCGCCGTCGGCACGGTCACCGAGACCGTCCTCGCCGAACGCTCACCCTCCCCGGTCCTGGTCTCCCTGGCCCGCGCCGGCACCCCCGTGGGCGTCCTGATGCGCCGCTGGGCCCGCGCCCGGCACGGCCTGGACCTGCCGCACTACGCCGTCTCCATCGTGCGAGGCCGCGGTATCGACGCCAACGCCCTGCGCTGGCTGGCCGCCCACCACGACCCCGCCGACGTCGTATTCGTCGACGGCTGGACCGGCAAGGGGGCCATCACCCGCGAGCTGAAGGAGGCCCTGAGGGAGTTCCCGGGCTTCGACCCGGAGATCGTCGTCCTCGCCGACCCCGGCTCCTGCGTGCCGACCTACGGCACCCGGGAGGACTTCCTGATCCCCTCCGCCTGTCTCAATTCCACCGTGTCCGGACTCATCTCGCGTACGGTTCTCAGGTCCGACCTGGTCGGACCCGCCGACTTCCACGGCGCGAAGTTCTACCGCGAGCTCGCCGGAGCCGATGTCTCCGTCGAATTCGTCGACGCCGTCGCCGCCCACTTCGACGACGTGGCGGACGCCGTCGACGAGGAGGTCAAGGAGCTCCTCGCGGCCGACCGCACGCCGACGTGGGAGGGCTGGGCGGCCGTCGAGCGGATCAGCGAGGAGTACGGCATCCACGACGTGAATCTCGTCAAGCCCGGCGTCGGCGAGACCACCCGCGTACTGCTGCGCCGGGTGCCGTGGAAGATCCTGGCGCAACGCGGCGCCGGGGCCGACCTGGACCACGTACGGCTGCTCGCCGAGCAGCGCGGCGTCCCGGTGGAAGAGGTCGACGGGCTGCCCTACACCTGCGTCGGGCTCATCCACCCCCGATACACGCGCGGCGCCACCGGCGCCGACGGAAAGGCTGTGGCCTCCAAGTGACTGTCCTCGTAGCCAGTGACCTCGACCGTACGCTCATCTACTCGACGGCCGCCCTCGGTCTGACCATGCCGGACCCGGTGGCCCCGCGGCTGCTGTGCGTCGAGGTCCACGAGAGCAGGCCGCTGTCCTACATGACGGAGACGGCCGCGGCGCTGCTGGCGGAACTCACCGAGGACCCGTCCGTCGTCTTCGTCCCCACCACCACCCGCACGCGCAAGCAGTACCAGCGCATCCGCTTCCCCGGCCGCCCAGCCCGGTACGCGATCTGCGCCAACGGCGGGCAGCTCCTCGTGGACGGCATGCCGGACCGCGACTGGCGGCGGCAGGTCGCGGCCCGCCTCGCCGAGGAGTGCGCCCCGCTGGAGGAGGTCCACGACCACCTGCTGTCCGCCGCCGACCCGGCGTGGCTGCGCAAGGCCCGGGTGGCGGAGGACCTCTTCGCCTACCTCGTCGTCGAACGCGCCCTGGTCCCCGACGAATGGCTCAAGTCCCTGACCGAGTGGGCCGGCGCGCGCGGCTGGACGGTCTCCCTCCAGGGCCGGAAGATCTACGCCGTGCCCGGCCCGCTCACCAAGAGCGCGGCGATGCGCGAGGTCGCCCGCCGCACCGGAGCGACCACGACCCTGGCCGCCGGCGACTCGCTCCTCGACGCCGACCTGCTGCTGGCCGCCGACGCCGCCTGGCGCCCCGGCCACGGCGAACTGGCCGACGCGCGCTGGACGGCGCCCTCGGTGACCGCTCTCGCCGAGGCGGGGGTCCTGGCCGGCGAGGAAATAGTGCGCGCATTCGCCTGCGAGACCGGGCGGCTCGGCAGACTGGACGCATGAGCAAAGGCAACAGCACGAAGATCACGGACGAGCTGTACCAGTACATGCTCGACCACAACCCCCCGCTGGACGCCGTCCAGCGGGGGCTGGTGGCGAGGACGTACGCCACGTTCCCCGACGTCGCCGGGATGCAGTCCGCGGAGGAGCAGGGGCCGCTGCTGGCCTTCCTCGTCCGCCTGACCGGCGCCCGCCACATCGTCGAGGTCGGCACCTTCACCGGTTTCTCGGCCCTGTCGATGGCCCAGGCACTGCCGCCCGACGGCCGCCTCATCGCCTGCGACGTCTCCGAGGAGTGGACGGCGTACGGCAAGGAGGCCTGGGAGGAAGCCGGCGTCGCCGACCGCATCGAGCTGCGCATCGCGCCGGCCCTGGAGACCCTGCGCGCGATGCCCGCCGAGCCCCACATCGACATGGCCTACGTGGACGCCGACAAGGAGAGCCAGATCTCCTACTGGGAGGAGCTCGTCCCGAGGCTCCGGACCGGCGGACTGATCGTCACGGACAACACGCTGTTCCACGGCACGGTCCTCGACGAATCGGCCACCGGCTCGGCGGCGGGCGTGCGCGCCTTCAACGACCACGTCGCGGCGGACCCGCGCATGGACTCCGTCCTGCTGGCGATCTCGGACGGCCTGACACTCTCGCGCAAGCGGTAGCGCAGGACCGCAGCCGCAGCCGCAGCCGCAGCCGTAACCGCAGTGTCAGCCGCAGCCGCCACCACCGCAGCAGCCCCCGCCGCCCGCGCCGCCCATGGGACGCGCGGCCGCGGGGGCGCTGCTCGACCCGCCCACGGCCACGGCGGACAGCAGCTTGACGGTGTCGGCGTGCCCGGCCGGGCAGTCGGCGGGGGCGGAGGACTCGGCCATGGGGCGGCTGACCTCAAAGGTGTCGTCGCAGGTCCGGCAGCGGAATTCGTAACGAGGCATGCGCACAGGCTAAGCGCGTCCGCCGCCTGCGCGCTACGACTCCCGGACAGCCCTCAGACGGTGTCGGGGCGCGCGAGCCGCGTCCGCGCCAGCCGCGCACGGTCCTCCCGGGCCGCCTGCTCGGGGTGGCGGGCGCGCCAGTACGGATTGTCGTGCGGCAGCGCGCTGCCCACCCGCCCGTACATCCCGAACCACATCAGCATCACGCCGACGACGAAGCTGAACAACACGTTCTGGATCTTGAAGGCCAGGAAGTTCAGCCCCGTGTCCAGCAGCGCGAGGTTCACGAACCCGCTCGCGATGAACGACACGCCCAGCACGATGTTCAGCGTCGACGCGAAGGTCCCGCCCACCACCATCCCGACGATGAGCAGGCCCCCGATACAGATCGACAGGACGCTCAGCGCACCGTTGGTGTTCAGCGCGAGCACCGTGTCGCCACCCGTGTCGAAGAACCCGATCCGGTCGACCAGACCCAGGATCCCGAAGACCACCAGCAGCACACCGGTCAGCCCCGCCCCGACCCGGTACACCTGGCTGAGCTTGTGATCGGTGGGCAGATGCTCGTCGAGCCGGGCATTGACCGGATGCAGGGCGTGCTGCACGAGCCACGCCACCAGGTGCGGGTCCTCACCCTCACGAGGCTCGTGGGGCTCGTGGGCCACGTACGGCGCGTAATGCTCATGCGGCTCGGTGCACCCGTACGCCGCATGCGGCGCATACGGGGCGTGGGACACCGGGGGTACCCGCGACGCACGCGGCTTGTGGAAGGTGTGGGCAGCCATGGAGGCCTCCTCTGCTCCGCCCCGTACCCTCCAGCATCCGTCGCCGGACGCCCCACGACAACCAGCGACGACCGGCGAGGGCCGCAGAAGCAGAGGGCGAGGGCCGCAGAAGCAGAGGCAGAGGCAGAAGCAGAGGCGGAGGCAGAGGCGGAGACCGGCAGAGGCGCGGGCGGCCGGGACGGAGCAGGGCGATGGCCTAGCCGTGGCCCAGTTCCTCCCGGATCCCGGTCACCACCCGGTTCACGGACGCCCGTACCGCCTCCATCTCCTGGAGGAACGCCCAGTAGTCAGGGTGCAGGCCCTCCAGCCCTTCCAACGCCCGGCCCACCCGCGCCACGGCATCGTCCAACGGCCGCGCATGCCGCGGATCCGGCACAGTGCGGCCCGCCATCGCCAGCCGCTGGGCGTCCCGGATCGCGAACCGGGTCCGGTCCACCTCCGCCTGCGGGTCCCGCGCCACCGCCTCCAGCCGCGTCAACCGGTCCTGCGCCGCCGACACCGCCTCGTCCGTCGCGTCCAGCGCACCACGGACCGCCTCGATCAGCGCCCCGACATCCGCCCAGCGCTGCTCGTCCCGGGCCACGCCCGCCTCCCGCAGCTGCCCCTCGGCCCGCGACACGTCCCGCACCGCCTCGTCCGGCACGTGCTGGAGATCCTGCCAGCACGCCGCGGTGAACCGCCGCCGCAGCTCGCTCAGCACCGGATCCACCCGGTCCGCCCGATTGCGCAACGCCTGCGCCCGGGTCCGCAGGCTCACCAGCCGCCGGTCGATCTCCGCCGCCCGCTCGGGCAGCCGCGCCGCCTCGGCCCGTATGGCCTCCGCGTCGCGCAGGATCCGGTCGGCACGCTGCACCGTCTCCTGCACCCCGTGCCGCGCCGCGCCCTGGTTCAGCTTGGTCAGCTCCGGCCCCAGCGCCGCCAGCCGCGCCGCCAGGTCGTCGGCCCGCATCCCCTTGGCCCGTACGGCGTCCAGCGCGTCGCTGGCCGCGATCAGCGCGGCCCTGGCCCGCTCCCGGGCCGGCGCGACCCGTGCGAGCTGCGTCTCGGCCTTGTCCAACAACGGCTGCAGGCTCTGCGCGAACCGCTCCAGCTCCCCCTTGACCCGCACGAGTTCGTCCCGGGCGCGCATCAGCTCGTCCCGTGCGCGCGTGGCCACCGAGGCCTCCAACTCCGCCCGGTCCAGGTCATGCGCGTCGACCGCCTCGATGTAGACGTGGCTGACCTGGTCGATGCGCTGCCCGAGCGCGGCGAACCCCTCGGTCGCCTGCCGCGCCGCGGGCGACCCGTCCGCTGCGGCGATGGTCTCGATCGAGATGCGCAGATCCCGCTGCGCCGTGTCCAGCTCGTAGAACGCGGCCGCGGCGGCGTCCTTGGCAGCCTGAGCATCCGCCCGCCGACTCTCGTCCCGCCCACCGAACCATCGCCGGGATGCCGTCGTCACAGTCCCTCTCCCGTACGTGTCCGCCATGCCCCGGTCCATTCTCTCCCACGGGAACCGGTTTGCGTGGGGGGTGCGCCCGCCATGTAGGCTGTCCACTCATCCACGGGTGCGTAGCTCAGGGGTAGAGCGCTGCTCTTACAAAGCAGATGTCGGCGGTTCGAAACCGTCCGCGCCCACCAGTCAAAAGGCCCCCAACCGATCTTGGTTGGGGGCCTTTGGCGGTTTCAGATGACGGCAACCGCCCGCTCACCGAGTGCGCGGCACGGCGGTGGACGGGACGGCAGCGTGGGCGGGGACGCGCCGCCTCGGGACTTCCGGGTCGGAGATGTCCTACGGGCCGGGCCGTGGGACCTGCGGGTCGGGGACGGCTGCCTGGTCGGCATCCCGGATACGAGGGTGCGGATCATCGGCATCCGCTCGGACCGTGCTGGTGGAGCGCAGCCGACGCCCGGAAGCGGATGCGGCCACACTGCTCACGCTCTTCCTCGGGGGTGTCGTCGGAACAGCAGCAGTGGGATGCGAGCCGCCGCAGGTCCTCGGGGTCCAGCCGGAGTGCGCCACGTCCTGCGGCCCGCTCGGCTTCGGGAGCCGTCGGCTCGATGTCGGGCATGAGCCAAAGGCTGGCCGCGCCTGCCGCGGCCATGTGCCGCCCGATGGGCTCGTGTTGGAGAGGTGCGGTAGTGCTGGGCGTCGTGGTGCTTGGAGGCGGAAGGCAACCGCCGCCTCTGGAGCGCGACGCGCCGTGGAGCGCCCTCCCGAGCCACCTCGGGGGCCGTCGAAGGCGCTCGTTGACGAAGGAAGCCCCGAGCGGTTCAGCAGGGCGTCGGATCACGGTCGTTGCCGACGGCGCTGCGCTCGTCTTCGCGTGGCCCTCGGGGGGCGTCAGGCCGGGGTGGGGTCGGGGCCGCCCGCATCCAGGCGGAACGGAGGGTACTTGTCCGTCATCAGCGACGCGTAGGCCAGCACCCGCAGGGTCCAGCGGAACAGGCCCATGAGGAAGTCGAAGAGGCCCCGCGGGTAACGCCCCGTGAAGGAGAGGCTCACCACCGCGACGAGGGACAGCAGGCCGATGAGGCCGGAGAACGGGCTGTATTCGTCGATGTACCGGTACGTGGTCCAGCCGCTGGTGACCAGCACGCCGATGACCAGCAGTTGCGGGACCACCAGGAGCCACTTCACCAGGACCAGGGCGCGGGACAGCCGCTCGGGATACGCGACGTCCACGCGTACCGGGTATCGGGGCACGTCCTTGAGGGTGAACGGCGGGTACTCGTCGGTGCCGAGCACCATGGAACAGTAGTAATGGACGCGCGTGTGCCAACGTATGACGCCGACGTTGAAATCGAACAGCGGCCGTGGATAGCGGCCGGTGACGAGGATGCTGACGAAGGCGACCAGGCTCACCAGCAGGAAAGCGATCTGCAGGAAGAGCAGGCAGATGTAGTGCGGGACGGCGAATATCCACTTCACCGTCCACATCCATCGCGTGAGCCGCGGGTCCAGCGTCGCCTCGACACGCAGGGGGTAGGAGGGGGTTGCGAGCATGACTGTCACATCATTTCTGGCGGGCCGCACCGGCAAGGTGGTGCGGGCGGAATTGCGTTTCCGCCATTACGCCCCGGAACGCAGACGTGGGTCATGCCACTGGATCGCGTGACAGGGAAAGCCGTGACTTGACGGCCGCGGATTCCCCGGCGCGCGAAGACCCCCGGCCCGGTGGGGTCGGGGGTCTTTCGGTCGGCTCAGGCGTTGGGGCGCTTGCCGTGGTTGGCCTTCTTCTTCTTGCGGGCCCGCTTCTTGTTGCCTCGCTTGGCCATGGTGACAGTCTCCCTACTCTCGGTGACCTTCATGACGCCGCCAGTCTAGGCGCGGGCGGAGGCAACCGCATCAGCGCCGCCCCGTCCTCTTGGCCGCCGCACCGCGGCGTGGGATCGTCGGAGGATGGGCGACTGGCTCGCATGGGGTGCGGTGGCCGCCGCGGCGGTCGCGGCCGTGCTGGTGGTGGTGGTTACGGAGCGCTCCCTCGGCGGGGGCTTCGAGCGGAAGAGGAACGAGGAGCGCGAGCGGCTGCTCGCCCACCTCACCACCGAAACCGCCGGGCCGGCCACCGCCCTGCCCGGCCCCCGGAAGTTCGAGGACGTCGGCGGCATCCGGACGGGCCACCCGCCGGCGGAACTCGGCGACCGGCGGGACGACTTCACCCCGATCCTCGTGGAGTACTACGCCTACGGGCTCACGCAGGCGCGCAGCAGCTTCGGAACGAGCCAGCGCTTCGCCGGCGCCGGCGCGGCGATCCTGCTCCTCGGCATCGGGCTCGCCGTCCGGAAGGCAGAAGCCGGCGGGGAGCTGTACCTCGGCATCGTCACCAGCGCGACCGGGCTGGTCACGACCCTCGTCGGGCAGCTCTTCCACCGCCGGGCCGACATCGCCCTGCAGCACATGGCCGACCAGACCGCCGCGCTGCGCGACGACCGCCGGGCCGCCGAGACGACCCAGCAGGCCATCGGACTGCTGGAGACCGTCGACGACCCGGAGCTGAGGGCCCGCCTTCAGGCCGGTCTGATCATGAAGCTTTCCGGGGCCGAACTGCCCCGGTGAGCGGGATAGTGGAGACATGTGCCGATCGATTAAGACCCTTCGTCCGCCCGCCATCCCCGAGAAGGCGACCGAGGAGGAGATCCGGGCCGCCGCCCTGCAGTACGTACGGAAGGTGTCCGGCTTCCGGGTGCCCGCCGCGCACAATCGCGAGGTCTTCGACGCGGCGGTGGACGCCGTCGCCGAGGCCACGGCGGCCCTGCTCGACGGAGTGCACGTACGGGGGCAGACCGCCCCCGCTTGATCCCCGGCCGGGCCAGGCCGGGCCCCGCCTACGCGGCCGCGCGCCGGCGCAGCACCCACACCCCTCCGACCAGGGCGGCGACGGCGAGGGTGCCGCCGACGGCGATCTGGGTCTTGCTCATCGAGCCGACGCTGCCGCCCGTTCCGCCGCGCGCGGCGCCGGGGGTGACCTGGAGGGAGACGGTGACGCTCTGGCCGCCCGGGCCGCCGCACTCGAAGACGACGCGGTGCGCGCCGGGGCCGGCGTTGGAGAAGACGGTGGCGCTGCCGAACAGGTTGGTGGCCTCGAGGTTGCCGGGGGTCAGCCGTACCTCGTTGAACGCGGTCGACGTGACCCGGGCGACCTTGGTCCCGCACCCCTCGACGTTCAGGGCGACCCGGCCGCCCGGGGCGACCGTGGTGGGGGAGACGCTGGCGGAGGGCGCGGCGTGGGCGAGCGTGAGGGGTGTGGCAGCGGCGATGATGAGGGTGGCGGCCGCGGCGGTCATCAGACGGCGCGGAGCGGCGGACCGCGGGTGGGGTGCGGCGGCCGGCGGCTGGGCGAGCGGCGTGGCGGGCATGGAGAGAACTCCTCGGCTCCTCGAAACGGCGCGGCCAGGCCACGGATGTGACGCGGATTCGGTTGCGCACCGTTCTCCGGACGCTAGGAGCGATGCCCGCGCACTGCGATCGGGGGCGGGTGAACGGGTGAGTCGCTGCTCCACCCGGGGGAGCCCGCCGGGCTCGCTGCCTGCCGGATCCGGCAGACGCCCCTGCCCGCCCCTACGCCGCGGGCGTCGCGGCCGGAGCCGGGGTCGGGCGGCGTACGAGGAAGGCCGCGAGTGCGCCCGCGGCGAAGAGCGCGACGATCGACACCGCGGTGCCGAGCCACTGGGTGCCGAGCCACTGCGTGCCGAAGTAGCCGAGGGCCACGCTGTAGCCGGCCCACGCCATGCCCGCCAGGACAGACCAGGGCAGGAACTCCGCGACCCTGCGCTGGGTCTTGCCCGCGCCCAGGGACACCACCGAGCGGCCCGCCGGGGCGAAGCGGGCGATCACCACGAGGGCGCCGCCGCCACGCGCGAGGGCCGCGCCAAGGCGCTCCTGGGCGCGCGTGAGCCGGCGGGAGCGGGCGATGGCCCGGTCCAGCCGGGCCCCGCCGCGCCGGCCCAGCCGGTACGCGGCCATGTCGCCCAGCACCGATGCCGTGGTCGCGATCACGAGCAGCAGCAGGATGTCCGGCACCTGCTCGGGCCCCGGCACCTGCACCGGTCCCGCCGCCCCGGCGGCAGCCGCTGCCGCCGCGGCGGTGATCACCAGGACCCCGCTCGGCAGCACCGGAAGGAAGACATCGAGCAGGATGGACACCGCCACCAGGGCGTAGATCCATGGGCTCGCGGTCAGCGACCCCAGCGTCTCAAGCAAAGCGGGACTCCCCAGTCCGGTTGACGTGCTGCGGCATGAAGCGCCGCGACGTCGCGGGGGAGCGGCAGGGGCGGCTGACAGCCATACAGCGTACGCCCGGCACTCCCGCCCCGGGCGCCCGGGGCGGAACGCACACCACGGTGGGTCGACCCGCCGCTGCCCCACCGGCCGGCCCCTAGCCCGGCCACGCCACCGCCCCCGGCCACGCCACCGACCCGGCGGCCCTGCGACCGGCGCGCCGCTACTCCGCCGCCGTGAGCTCCCGGTCCAGCACCGTCACCAACCCGGCCCGGCCACGCTTCTTGCGCGCCTGGTCCAGTCGCAGCCGCGCCGTCCGCCCGGACAACGCCAGCGTCATCAGCTGGTTACCGAACCAGGGCCCCCCCGTACGCCGCCAGTTCAGCGGCGGCCGACCCGTCCGCCCGTGCAGGGAGAAGCCGCGCCCCAGCCATCGGCCCGTCCGCGACCAGCCCAGCCGGAAACCCCACTTCACCACGGTATGAATGGAATTGTGAACCGGCGAGCACGTCAGCTGGAACACCCGCGCCGTACTCGGTATTCGAGGCTCGGCCACATAGGCGTGGTGCACGTCCCCCGACAGCACGCACACCGTCGCCGGCGCCCGGGGGCCCGTACCCACCTCCTCGATCAGATCCGTCAGCGCCGCGAACGACGCCGGGAACGCCGCCCAGTGCTCCAGATCGCTGCGCCGCCGCAGGTCCTCACCGATCCGAGCCCACCGCGGCCCGCGCTCCCCGCGGCACAGCGCCGCGTTCCACGTCTCCGCATCATGGATCAGCGGCGGCATCAGCCAGGGCAGCGAGGACCCGATCAGAAGGTGGTCGTAGCCCCCGTGTCCGGCGAGGGCATTGTCCCGAAGCCACTGCTGCTCCGCCGGATCGAGCATCGCCCGCCCGTCCTCGGCCAGTACCCGGGCGGCCCGCGTGTCCACCATCAGCAGCCGGGTGCGCCCGAAGTCGCGCCGGTAGCTCCAGCGCACCGTGGCCGGATCGGCATCCGCCGCCGAAGCGAAGGCCCGCAGCGCGTCCGTGCCGTCGGGGTCCTTGCGGACCGCTTCGTACAGCCCGTCCGCCGCCAGCTCCGCGGCCGAGAGATTGCCCAGGTGCTGGTACACCCAGTACGACATCAGGCCGCTGAGCACGCGCTCCCGCCACCACGGGGTGGCCCGCATCTCCGCGAGCCACGCCGCGCTCGTGTTCCAGTCGTCGATGACGTCGTGGTCGTCGAACATGTGCAGGCTCGGCACCGTCGACAGCAGCCAGCGGATCTCCGGGTCGAGCCAGGACTCGTAGTACAGCCGGGTGTACTCCTCGTAGTCCGCGACCTGGGCGCCGGGCGGCTCCCGCAGATCCCGCCGGGCGGCCAGCCACTGCCGGGTCTCCTGCGACAGGGCATCGGCGTACACCTGGTCACCGAGCAGGAGCAGGAGGTCCGGGCGCTCCGCCTCCGGGTCGGCGGCCAGCCGCGCCGCGAGGGTGTCGAGCGCGTCCGGCCCGTGCGGCCCGTGCCGGCCGGCGGGCGGCGCCGCCTGCCGACAGGAGCCGAAGGTGACACGCAGCCCGGGCCCGGGCCGGCCCGGGCCCGCCACGGCCGGAGTGGTGATCGTGCTCGGCGGGAAGCCGCTGTCGGGCAGCGGCCACACCTGGCGGCCGTCCAGCAGCACCTCGTACGGCGTCGTGGTGCCCGGGGCCAGGCCCGTCACCGGCACCAGCGCGTAGTGGTGGCCGGCTATCTGGAACGTCCGCGCGCTGCCGCCGGCCCCACCCGTGCACCGCACTTCGGCCGTGCACGGGCGGTCCGTCTCGACCCACACGGTGGCCGATCCACCCGTTTCCCAGTCGACGTGGCGCAGCAGCGGCCCCAGACGCAATCCGGCCATGCAACTCCCCCTCCTCCGTAGCCCCTTCGATCACGTTACGACGGGGAGGGGGAGCCACGCCTCCCCCTGGCGGGGGAAAGATCGACCGGTGCGGCGGGCGGGGGCCGGCCGACGGCCGGGCGGGTAGGCGACGGTCCGGCTCCGGCCCGTCGCCGGTCGGCCGCCGGTCAGGTCGGTCAGCAGCCGTTCAGCACGTTGACCAGGGCCGTCTTCTCACCCGAGTCCATGCTCAGACCCCAGTACTGCTTCACGTTGACCCACATGCGCGCGTACGTGCAGTGGTAGGCGGCCCGCGGCGGCAGCCACTTGCCGGGGTCGAGGTCGCCCTTGGCCTGGTTGACGTTGTCGGTGACCGCGATGAGCTGCGGGCGGCTGAGGTCGTTGGCGAACTGCTGGCGCTTGGACGTGGTCCAGGAGGAGGCGCCGGAACGCCAGGCCTCGGCGAGCGCGACGACGTGGTCGATGTCGAGGTCCGAGGCGGCCGTCCAGGTGGCACCGTCGTACTCCGAGTACCAGCGCCCGCTCACCGCGGCGCATGAGGAGTCCTGGACGACGTTCACCCCGTCCCGCTTCAGCACGGTCTCGCGGGTGTTGCAGGAGCCGGAGACGGTGCTCCAGTGCGGGAAGAGGTCGCGGCTGTACCCGCTGGTGGATCCTTCCGCCTTCGGGGTGACCGTCGCCAGGTACGCACGGGCGGCCGAGGCGCTCATGGGGGCGGGCGGGGCGGCCTGGGCGGTCGGGGCGTTGAGGAGAGAGGTGAGCGCGGCCAGCGAGGCTGCTGACGCGAGCACGCCAATGCGACGCGCGTAGACGCTGGGTATGAGTGCCATGAGGGGCTCCCTGGGTGCGGGGGGTCAGGCCGATTCGCCCCGGCGGGGCGTGGCCATGCTGGCGCCATCGGGTTGCGAGGGGATGGGCGCCAGGTGACAGCGTGGCGACATGGGCACGTCACATCAAGCCGCGCAAGGCCCCTGATTTAAATGGAAGTTGAGATTCCGCAGTCGTCGGACGGCTGACGCGGACGCGAGGCGGGGGCAGGGCGGCACAGGGCGGGACCAAAGACCCATTCCGGCCGGCCGCCGACGTCGCGTAATCTGTCCGGAGCAGAAGGGGAGTAGCTCTTCGCCGGACCGTCGACATACTGCTGGGTCATCCAGCCGGCGCCCGGAGGCAGGCCGCACAGCAGCAGCGGCAGGCCAGCGAGACCTTCGGCCGCAGTGTCCTGTCCCGTCGTGGGCGCGTTCCGTACGCGCACGCGCAAGCCAGGGCGCCGCCGAGCCGAAGCGACCCCTGACACATCCCAGGTCTCTCGGTACCGATGGCGCCCTGCCCGACCGATCGAGGTTCCACCCCCGTGTTCAGCTTCAGCATCACGGCGATCGCCTTCGGCGTCGTCTTCCTTGCCGAACTCCCCGACAAGACGGCCCTCGCCGGCCTGATGCTCGGCACGCGCTACCGCGCCTCCTACGTCTTTGCGGGCGTGGCCGCCGCCTTCGCCGTGCACGTCGCGCTCGCCATCGCCGCCGGCAGCGTGCTCACCCTGCTCCCGCACCGCCTCGTCCAGGCCGTCGTCGGCATCCTCTTCCTCCTGGGCGCGGCCATGCTGCTCCTGAAGAAGGACGACGGGGACGAAGAGATCAAGCCGCCCGCCGACCAGTCGTTCTGGAAGGTCTCGGGAGCCGGCTTCATGCTGATCCTGGTGGCGGAGTTCGGGGACCTGACCCAGATCATGACCGCCAACCTGGCGGCCCGGTACGACGACCCCGTCTCCGTAGGCCTCGGCGCAGTGCTGGCGCTGTGGGCGGTCGCGGGCATCGGCATCCTGGGCGGCCGCACCCTGATGAAGTACGTGCCGCTGCGACTCATCACCAAGATCGCAGCCACCGTGATGGCGGCGCTGGCCGGGTTCTCGCTGTACGAGGCCATCGCCGGCTGAGCGGGCTGGACACCTGCGCGGGCTGAGGGAACCGGCGGGGGAGAGGGGCGGGACCGGCCCGGGCTCCGGCGGCGGAAACTCCGTTGCGGACGGTGCGCCCGAGCGGCACGCTCTGCGCGTGATCGACTCGACCTCCTCCACCGGCCCCGTCCCCGGCCCCGAACGCGCCCCGGACCGCCGTTTCGGCTGGTCCAACATGTTCGTCGACCCCGACGCGGACCCGCGCACCGACGGGGGCTTCCGCGGCGAGCGGGACGTGCTCATCGGCTACCTCACCGACCAGCGGCTGACGCTGGAGCTCAAGTGCGCGGGCCTCGACGCAGAGGCCCTCGCACGGCGCTCCGTGGAGCCGTCCGACCTGTCCCTCCTGGGACTCGTACGCCACCTCGCGGGGGTCGAGCAGTACTGGTTCCGGCAGGTCATGGCGGGCCAGGACGTACGCCGGCACTACCGCTCGCAGGAGGAACCCGCCGGGGAGTTCACCGCTGTGGCGGCCGACCCGGAATTGGTCGTGGAGGCGTGGGCGACCTGGCGGGCCGAGGTCGCCTTCGCGGAACAGTTCGTCGCGCAGGCGCCCGGCCTGGACGTCACGGGCGACTGCGGCGGCGAGCCGATGGAACTCCGCGAGGTCCTGGTCCACCTGATCGAGGAGTACGCCCGCCACAACGGCCACGCGGACTTCCTGCGGGAACGTATCGACGGGCGCGTGGGGCAGTAGGCCGGGCCGGGTCGGAACGGTGGGCCTCGCGGCCTCGCCGCATCGATCTCAGGCGCCCCCGCCGCGAGGTGGGCGGGGAGGCGTCAGATGCGGTGATCGAAGGGCGCTGGAGCCGGGCGTCCACCCGGGGAAATGCGAGCCAGGGGCTCCAGGGCCCAGCAGGCCCCCGGCCGTCGGGGCCGGCGCTACAGCGCGGGCATGTCCTTGGGCTCCGGCCGCAGGGTGATGCGGATCGAGCCGTCGGCTTCGGCCGTGACGTCGAGGGACGTGAGGTCCGGGACGTGCACCGTCGGGCCGTGCGCGGCGGCCCGGGGGCCCACGCCGATCACGCGCATGCCCGCAGCCCGGCCGGCGGCTATGCCCGCGGCCGAGTCCTCGAAGACGATGCAGTCGGCCGGGTCCGCTCCCAGCGCGGCGGCACCCTTGAGGAAGCCCTCGGGGTCCGGCTTGCTGGCCGCGACGGACTCGGCCGTGACCCGCACCTCGGGCATCGGGAGTGCGGCCGCCGTCATCCGGGCGGTGGCCAGGGTGGCGTCGGCGGACGTGACCAGGGCGTGCGGCAGGCCGCCGATCGCGGCCATGAAGGCCTGCGCGCCCGCGACCGGGACCACACCGTCGGTGTCGGCCGTCTCGCGCGCCAGCATCTCCGCGTTCTCGGCGAGGTTGATCGCCATGGGGCGCTCAGGCAGGAGTACGGCCATGGTGGCGTAGCCCTGCCGGCCGTGGACCACCTTCAGCGCTTCCTGCGGGTCCAGCCCGTGGGAGAGGGCCCAGTCGCGCCAGCAGCGTTCGACCACCGCGTCGGAGTTGACGATCGTGCCGTCCATGTCAAGGAGCAAGGCCTTGGCGGTGAGGGCTACGGGTGCGGTGGTCGTGGTGGTGCTGGCCGGCATCGACGGGGCTCCAGACGGGCGGGAAAAGAGAACAAGTGGTTCCGTCCACCGGTCAGGGAGTGAGGACGGAACCACTTTGTTCCATCACGATACAAAACTTTGGGCGGACTGCGCCACTCGCGGAGGTGTGACCCCTGTCGCCCCGGCACCCGTCGGCTCGCCCCGGCACCCGTCGGCTCGCCCCGACGCCCGATCCCTGTCGTCCCGAGGCCCGTCGTCCCGAGGCTCGTCGTCCTGCCCGCTCCCGAGCTCGCGTCGCCTAGCCCTCCAGTGCCGCGCGGGTGAGGGGGCCGTAGACGCCCCACTCCTGGTGGTCGATCCCGTTGTAGTACTGGAACGTCGACAGGGCGTCCTCGACCCGCGAGTCGAACCTTCCGTGGAACCTGCCCCGGTACAGGCCCTCCGCCGCCAGCAGCCGCTGGAGCTTCTCCACCTCCGGACCCGAATCGCCGTAGCGCAGGACCGGGGCCTGCGCGGGCTGCGTCGGGCCGGCGGAACGGCTCGCGCTGGGCGACGCGCTCGGCGACGGCGGAGCAGAACGGGACGCGCTCGGAGAACGGGACGCGGACGGCGTCGCCGACTTCGAGGCGCTCCGCGACGCGGAAGCGGACGGGGACGCACTGCTCCCGCTCGGGCTGCCCGACGGCGCGACCGGAGCCGCGCTCACCGCGGGAGCCGACGCCTTCGCGTCCAGCAGGGCCGCATCGCTCTCCGAGGAGGACGGCAGCCCCCACACCGCCACCGCCGTGCCGCTGAGGGCCACCACCGCCGCTGCTCCGAGCAGCACCGCCAGCGGGCGGCGGCGGGAAGCGGAACCGGACCGCCCCTCCGGGCCCCCGCCCCCTCCTCCGCCGGTTGCGGGAACGGCCGCCGGGACCGCGTGGAGCTGGACCGTGTCCGCCGGGTGCGGCGCAGGCGCCGGCCCCGCCTGCCACGGGCCGTCCTGCCACGGGCCGGCCGCGGGTGCCACGGGCATCCCGTAAGCGGGGGTGTCGTCCTCCGCTCGCATCGGCTGCGCCGAGGCCTCCGGTGGCGGGGACACCACCCCCGCCACCGGCTGCGGTGACGGCGGCGCGGGCTCCCCGGCGAGCTCGCCCGGATCGGGCAACGTCACGTACGGACGGATGCGCAGAGGGTTGAAGGCCACACCCGGTGCACACCCGCAGGCGGCGCCGGCGGCGTCGCAATTTGGACAGTGCTCACCGTTCACTGGGACTCCCTCCCTGGCTATTGCCTGCGATTATGCAGACCCGCCGCGCCCCACCCAACCGCCCGAGAGGCCATAACCGGACACACCGCTCAGGATGGAAATGTTGATCCGGCCGGAGGAGGAATCGATGGCTCAGGATGCGACCAAAGGTGCCGTGGACCCCGCTCGCGGCCCGCAGCAGCCCGGGCCGTCGGGCGAGCAGAGCTCCCGCGAGGTGCTCGTCCCCATCGGCGCCCTGCTGCTGGGCCTGCTGATCGCGGCGCTCGACCAGACCATCGTCTCCACCGCCCTGCCGACCATCGTCAGCGACCTCGGCGGCATGGCCCACCTGTCCTGGGTCGTCACCGCCTACATGCTCGCCGCCACCGCAGCCACGCCCCTGTGGGGCAAGCTCGGCGACCAGTACGGCCGCAAGAAGCTCTTCCAGTACGCCATCGTCCTCTTCCTGATCGGGTCGGCGCTGTGCGGACTGGCCCAGGACATGCCCCAGCTCATCGGCTTCCGTGCCCTCCAGGGCCTGGGCGGCGGCGGACTGATCGTGCTGTCCATGGCGATCGTCGGCGACATCGTCCCGCCCCGCGAACGAGGCAGGTACCAGGGGCTCTTCGGCGGCGTCTTCGGCGCGACCAGCGTGCTCGGCCCCCTCCTGGGCGGCGTGTTCGTCGACAACCTCTCCTGGCGCTGGGTCTTCTACATCAACCTCCCCATCGGTCTCGTCGCCCTCGTCGTCATCGCCGCCGCCCTCCACATCCCGGCACGCCCCTCGAAGCACACCATCGACTACCTCGGCACCTTCCTCATCGCGAGCGTCGCCACCTGCCTCGTCCTCGTCGCCTCCCTCGGCGCCACCTGGGGCTGGGGCTCGGCCCGGATCATCGGCGTCGCCGTCCTCGGCGTCGTGCTGCTCGCCGCCTTCCTCCTCGTCGAGCGCAAGGCCGCCGAACCCGTCCTGCCGCTGAAGCTCTTCCGCATCCGCACCTTCTCCCTCTGCTCGGCGATCAGCTTCGTCGTCGGCTTCGCGATGTTCGGGGCGATGGTCTACCTGCCGACCTTCCTGCAGATCGTCCAGGGCGTCTCACCGACCATGTCCGGCGTCCACATGCTGCCGATGGTCATCGGCATGCTGATCTCCTCCACGGCCTCCGGTCAGATCGTCAGCCGCACCGGCCGCTGGAAGGTCTTCCCGATCGCCGGCACCGCCGTCACCGCCATCGGCCTGCTCCTCCTCCACCAGCTGCACCGCACCAGCTCCACCTGGGAGATGAGCGTCTACTTCTTCGTCTTCGGCGCCGGACTCGGCCTGGTCATGCAGGTCCTCGTGCTCGTCGTGCAGAACGCCGTCAGCTACGCCGACCTCGGCGTCGCCACCTCCGGTGCCACCTTCTTCCGCTCCATCGGCGCCTCCTTCGGCGTCGCCATCTTCGGCACGGTCTTCACCAACCAGCTCGACGACAACCTGGCCGCCTCCCTGACGGGCGTCACCCTGCCCGCCGACGCGGGCATCCCCCAGCTCGAGGCCGACCCCCGGGCCATCAGCGCGCTCCCCGCGGACCTCCGCCCCCGCGTGCTCGACGCCTACGCCACCGCCATCACCGACGTCTTCCTCTACGCCGTCCCCATCGTCCTCATCGCCTTCGTCCTCGCCTGCTTCCTGAAGGAGGACAAGCTCCGCGCCTCCGTCACCGCACCCGATGTGACCGAGACCCTGGCCTCCAACCCCGTGCAGCGCTCCTCCCGCGACGAGGTCGCCCGCGCGCTGTCCGTCCTCGGGACCCGCGAGGGCCGACGCCACGTCTACGAGAAGATCACCGAGAAAGCCGGCTACGACCTGCTGCCCGCCTCCAGCTGGCTGCTGCTGCGGATCAACAAATACGGCTCGGCAGAACCGGCACTGCTCGCCGAGCGCGTCAACGTGCCGGTGAAGGTCATCACGGACGCCGCCCGCCAGGTCGAGGAGCGCGGGCTCGCCGTCCGGGACGGTCTGCCGCTGGTGCTGACCGAGCAGGGCAGCGAGGCCGCCGCGAAGCTCAGCGCTGCCCGACAGGAGTCCCTCGCCGAACTGCTCGGCGACTGGTGGGGGCCCGACCGGCCGACCGATCTGATCAAGCTGGTCGAGGAGATCAACACCGAGCTGTGCGGATCGGACTCCGAAGAGCCCTACGACGCCGAGCCGCGGCGCGACCACGCCGCGCCCTAGCCGCCTGCCGTCCGCCGGGTGGTCAGACCAGGCGCTTTTCGAACCAGTGCTCCGCATACGGGCCGGAGTTGTACGCCGGTATCTCGGCGTAGCCGTGACGCGCGTACAACGCGCGGGCCTCCACGAGATCCGACCGGGTGTCCAGCCGGACGCGCTCGGCGCCCAGCGCGCGGCTCTCCGCCTCCAGGGCCCGGAGCAGGGCCGCCCCGCCACCGGTGCCGCGGGCGCGCCGGTCGACGTACACCCTGGTGAGCTCGGCGGTCGTCGTGTCGAGCAGCCGGACCCCGCCGCATGCCAGCGCCTCGCCGCCGAGACGGCCGACGACGAACTGCCCTGTCGGCGGTTCCAGGCCGTCGTCCGGGAAGTCCAGCAGCCCTTGGTCGATCTCCGCCTCGGTGACCCCGCGTTTCCAGTACCTGCCGGCCACTTCGGCGTAGTAGGCGCGGCGCAGCCGGGTGGCGTCGCCCGTCGTGAACGGTTCCGGGGACACGGTCCACGGCACGGTGACCGTGTGGCCGGGAGCGGGAAAGGGAGCGGGAAGAGCGGGGGTGGACGGAGGTGTGCGGTGTTCGCTGTGAGTGGTCATGGCGTCATTGTGGAGTTCGCGCAGGATCTCCCGCGTGGAATATCCACATGGGCGGGCTGATGATAGGAAAAACGAGCATTCCGCCTACCCGGAGGGTGTGAAACGCAATGGCAGAACATCCGGACTGTGCCCTGGTACGCCGCGGCTACGAGGCCTTCGGCAAGGGCGACATGGAGGCGCTGGGCGCGCTCATGACCGCCGACGTCATCCACCACGTGCCCGGCAACAACCCCATGTCCGGACACCACAAGGGCCGGGAGCACGTCCTCGACTTCTACCGCCGCCTCGGCGAGGAGACGAAGGGCACCTTCCAGGTGCACCTGGAATCGGTGCTGGCGGACGGCCGGGGGCACGTGATGAGCTTCCACACGGCGCGTGGCGACCGCGGCGACCGCGGCATCGAGATCCGCGAAGGCCTCTTCTTCACGATCGTCGGCCACAAGATCACCGATATCGACCAGTGCACCGCGGACATCGACGAGGAAGACGCCTTCTGGAGCTGACCCGCCCCTGATACCCGCCCCTTGACCGGGTCGACCCGGTCTAGCCGGTCGACCCGATCGCCCCGGCCGACCTGACCGATCCGACCGACCCCGACCGCTCGGACCCCGGGACACCCTCCGGGGTCCGAGGCCTGATCGCTCAGCCCTTCTTCGGCGCCGCCTGCTGCACGACCTCGAACGACCACACCGTCGAAGCCGAGGCCGCCGGCTTCGGCCGCTCCGAGCCGGCGGCGCCGCCCTCGCCGCCGCCACCCTGGTGAGCGGCCTTCATCGGCCCCTCCATCCACGCCTGGAAGTCCTCCTCCGAACGCCACCGCGTGTAGACGAGGTACTGGTCGGTGCCCTCCACCGGGCGCAGCAGCTCGAACCACTCGAAGCCGTCCGAGCTCTCCACCGCCCCCGCCCGCGAGGCGAAGCGCTGCTCCAGGACCTCCCGCTGCTCGGCGGGAACCGTCAGTGCGTTGATCTTTACAATGCTGGGCACTTGACACCTCTCAGGAAGAACAGGCCGGGCGCTGCACCCAGCCTTTGATCACGTGGTGCAGTCTCCTACATCCGCCGGTCAAAGCCTGGTGAGACGACGGGCTTCACCCGTGGCGCGGCTGGACCGACGCGGGCCGTAAGCCCGACGGCACGGACGCGCTGCCCCTGACGGCCGGGACCGCAGGCAAGCAGACCGGTGGCATCCGCGGGGTCCCCTTCGGGTCTGTCCGAGGCCGACGCATGGGTCACCGGACCGACCAACGGCGGCGTGCGGCTACCGGCTCGGCGAGTTCCGCGGCAAGCCCTCCACGGGGGGCCCGGATCGACTCCTCCTGCGGCCTCGTGCTGTTCGGCGGGAACGGCGCAGCCCGTCCGTCGAACCTGCCGAACAGCTGCTCGACCCACAGAGCCCCCGGCTGAGAGGGCGTCGGCTCCGGGGCCGTGGTCGTCCGCCTACTGGGTCCGGTCGAACCACGTGGCCTCGTCACCGGAACCCCTCTGCCGGCTCAGGCGGCCTGCGCCGGCTGGCCGTGACAACGGGCCGACGCACGGCCGGGCAGCGGCTCGGCGCCGCCCGGGCCTTCCTGCGCAGGCGTCCGTCACGGAAGCGGCCTGACGGCCGACCTGACGATGCTCATGGGAGCCAGCCCAGGGATCCCGCGGGGGATATCGTCGTGCGGGTAATGGAGCGCGGCAGCCAGGCGAAGTCGGGGTTGCGGTCAACAGGGCGGGAGGCCGGCGAGGCGTGGCTAACGCGGCGGAGCACAGCACAGCGGACGGACATGCCGGGGTCATAGGCGGAAACAGCAGGCTCGGCGCGGCGCGGCTCCTCCTGTGGGCGCTGGTCGGCGCCCTCGGCGTCAGACAGGCCGTCGCGGTGCTGCGCGTGCCACCGGCCGAGTGGCTGGGCGGCTTCCACCTCCCCGGCAGCCTCCCGGGCCCGGGAGGCGCGGCGGCCGGCTCGGTCTACGACGTCGGACAGTTCGCCGGCACCCCCTTCGCCGGGTTGGTCCTCAAGCCGCTCGCCGGTCTCGCGGCCCCCTCCCTGGAGGTGGCCTGGACCTGCGTGACGCTGCTGTTCGTCGCCGCGATCGGGCTGGTCGCCGCCCGTGGTCTGCCCGACCCGGTGCCGCGCCGCACCGCGCTGCTCGCCGCGCCCGTCCTCACCGCACTGATGATGGTCTCGCTGCCCGTCCGCGAGGCCGCCTCACCCGGCCGGACCGCCGTCGTTCCCGTCCTCTTGGTGCTCCTCGCCGTCTTCCGGGTGCCCGGCGACCGGCCCGCCGGCTTCCTCGTCGGCCTCGGCGCCGCACTCCAGCCGGCGCTGCTGCTCTTCGCGCCGCTGCTGTGGCTGACCGGACGCCGCCCCGCCGCCCGGACCGCCGCCGTGACCTTCGCCGCGGCCACCGCCCTGTCCTGGGCGGCCCTGCCGCGCGACTCCTGGACGTACTGGGTGCACCACCTGGGCGGCACCGGCCTCGGCGGCGCACCCGACGGCCTCGCCAACCAGTCCGTGCACGGCGCGCTGCTGCGCCTCGGCCTGACCGGACCGGCCGAGATCCTGCTCCACGCCGCCCTCGCGGGCGCGATCGTCTGGTTCGGCCTGCGCCGCGCCGTCCGCTACGCCCGCGACGGCCAACTGCTGCTCGCCGTCGCCGTCACGGGCTGCGTGGCCGTCGCAGTGTCCCCGACCGGCTGGCGCCACCAGCTGCTGTGGGTGCTGCTCGCCGTCGCCGGCAAGGTGGGCCGGCGCGCCGCCGACCGGCGCGTGTGGCCGGTGGCCGTGGTCCTCGCCATGACCCTGCCGAGCACGGTACTGCTGCCGAACCTGACCGCACTGGCGCCCGTACGCGACAACGTGCTGCTGCTCACCGCGGTGGCGGCGGCCTGCGCGGTGCCATTCCTGCCCCGCTCGTCCCCGTACTGGCGCGATCCCGTACCCACCGACTACGGCCTGCCTGCGGCGGCCCGCTGGTCGCGGGTGCCGCTGCTGCCGTTCTGGCGGCGTGTGCTGTCCCGCCCGAACCTGCTGCTGGAACTCCTGCTGATACGGGTCGGCTACTCGCTCTACTCCCACATCCGGGCGGCCGCCCCCGCCAGCCGCACCCTCGCCGAGGGCAACGGCAGCCAGATCCTCGGGATCGAGAAGGTGCTGGGACTCGACATCGAGCACTCCGTCAACCACGCCGTGGTGGACACGCCCTGGCTGGAGGCCTTCTTCAACTTCTACTACACCTCCTTCCACTTCGTGGTCCCGCTGGCGATCCTGGCTGTCCTGTACTGGCGGCGCCCCGGCGACTACCGCTGGGCCCGGGCCTCCCTGGGCCTGGCCACCGTCCTCGCCCTCGCCGGCTTCTGGCTCTACCCGCTCGCACCGCCGCGCCTGATGCCCGGCCTCGGCTTCGTCGACACCGTGCACGGCCCGCAGGACCTGGCCAACCCTTCGTACGGGGCCATGACCGCGATCTCCAACCAGTACGCGGCGATGCCCTCGCTGCACTTCGGCTGGTCGCTGTGGTGCGGGATCGTGATCGTGATGCTGGCCCCGAAGGGCTGGCAGAAGCTGCTGGGGGCGCTGCACCCGCTGATCACGGTGTGCGCGATCGTCGCCACCGCCAACCACTGGGTGCTGGACGCGGTCGGCGGTGCGGTCGTCGTGACCGCCGGCTTCGGGCTCGTCCACGTCCTGTCCGGGCCGCGCGGCCTGCACGTGAACCTCCCGGCGCGGCAGAGCGGGGACGGCGCGCCGCGGAACGCGGACACCGCACCCGGGACGGCGACGACGACCACGGCGACGGCGGCGGCCGAGCCCGTCGCAGGCTCGCGCCCCTGAGCCCCCGGCCCCCGTCAGCTCCCGCCGCGCCGCCTGCGCAGCAGCGTCCGCAACGGCCCCGGGCTCTCGTACCCGACGCGCCGGGCGACCGCCGCCAGCGGCAGGTCCGTGGTGCGCAGCAGGTGTTCGGCCTGCTCCACCCGCAGGTCCTGGACCAGTCCGACGGGCGTGCGGCCGAGGGTACGGGCGACCGCGCGCTGGAGGGTGCGCTCGCTGACGCCGAGTTCCCGGGCCGCGTCCGCGATCGGCGCCGGCTCCGCGAGCCGGGTCCGCGCCCACTGCTCGAAAGCGGCGACGAGCGGGTCGTGGCGGGCCAGGGCGCTGGGAATGGCGTACGCCGCCTGTGAGGCCCGGTCGTCCACGACGAGGTAGTGCCGGACCAGGTCCGCGAGGGCGGGGCTGCGCGTGCCGACGATCGACAGGGCCAGGTCGAGATGGCCGAACGCGGCGCCCGCCGTGGTGACCCCGCCTGAGCTGACGACCATCCGGGTCTCGTCGAGCGTGACCCGCCGGTAGCGGTCCCGGAAGAAGGGGGCCAGCCACCAGCTGGTCGTCGCCCGCCGGCCGTCCAACACCCCGGCCTCGGCCAGCAGGAACGTGCCCGTGCAGGAGGTGGCGAGCGGGGTCCCGCGCTCGCGGGCCTCGCACAGGACCCGGCGGGCCGGCCGGGTCGCCGCCGAGGAGACGGCCTCGACCAGGGCCTCCGGTCGACGCTCCATCAGGGCGGGCACCACCATCAGGTCGGCGCCCTCGGCCACGGAGACCGGCTCGGTGTCGATGCGGTGGCCGAGCCCGGTACGGATCCGCCTCCGGACGCCGACCGTACGGATGTCGAAGGCGGGCGGCGGGGCACCGGCCACCCGCCCCCGCAGTACGTCGGCGGTGTGCAGCACGTCCAGAACGGCCGAGATGCCCGAGTCGAAGACCCCGTCGAGGGCCAGTACGGCGATTTTCACCGCTCCACGGTAGCCCCGCACCGCCCGGGGATGGTGTCGGAATCCATGCGGAAGCTGCCGGATCCGACACTCCCGATGCGGCCCCGTCCGTGTCTAGGGTCGTTGCCATGACCACGTATGAGACCGGCACCACGCTCGCAACCGGCACCACGCTCGCAACCGGCACCACGCTCGCAACCGACGCCCCCGGGGCGGGCGCCCCGCGCCGCAGCCGTACGCACACCTGGCAGCCGCGGCCGGAGATGACCCCGGAGATCCTCGGCATGAGCGGACTGGAGATCCTCCGGGCGAGCCTCGAGGGCGAACTGCCCGGCGCGTCCATGATGAGCACCCTGGGCTTCCGGCTCACCGAGGCCTCCGAGGGCGTCGCCGTCTTCGAGGGCGATCCGGGCGATCACCTGCTCAACCCCATGGGGACGGTGCACGGCGGCTTCCTGGCCACCCTGCTCGACTCGGCGCTCGGCTCGTCCGTGATGACCATGCTGCCGGCCGGCACCGCCTACACCACGGTGCAGCTCGGGGTGCACATGATCCGGCCGGTCATGGCGGACACTCCCACCCTGCGCTGCGAGGGCACCGCGCTGCACGTGGGCCGGACCACCGCCACCGCGGAGGCCAGGGTGACCGGTACCCACGACGGCAAGCTCTACGCCCACGCCACCACGACATGCGCGATCCTGCGCACGGGCTGACGCGGGTGGCCCGCCACGGACCGCGCGGGCCGGAGGGGCGCCGGGGCGCAGACCGCCCCGGCGCCCCTCCGGCCGGATCGCCGCTGTGAGCAAGGATCACCCCGTCGGGGGTGGGCCCGCCACTCGAACGGCGGGTCGCAAGCGACCGGCAGAGGGCAGGGGCCGGGGCGTGGGAGGAGCGGCCCCTGCCGTCCGCCGGTCGCGGGTCAGCCGTGGCTGACCCGGAGCTCCTTGATGCCGTTGAGCCAGGCGGCCCGCAGCCGCCGCGGGCCCTCGCCGGCCAGCCGCAGGTCGGGCAGCGCGTCGGCCAGGGCGTTGAAGATCAGGTCGATCTCCATGACGGCCAGGGACTTGCCGAGGCAGAAGTGCGGACCGCCGCCGCCGAAGCCCAGGTGCGGGTTCGGGTCGCGGGTGATGTCGAAGACGTCCGGGTTCGCGAAGACCTCGGGGTCGTGGTTGGCGGAGGAGTAGAACATCCCCACCCGGTCTCCCGCCTTGATCTTCTGGCCTCCGAGCTCGGTGTCCTGGGTGGCGGTGCGCTGGAAGGACACCACCGGGGTGGCCCAGCGGACGATCTCCTCCGCGGCGGTGGACGGCCGGGTCGCCTTGTAGAGCTCCCACTGCTCCGGGTGCGTCAGGAAGGCGTGCATGCCGTGGCTGATGGCGTTGCGCGTGGTCTCGTTGCCCGCGACCGCCAGCAGCAGCACGAAGAAGCCGAACTCGTCGGAGCCCAGGTTGCCCTGGCCCTCGGCGGCCACCAGCTGGGTGACGATGTCCTGGGCCGGGCACTCCTTGCGCTGGGCCGAGAGGTTCATCGCGTAGCCGATGAGCTCCATGGCGGCGTTGGAGCCGACCTCGGCCGTGATGGCGTACTCGGGGTCGTCGTAGGCGATCATCTTGTTCGACCAGTCGAAGATCTTGGAGCGGTCCTTCTGCGGTACGCCGATCAGCTCGGCGATGGCCTGGAGCGGGAGCTCGCACGCCACCTGCGTCACGAAGTCGAAGCTCCCGTCGGCCGCTGCCGCCGAGGCCTCCTCGACGATCTTCCGGGCCCGGTCGCGCAGGGCCTCCTCCAGCCCCCGGATGGCCCGCGGGGTGAAACCCCGCTGCACGATCTGGCGGACGCGGGAGTGTTCCGGCGGATCCATGTTCAGCATGATCAGCCGCTGGGCATCGATCGCATCACGCTGGATGTGCTCGTTGAAGCGGATGATCGCGGTGTTGGTGGTGGAGGAGAACAGCTCGGGGTGCGTGGAGACGTACTTGACGTCCGTGTGCCGGGTCACGGCCCAGTAGCCCTCGTCGTCGAAACCGGTGACCCCCCGCCGCTGCGGGCACCACCACACGGGAGCGGTCTGCCGCAGTTGTGCGAACTCCGGGTAGGGCACCCGGCTCTGGAGGAGGTCGGGGTCGGTGGCGTCGAAGCCGTCGGGGAGCGCGGGGCAGGACATCGGGCAACTCCAAAGTCTGACGGACCATCAGAAGTTGGCTCGAAGGTAGTAACGAGTTCCAGAAGTGACAAGGGTCGGCGCGCCAACTGTTGCGTGTGGAATCCGTGCAGGGCGCGTGCAAGACCCTTGCGTGCCGGGCCCCAGGTCATAAGACTGCGGGTAGAACTAGAACGCGTACTAGTTCAGGGCGGGGCGCCGGGACGGCCCGCCGCGCTGGCGCTGTGCAGGAGAGGACGAGCTCATGGCCGCGGAACCCGTCATCGTCGAAGCCGTACGCACCCCCATCGGCAAGCGCGGAGGCGCGCTCGCCAACCTCCATCCCGCCTACCTGCTCGGTGAGACCTACCGCGAACTCCTCGCCCGTACCGGAATCCAGCCGGACTGCGTCGAACAGATCGTCGGCGGCACCGTCACCCACGCCGGCGAGCAGTCCATGAACCCCGCCCGCAACGCCTGGCTCGCCATGGGGTTGCCGTACGAGACCGCCGCGACGACCGTGGACTGCCAGTGCGGCAGCTCGCAGCAGGCCAACCACATGGTCGCCAACATGATCTCCGGCGGGGTCATGGACATCGGCATCGCCTGCGGGGTCGAGGCCATGAGCCGCGTGCCGCTGGGTTCGGGCTCCAAGCACGGTCCGGGCAAGCCCTTCCCGGACGAGTGGAACGTCGACCTCCCCAACCAGTTCGAGGCCGCCGAACGCATCGCCCGCAACCGGGGCCTGACCCGCGAGGACGTCGACCGCCTGGGGCTTCTTTCCCAGGAGCGGGCCCAGGCCGCATGGGCCGAGGAGCGCTTCAAGCGTGAGACCTTCGCCGTGCAGGTACCGACCACGGAGGAGGAGCAGGTCGCCGGCCAGGGCATGTGGCGCCTGGTCGACCGGGACGAGGGCCTGCGCGACACCAGCATGGAGGCCCTGGCCCGGCTCAAGCCGGTCATGCCCACCGCCGTGCACACCGCGGGCAACTCCTCGCAGATATCCGACGGCGCCGCCGCCGTGATGTGGGCCTCGCGCAAGATGGCCCGCGCCCTCAAGCTCAGGCCGCGCGCCCGGCTCGTCGCCCAGGCGCTCGTCGGCGCCGACCCCCACTACCACCTCGACGGGCCGATCGACGCGACGAGGGCCGTGCTCGGCAAGGCCGGCATGTCCCTCAAGGACATCGACCTCGTCGAGATCAACGAGGCCTTCGCCTCCGTCGTCCTCAGCTGGGCGAAGATCTTCGACCAGGACCTGGAGAAGGTCAACGTCAACGGCGGCGGCATCGCCCTCGGCCACCCCGTCGGCGCCACCGGCGCCCGCCTGATCACCACCGCACTGCACGAGCTGGAACGCCGCGACAGGGAGTTCGCCCTGATCACCATGTGCGCCGGCGGCGCCCTGGCGACCGGGACGATCATCCAGCGCCTCTGACCGCGCCCGCGCGCACACCCCCGCGCGCAGAGCGCCCGTGATCCCGTGGGATGGGATGCAGAAGGCCCCGGTGGCCGGACCTGGGGAGGCCGGCCGCCGGGGCCTTCGAATGTCCTGCTCCTGCTACTGCCACTGCTGCGGCTCAGTACCAGTGGTTGGCCTGCCAGAAGTTCCAGGCCTGGACCGGGCTGCCGTAGCGCTCGTTCATGTAGTTCAGGCCCCACTTGATCTGGGTGGCCGGGTTGGTCTTCCAGTCGGCACCCGCGGAGGCCATCTTCGAGGCGGGCAGGGCCTGGACCAGGCCGTACGCGCCGGAGGAGGCGTTCGTGGCGGTGGGGTTCCAGCCGCTCTCGTGCGAGACGATCTTGTCGAAGGCCGCGAACTGCGCCGGGTCCTTGATCATCTGCTGCGCGATCGCCTTCGCGCTCGTCGGAGCGGCCTGCGCGGGAACCGCGGCCAGCATGGAACCGGCGACGCCCAGGGCGAGGACGGAACCGACGAGGGTCTTCCTGGAGGCGGCGATGCGGCGGATGACAGCGTTGGACACGGAGGAACCTTCCGAAGGGGACAAGGGCGGTCGCACGCATGCCGAAGACATGCGTGAGCCACTCACGCGAAGGAGAGGGGTTCGTCGGCGGGGGGTGGAGCACCCCTGCCGCCTTGCGACACGTTCAGTTCTACAGACGCCCCGACGCCCTGGCAAAGGCCCCGTCTACTAGCCTGCCTCGCACACCCGGGGCGGCCGACCTGCACCTAAAAGGGGCAAATGGGGCCGCATTGGCCATCCGATGGTCTACTACCGGGCCTCGTATGTGACCTGCGTCCTGTGGGCCGCCTCACCGGCGCGGGCCTCGAACTCACCGTCAGCGACCGGACGCGCACCCGTCCGCGGAAGGCCTGTGCACGTCTGCGCCCCCGGAATCGAAGGAGACGGGCGCATCGAACGCAGCTTTGCGCGTCGCCCGCCGCAACGCCCTCAGCAGCGTCCCGCCCAACGTGAGCGTCAGGACGACCGTCAGCACCGCCCGGCCCAGGTCCCAGCCCAGCGACGTCGCCAGGTAGTACGCGACGAATCTCGCCAGGTTCGCGGCCAGCGGCTCCCCCGCATGGAAGGAGATGCCGTCGCTCATCCCCGGGATGATCGTCCATCCCTGCAGGTTCATGACCGCGCCGTACACGAAGGCGCCCGCGAAGCCGTACGCGGCCAGCACCAGCAGCTCCGCCCGGCCCCGGATCCGCTCCGGGCCCGGCAGCAGCCCCGCCCCCAACGCGAACCAGCCCATCGTCAGCATCTGGAACGGCATCCACGGCCCGACCCCGCCCGTCAGCAGAGCGGAGGCGAACATCGTCACCGAGCCCAGCACGAAGCCGAATCCCGGGCCGAGCACCCGCCCGGCCAGCACCATCAGGAAGAACATCGGCTCCAGCCCGGCCGTGCCCGCGCCCAGCGGCCTCAGCGCCGCCCCGACGGCCGCGAGCACGCCGAGCATCGCCACCGCCTTCGCGTCCATCCCGTTGTCGGCGATCGTCGCCACGACGACGGCGACCAGGAGGGGCAGCAGCGCCGCGAACAGCCACGGGGCGTCCTGCGAGTGCGCGAGCAGCCCCGAATGCCGGTCGGCGAGGAGAGGCCAGCCGAAGGCCCCGATGCCGATGAGGGTGACCAGCGCCAGGGCGGCGGCGGCCCGGGGGCCGATCCGGACCGGGCGGTTCTGCGGGCGAGCCGCCGAGCGTCTCATCGGGCCTCCGCCGCCTCGAGGGCCTCGGCGACCTGCCCCACGGTGAGCCAGTGGCCCGGCGCCAGGACCTTCGCCACCTGCGGCGCGAAGGCCGGGGAGGAGACCACCACCTCCGCCGTCGGGCCGTCCGCCACGATCTCCCCGCCCGCCAGGATCACCACCCGGTCGGCCAGTTCGGCGGCCAGCTCCACGTCGTGGGTGGCCAGGACGACGGCGTGCCCGTCGGCGGCCAGGCCCCGCAGGATCTCTATCAGGCGGGCCTTGGCGGCGTAGTCCAGACCGCGGGTCGGCTCGTCGAGCAGCAGAAGGGCGGGCCGGCCCGTGAGGACCAGCGCCAGCGCCAGGGCCAGCCGCTGGCCCTCGGACAGGTCACGGGGATGCGTGTCGTCGAGGACGCCCGGCAGCAGGCCGGACACCAGAGCACGGCAGGTGCCGGGGGCCGCCCCGGCGTCGGAGTCGGCGGCGGCGCACTCGGCTGCGACCGTGTCGGCGTAGAGCAGGTCGCGGGGCTCCTGAGGGACGAGGCCGACATGGCGCACCATCTCCGGAGGCGGCGTGCGGTGCGGGGTCCGGCCGCCGACGGTCACCTCGCCGGTGGTGGGGGCGAGGGTACCGACGAGGGTGGAGAGCAGGGTGGACTTGCCTGCGCCGTTGCGGCCCATCAGGGCGACGGTCTCGCCCGGCGCCACCGCGAGGTCGATGCCGCGCAGGACCTCGGTGCGGGCGCGGCGCAGGCCGAGGTTCCGGGCCCGAGCCGTGTCGCCTGCGGCGGGCTCCGCGGGTTGCGGGGTGCCGCGGCCCAGCAGGCGCCTGAGCAGCCCGGCTGCGGCACCGCTGCCGGGGGCGCCGCCCCCGGACCCCCGCGCCTCAAACGCCGGCGGGGCTGGAATGCGGGGGCCCCGCCCCGGAGCCTGCGCCTCAGACGCCGGCGGGGCTGGAATGCGGGGGCCCCGCCCCGGAGCCTGCGCTTCGGGGGCGGGCGGGGCTGGGTGTTTCAGCCCCGCCGGCGTCTGAGGCGCGGGTCCGGGCAGGGCCCGGGAAGCGGCGCCGCGGGCGGGCTCGGGCAGCGGGTGGGCGGGGTCGGCCGTCGCGGAGCGCGCCGCACGCGAGAGGCGGCTGCGCAGCGGGGCGGCCCGGCGGCGGGCGTCGCGGACGGAGAGGGGCAGCGGGGACCAGCCCGCGAGGCGGCCGAGGGAGACCACGGGCGGGCAGACCGGGGAGACGGCCATCACCTCGGCCGGGGAGCCCAGGACCGGCGCCGCGCCGCGGGCGGGCAGCAGCAGGACGCGGTCGGCGTACTGCACCACCCGCTCCAGCCGGTGCTCCGCCATCAGCACGGTGGTGCCCAGGTCGTGGACCAGCCGTTGGAGGACTGCCAGGACCTCCTCGGCCGCCGCCGGGTCCAGCGCGGACGTCGGCTCGTCCAGCACCAGCACCTTCGGGTGCGTGGTCAGCACCGAGCCGATCGCCACCCGCTGCTGCTGGCCGCCGGACAGCGTCGCGATCGGCCGGTCGCGCAGCTCGTTGAGGCCCAGCAGGTCGAGGGTCTCCTCCACCCGGCGGCGCATCACCGCGGGCGGCAGGCCGAGGGACTCCATCCCGTAGGCCAGCTCGTCCTCCACCACGTCCGTCACGAAGTGCGCCAAGGGGTCCTGGCCCACCGTGCCCACCACGTCCGCGAGCTCCCGCGGCCGGTGCGTACGCGTGTCACGGCCCGCGACCGTGACCCGGCCGCGCAGGGTGCCGCCCGTGAAGTGCGGGACCAGCCCACTCACCGTCCCCAGCAGCGTGGACTTGCCCACCCCGGACGGGCCGACCAGCAGCGTCAGCTCGCCCTCCGGGATCTCCAGGTCCACACCCCGGACCGAGGGGGCGGAGGCGCCGTCGTAGGTGACCGACACCTGCTCGAAGCGGATCACTGCGACGCCTCCTCGGGCGGTAGGGGTGCCACGAAGGCGGGCAACAGGCCGAACAGCACCGCTGCCGCCGGCCACAACGGCAGCGAGGGGGCCACCAGCGGCACCACACCGGGATGCAGACCGGCCGGATCGACACCGCCGGCGTAAATGAGCAGGCCGGCGACGGCCGCCCCGGAACCGGCGACCAGCCAGGCGCGCACACCCCACCGGTCGGGCCGGTAGCGGGTGCGTACCGAACGGCGCCCGCCGAGCCGCAGACCCGCGAGGGCCAGGGCCGCACCGATGCCGAGCACGGGCAGCCCGTACGCGGCGCCCTGCGCGGCCAGCAGCCCGTACGTGCCCGCGCACATGCCGAGCAGGCCGCCGAGGGTGAGGACGGTGGTGGTGTGTCTCACGGCAGGCGGGACCTCGGCCGTGCGGCCGTAGCCGCGAGCGTCCATCGACGCGGCGACCGCGACCGAGCGCTCGAGGGCGCCCTCCAGCACCGGCAGGCCGATCTGCAGGACGGCCTTGATCCCGCCGGTGGGGCGGCCGCGCAGCCGGCGGGCCGTGCGCAGGCGCACGACGTCGGCGACCATGTTCGGCGCGAACGTCATGGCGACGACGACGGCCACCCCGGCCTCGTACAGGGCGGCGGGCAGGGACTTCAGCAGGCGTGCCGGATTGGCGAGGGCGTTCGCGGCGCCCACGCACACCAGGAGCGCGGCCAGCTTCGCACCGTCGTAGAAGGCGAAGACGAGCTGTTCGGCGGTCACCCGCCCGCCGAACCGGATGCCCTGCGCCCACGCCGGCAGCGGAACCTCGGGGAGGACGAAGAGGGTGTGCGAGCCGGGGATGGGCGAGCCCAGGAGCATCGAGAAGACCAGGCGCAGGCCGATGACGACGAGGCCGAGCTTGAGGAAGGCCCCGTAGGAGCGGGCCCAGGGCGCGTCCGTGCGGCGCGCCGACACCACGAACCCGGCGACGCCGACGATCAGTCCGAGGAGGAGCGGATTGTTCGTGCGGGAGGCGGCGGCGGCCAGACCCAGGGCCCAAAGCCACCAGGCCCCCGCGTGCAGGGCGGTGGCCCGGCCGGCCTGCGGGGGCCTGAAGCGTTCGTACGCCGACCGGCGCGGGGAGTCCTCCGCCGCGGGCGCGCTCCGGCGGGCCGGGGGAACGTGGCCGGGTGCGGCTGCGGGGATGGGCACTCCCGTGTGTGCTCCGGCGGGCGCTCCAGTGGGACGGGAGGAGGGGCGGGTCATCGGCCCCGGCGGCGGGACTGCCACACGCCCGCGGCGACCAGCGCGGCGACCGCGGCGATGCCCACCAGCAGACCGGCGGACGGGCCGCCGCCCGGGCCGGACCCGGACGGTTCGGAAGACCCCTGTGCCGCGCCTGTCTCCGCGATCTGCTCGCCACAACCGTGCTGCGGATAACCGGAGATGGCGCACAGCAGCGCCGCGCTGTTGTAGCGCAGCGGCTTCGCGACCGCCGCCAGCGCGTCGGCGGTCGTCGCCTCGGGCGCCACCTGCGCACAGGCCGTGCGCGGGGCCTCCTGCGGCACCACCTCGCCCGTCGGGGCGTCCGCCTGCACACCGAAGTCGATGACGAGGGCCACCCGCTTGCGGCCCTCGGCCGGGGCGGTCGTCCGACACACGGCCTCGAAGTCGGCCGCGGCCCGCGGCTTGGCCGCCTCCGTCGCCGCGTCCTTGCTCACCGCGAAGCGGAAGCCCTGGACGGAGCCGTCCGCGGGGCGGGCCAGCGACGGCCCCTGCGTGGCGTACGACCACTGGCCGCCGGCCGCGCCGTCCCAGAACGACCAGTAGCGGTAGCCGGCCGCCAGCGCCGGAGCGGCGGCCAGCAGGGCCAGGACGATGCCGAGGGCGAGGGCCGCGGCGGGCAGGCGGCGGCGCATCAGAGCTGGTTCTTCTTCCGGCGGCCGCTCAGCAGGATGCCGATGCCCATACCGGCCGCGGCGCCCGCGCCGATGATCCACCAGAGGTTCTGGCCGCCGGAGGGCTCCTTCTTCTCGCCCTCCACCTCGGTCGCGCCGGTGTCCGAGCCCTGCGGGGCCGGGCCCGTCGCGTTCAGCGCGGCCACGAGGTCGGTGCCGCCGAAGGACTTCGGGTCGGTGCCCGTGGCGTGCGCGGCGAGGACCAGGGTGCCCAGGGCGGCCGGGGAGCCCTTGGCCCACTCGGCGGAGTTGCCCTTGAGCCACTCCAGCGCCCCCGCCGCCGACTGCTTGTGCCCGGCCGCGGCGAGCGCGATCACCGCGTCGGCGGTGTTGCCGGTGTCCGGGGTCGGCTGGTCCGCCCCGGGGGTGAGGGCGGTGAGGTGGCCGTCCTTCTTGAGGGCCTCGGCCAGATAGCCGGCGCCGCCCTGGGCGGCGGCCGCGGCACCGGCCGCCGGGTCGGCGGCGGCCGGAGCCGGGCAGGTCAGCGCGGCCGCGGGGGTGTCCGTACCGGACGGGACAACGGCCGTGCCCTTGCCCAGGCCGGCCAGCGTCGCGGCGGCCGTGGCGTCGGCGTTGGCGGCCAGCTTGCCGCCGACCGGCTGGAACGCGAAGGCGCCCCGGTCCGCGGCCGGCTCGGCGGCGCAGCCCAGCTGGAAGGAGAGCAGCGCCTCGTACGGGGACTTGCCCGCCTTCGACTTCGTCTCGGCCGGCTTCTCGCCCGCCGAGGTCAGGGCGCTGATCACGATGGCGGTCGAGTTGGCGTCGGTGCCGCCGTCCATGGCGCCGCCGGGGTTCGAGCTCCAGCCGCCGTCCTCGTTCTGTACGGACTTCAGCCAGCCCACGGCCTTCTTGACGGTGTCGTCGTGGCCGCCGAGCGCGGTCAGCGCCTGCACGGCCGCGGCCGTCGCGTTCGAGTCGATGTAAGCCGTCGCGTCACAGTCCTTCCCGGCGTCCGCGCGGAAGGCGGGGAAGGAACCGTTCGCGCACTGCTGGCCGACCAGCCAGTCCACGGCCTGCGCAGCGGGCTTGACGCCGACGGTGTCCTGGGCGAGCAGCGCGAAGGACTGCCGCCACACGCCGTCGTAGGTGGGGTCGTTCTTGCCGTAGAGCCCGGAGGGGATGACTGGGGGCGCGGAGGGGGAGGGCGGCGCGGTGTCGGCGAGGGCTGCGGGGGCGACACCCACGCAGAGCACGGCGGAGGCGGCGAGCGCGGCGGCGCTGCGGCGGACGGTCATGGGGGAGGGTGCCTCTCCTGCTGGGGAACCGGGGCAGGCACGCACGGGCACCGGGCTCCGGCTCCGTTTTCCTCGACGGTGCCGGCCGCCGGAAGGACCGGCGGCACGAGCCGCGCACTTACGTACAGGGCATTCCGGCTTCCCGCCCGGGTGGTGCCGGGGCGGGTCACGGTTGCGGGTCAGCGCCGGAATCGCACCGGCTTCCCCCTGTACGGGTGTGGACGACCGCCTCACTCTACCGGCCCGTAGCTCCTGGGCCCGGGGGTGTCCGGTGGCTGACGGCGCAGGGGCCCGTACGGCGCCGTGCCCGCCTCACCGCGCCCGCCCAACCGCGCCACGCCTCACACGCCCGCCTCACACGCCCGCCTCACCGCGCCCGGTACGCCACCGGGTCGGTGCCCGGCACCGCCTCGGCGCGGCCCTGCTTCACCAGCCGCCGCAGATGCGCTTCCGCCTCGGAGACGGCGATGTTGCGGGATCCGTACGGGATCTGCTCCCAGGGCCGGTTCCACTCCATCCGCTCGGCCAGACCCCACGGGGTCAGCGGCTCCGCCAGCAGCGCCCACAGCCCCGACAGGCGCTCCTCGTGGTGGTCCAGGAGCTCCCGTACGCGGGCGCCTGCGTCGGTGAAGGCGTGCTGGTGGGCCGGGAGCACCTCGGCCGGCGCCAGGCGTGCGATGCGTTCGAGGGAGTCGAGGTAGTCGCCGAGGGGGTCGGTGACGCGGGTGTCCTCGGGGGCCTCGTAGAGGCCGATGTGCGGGGAGATCCCGGGCAGCAGGTGGTCGCCGGAGAAGAGACGGCCGTTGCCGGGGAGGTTCGCCGGGTGCTGTTCCTCCAGGTGGAGGCAGACGTGGCCGGGGGTATGGCCGGGGGTCCAGATCGCCCGCAGCCGGCGTCCGGCGAGGGGGAGCAGCTCGCCGGGGACGATCTCCCGGTCGGGGACGGCGGCGCGAAGCCCGGGCAGGGTCCGCGTACGGCCGCTCGCGCGGGCGGCGCGCAGCGGGGCGATGTGCTCCTCGGGGGCTCCGGCCGCGGCGAGCTTCGCGCTCATGTAGTCGAACCACACGCCGGGCTCGGAGGAGCGGGTGCGTACGACGACCTCGGTGTCGGCGGCGTGCATGGCGATCCACGCGCCCGACGCCTCGCGGACCCGGCCGGACAGTCCGTGGTGGTCGGGGTGGTGGTGGGTGATGACCACGCCGTGGACGTCGGTGATCGCGATGCCGAGTACCGCGAGGCCTGCGACGAGGGCGTCCCAGGACCCGGGGTCGTCCCAACCGGTGTCGACGAGGACCGGGCCGCGGCCGGTGTCGAGGACGTGGACGAGGGTGTGCCCGAGGGGGTTGTCGGGGATGGGCACCTTGATCCCCCACACGCCTCCGCCGTGATCGGTGACCTGTGACGTGTCCTGCGGCATGAGCCCTCCGCCTGTCGGCCGTCCTCGGACGAGAACGCGTTCCAGTAGTCGCCCAAGTCGACCATCTGGGCGGCTTTCTGGCTAGCCGTTGGATCTTCTCCCCTCTTCCGTCCTGCCCGTGGACTCCTAGAACTAGAACTGGTATCAGTTCGGGAACGCCAAGCCGCAGGAGGCCTCAGCCATGACGGAGCTCGTGGAACACGGAAAGCTGTTCATCGGCGGAGAGTGGACGGATCCGCTGGGCACCGACACCATCCGGATCGTCTCCCCCCACACCGAGCAGGTCATCGGCTCCGTCCCGCACGCCTCCCGAGCCGACGTCGACCGCGCCGTCGCGCTCGCGCGCAAGGCCTTCGACGAAGGCCCCTGGCCCCGGATGGCGCTGGAGGAGCGCATCGCGGTCGTCTCCCGCATCAAGGACGCCATCGCCGTCCGCCATGAGGAGATCGCCCGCTCGATCAGCTCCCAGAACGGCTCCCCGTACTCCTGGAGCGTCCTGGCCCAGGCGCTCGGCCCGATGATGGTCTACGACGCCGCGATCACCGTCGCCCGCGCGTACCCGTACGAGGAGCACCGGCAGGGCGTGCTCGGCCCGATCCTGGTGCGCCGCGAGGCCGTCGGGGTCGTCGCCGCCGTCATCCCGTGGAACGTCCCGCAGTTCGTAGCGGCCGCCAAGCTGGCCCCGGCCCTGCTGTCCGGCTCCACCGTGATCCTCAAGCCCTCCCCGGAAGCGCCGCTGGACTCCTACATCCTCGCCGACATCGCGCGCGAGGCCGGGGTGCCGGAAGGCGTGCTGTCGATCCTGCCCGCCGACCGCGAGGTCAGCGAGTACCTCGTCGGCCACCCCGGCATCGACAAGGTGGCCTTCACCGGCTCCGTCGCCGCCGGCAAGCGCGTGATGGAGGTCGCCGCGCGCCACCTCACCCGCGTCACCCTCGAACTCGGCGGCAAGTCCGCCGCCGTCGTCCTCCCGGACGCCGATCTGGAGACCGCGGTCGCCGGGATCGTGCCCGCCGCCTGGATGAACAACGGCCAGGCCTGCGTGGCCCAGACCCGGATCCTCGCACCCCGCAGCCGGTACGAGGAGGTCGCCGAGGCACTCGCGGCGGCGGCCGGCGCGCTGGTCGTCGGCGACCCGCTCGACCCTGCGACGCAGATCGGCCCGCTCGTCGCCCGCCGCCAGCAGCAGCGCTCCCTGGACTACATCCGGCTCGGCCAGGAGGAGGGCGCGAAGGTCCTGGCGGGTGGCGGCCGCCCGACCGGCCTCGACCGGGGCTGGTACGTCGAGCCCACGCTCTTCGGCGACGTCGACAACTCCATGCGGATCGCCCGCGAGGAGATCTTCGGCCCGGTCGTCTGCCTGATCCCCTACGCGGACGAGGCGGAGGCCGTACGGGTCGCCAACGACTCCGAGTTCGGCCTCAGCGGCAGCGTCTGGACCGGCGACGTCGAGCACGGCATCGACTTCGCCCGGCGGATCCGCACCGGCACCTTCAACGTGAACACCTTCAGCCTGGACATGCTGGGGCCGTTCGGCGGCTACAAGAACAGCGGTTTCGGGCGGGAGTTCGGCCCGGAGGGCCTGGGGGAGTACCTGGAGCACAAGATGATCCACCTGCCGGCGGGCTACGAGGCGGGCGCCTGATGGGAGACCGCTGGCTGGTCGAGGTGGACCGGGGGGTCTGCATCGGCTCGGGCATGTGCGTGAACCATGCCCCGGACAGCTTCGTCCTGGACGCGGCGCGCCAGGCCCACCCCCGCAGCCCGCAGTCGGACGCGAGCGAACCGGTCCTCACGGCGGCCGAGGGCTGCCCGGTCGAAGCCATCATGATCACCCTGGCCGGCACCGGCGAACCGGTCTTCCCGCCGGAGGAGTAGCGGAGCGCGCTGGGGCGGTGCCGACGCCCCGCCCCTCCGCCGCGACGGGTCACTTCCGCTCGGCGGCGCTCCGCTCGACACAGAACTCGTTGCCCTCCGGGTCGGCGAGCGTCACCCACCCGGTGCCGTCGGGCCGGCGGTGGTCGCCGACGAGGGTCGCCCCCAGGGCGAGGATGCGCTCCACCTCCTCGTCGCGGGTGCGGTCCTGCGGCTGAAGGTCCACGTGCACACGGTTCTTGACGCTCTTGGCGTCGGGAACGGTCACGAAGAGCAGCGCCGAACCGGGCGCCGTGACCAGCGCCTCGGGGTCCCCGGGGAAGTCGTCGTCGGCGAGCGAGCCGTCCAGGACGGCGGCCCAGAACTGGCCGAGCAGGTAGGCGTCGGAACAGTCAACTGTGATGTGTCGCACGAGAGATGCCATGGGGCGCACTATCGGACGCGGTGGTGACCGCTGTCCACCGAAAACGGGGTCCGGACCGCAGGGCGGTCCGGGTCCGGCCGGCCGGGGAGGCCGGGCCGGAGCCCGGGCGTCCGTCAGGCCGCGGCCGCCGCTGCCAGCCCGCGGGCGGGCCGGTGCGCGGTGATCGCGTTGTGGCTGCGGCCCTCGCCGAGGTCGTCGAGGACCGGGCGCAGGTCGGCCAGGGCGAAGGAGCGGCGCAGCCAGCGGTCCGCGCCGTCGTAGCGCGGGGTGAAGCCCGTCCGCCCGTGCACCGTACGGCGGTTGTCGAGGATGATCAGTTCACCGGGTCGCAGCACGATGCCGCGCAGGGATCCGAGTACGGCGTCCTCCAGCTCGGAGAGCGCGGCCCGGGCCGCCGGGGTGGTGCCGACCGTGCCGTGGAAGTCCACCCGGAGGTCGGGCCGGCCCTCCGGGCCGGAGAGCACCGGCACGGGCGGGGTCAGTACCTCCTCGTCCGTGTCGTGGACGAAGGAGGTGCTGAACCTGGTCCTGAACTCCGGTCGGCGCAGGGCGGCGACGGTTTCCCCGGCCAGGTGCGGCAGCACGTCCCCGATCCCGCCGGTCACGGTGGCGGCGCGTCCGTCGCGGTCGCCGCGCAGGCAGATCAGGCTCAGGAAGTGCGGGGCGGCCGGGTGGAAGCCGTCCTCCGTGTGGAGTTCCAGCAGGATGGAGCCGCTGTTCTCCTGGCGTTTCTCGGCCCCGCGCTTGGGGCTGACGTCCTGCACCAGGTTGCCGCTCTTCTCGTCGCTGTACGAGATCGACCGGCCCAGGACCGACATCACCATCAGCTGGCCGAGCGTCGCCACCGCGACCTCGGTCCAGGCCGGCTCGTCCTCCACGCGGTCCGGGGTGGCCGGCAGGCTGCCCAGCGGGAGGCCTCGCAGCAGGAGGGTGCCGGCGGCGTTGCTCTCGTCGCGGAAGGCGATCAGCGCGCGCCGGACCCGGCTGGGCAGGGCCGCGGCGGCGAGTTCCACGGCGTGGAGGAGGTCGGTGCTGTGCAGTGAGTAGTCCGCGTACTGGGCGGCCAGCTTCAGTGCGGCGGCCTCGATGATGTCGGACTCGGTCTCGCTCAGCACGATCCCGGACGGGCGTGCGTCGGCGTACGAGAATTCTTTTCTCATGAGGGCTTTCCTTTCTGCGGGTCGGCTCGGCTATGCGGCCGGTGCGGAACGGCGGCCGAGGCGGTAGACGGCGGCGGGGCTGAAGCCGCGCCAGGCCTGTTCGCGCGGGAGGTGGTTCAGGAAGCGGGCCCGCTCCCAGTGCCGGGCGACCCGGTCCACGACCCGGCGCCCCGGCTTCAGGGCGATGTGGTGGACGTCGACGGCGACGGTGCGCGGCACGTCCTCGCCCGCCACCAGCTGGTTGACCATGTGGACCGCGAGTGAGCCGAACTGGGTCGCCGCCTCGGTGAGTTGCGGGACGCTGTAGTCGGGACGTCCGAGACCCCTGCGGAGTTCGCGGTACATCTCGCCCGGGATGTGCGACCTGGGGGCGATGCGGAAGATCACTTCCCAGGTGCTCAGCACGTCGGCATCCTCGGCCAGCAGCTGGCCGTCGAAGATCCTGCGGACCAGCCGGTAGTCGAAGCACTGGGCGGCCAGCATGCCGGCCATGTCCCAGCCGGTGACCAGGGGCTTGCGCTGGCGGCACGCCTCCTGGTGCAGGGCGATCTTCGCGCGCAGCCCCGCCGGGGTGGTCACGTCGACCCCGTCGATGACGACCTCGGCCCGGCGGACCAGTTCCCGGACGTTGTCCCGGGTGATGCCGACGGGCACCACCTCGGCCCGGACGTGCGGGTTGATGGCGCGCAGGGCGTCGGCGCCCACCTCGGCCTTGTTGCGGCCGAGGTCGTCGACGGTGGCGTTCTGCCGGTTGAGGTTGTTCAGCTCGTAGGTGCCGACGTCCGCGAGGACGAAGTCCCGGTACCCCATGCGGCCGAGGGGCTGCACGGTGGCGCCGCCGATGGAGCCGCACCCCGCGATGAGCAGGGGGGTGTGCCGGATCTGCTCCTGGAGCGCCGCGGTGATCAGGCCGCGGTTGCGCTGGGTGAGGGAGGCGTAGAAGAGCTCCTCGTCCAGTTCGCGCGCTCCCGAGGGGGTGCCCACGTCGGGCGGGCTGCTCGGGTCCGTGCTCGTGCTCGGGTCCGTGCTCATGTCCGTGCCTCCTTCCGTGCTTCCTGGAACGCCCTCAGCCGGGCAGCGACCGATCCGGTCTCCCCGGAGGCGAGGATCGCGTCGAGGTGGTTCATGGTGGGGCGCAGCGCGTCCCCGTGGGTGAGGATGAAGGGGTATGAGCGCTGCTGCTGGTCCCACATGGGTGCGAACAGGTCGGTGGGGTCGGTCGGCAGTGCGGGTACGTCGAGGGTCCGCGTGCGGAAGCCGAGCATCGCCAACTGCAGGACGGCCCCGTTCGGCTTGCCGTCGCCGACGATCGCCGCCCCGTCAACGGCCAGGGCCTGCAGACAGCCCTCGGCCCAGCCCCGGTAGACCCACCAGGGGACGGACACGGCGGCCTGCGAACGGTCCATGGCGTAGTCGCGCATGAGCCGCTTGCCCTCCCAGACCCGGTCCGCCGGGGTGGCCGGGCCGAGTTCGTCGGCGAGCCGCAGGCCGTAGTCGCGCTCCACGACGAACGGCCGGTGGGCGTCGTCACCGAGGAGGGTGTGCTCGGGGCTGCGGGTGCAGGCCAGGGTGCCGTAGCCGCGCAGCCGCCAGGTGTCCTCCTCCACCACCAGGGTGTGCTGGTCCTGGAGGGCGTGGGCGTCGTACGGCTCGGCGGCGAGGTCCGCGGCGGCGGCGAGCCCCTCGTTGAGCCAGCCCCGCTTGAGGTACTGGGCCAGCCGGAACCGGTAGATGTCGTCGAGGTACGCGGGGGGCAGCTGCGCCCCCCGCACGGTGAGGGTCAGCAGGCCCTCGGGGCTGGCGGAGCGGAACAGCGGTTCGCCGTCCACACGGCTGTCGAGGTCGGGCAGCCGGACCGCGGCGGTGTCCCGCAGGACTCGCTCCCGATAGGAGGCGGTGGCGTACCCCGTGGGGGTGGCGGTGGTCACCGGACCTCCGGGACGCCGAACAGCTCGCCGGTGATGACCAGCGCGAGCGCTTCCGGGCTTCCTTCGTAGATGCGGGGGCCGTAGGCGTCGCGCAGGACGCGGTCCATCCCGTCCTCCCGCTGGAAGGCCGCGGCGCCGATGAGGCTCATGGCGGCGTCGGCGTTGTCGATCGCGGCGCGGTCGGCCACCAGCTTCGCGACGGCGGGTTCGTAGGCAGGGGTCGGGATGACGGTGTCGGCCTTCAGCACCGCGTCCAGGTACAGGGCGCGCGCGGCGGACACCCGCGCGGACATGTCCGCGAGCTTGCGGGCGGACATCTGGTGCTCGAAGAGCAGCCGGCCGCCCTGTCGGCGGGTGCCCGCCCACGCGACGGCGCGGTCGAGGGCGTGGCGCGCGATGCCGGTGGCGACCGCGGCGCAGGTGACGCGGGTGAGGTTGCCGATGGCGACGTTGAGGTCCCAGCCGCCGTTCTCGTCGCCTATGACGTTCTCTTCGGGCACGCGGGCGTTGTCGAGGATCAGTTCGCCGGCGGGGGCGGTGCGGTAGCCCACCTTGTCGTGGATCTCGCCGCGGGTGACGCCGTCCTGTTCGAGCTCGGTGACGAAGCAGGTCAGTCCGGTCGAACCGGGGGCGCCGTCCAGGTTCGCCATGACGGTGGCGTACGTGGCGACGGGGGCGTTGGTGATGTAGCGCTTGGTGCCGGTCAGCAGGTACTCGCCGCCGGACCGGCGGGCGACCGTCATGTCCTGTGCGTGGGCCGCCTGCTGCGGCAGGACCAGGTCGGTGCCATTGCGCTCCTCGGCGACCGCGTTGCAGGCGAGGACCGGCTCCGGGCCGAGGAAGGCGGGGAGGTACTTCTCCTGGAGGCGCGGGTTCTCGCAGATCAGCAGCGGGGTCTGGAACAGGCCGGTGGCACCGAAGACCAGCGCCATGCCCGGGTCGGCGGAGGCCAGCTCCTCCAGGGTCAGTGCGATGGCGAGCTGGCTCAGTCCGAGGCCGCCGAAGTCGCGCGGGATGGCCATCCGCAGCAGGCCGAGCGCGTGGCCCTTGCGGACGGTGTCCCAGTCGACGTGGCCCTTCTCGATGCGGTCGCGTTCGGCGGCACCGGGGGCGATCTCCTCGCGGGCGAAGGCGACGACCTGTTCCAGGAAGGCGGCCTCGACGGAGTCGAGCAGCGGGTGGGCGGCGGGGTTGTGCGCGTACGTCATGGTGGTTCCTTGTCCGGTGGGGTCAGTGCTGGATGGCGAAGGTCGTCAGGGCCTGCCCGACGGCGAACGTCTGCATGACCGGGCCATGGGCGGCGACGCGGCGGCTGGTGACGGTCCGCAGGAAGGTGCGGCGTCCCGCGGTCAGGGCGTCGAGGTCCGCGGAGGCGATGCGGAACACGTGGGTGGGCTCCGCGTCGGTGAGGGCGCCCCGGGGGTCCAGCGTGAATTCGGCCGCGGGCTCGGTGACCACGAAGCGGACGGTGGCACCCGCGGCCTCCCAGGCGGGGGCGGCCTGCGCGGCGGCGGCCAGCGCGTTCGGGATTTCTTCGGACGAGAGGGCCATGCGGAATTTCCTTCGCGTTCGGGGTCGAAATGATGTGTGAGTGCCGGACGGCGGGCCGGTGAGCGCAATGTGCGGCGAATCCGCGGGGTTACCGTCGGAAACCTGATCCATAGGGGATGAAAGTGTTTCCGGAGGGGAGCCGAGTGGATTCGGCTCGGGCTTCTTCGTTCGCGGCGCCGGCCGTTCGGTGATCATCAAGCTACAGATATGCCTGACGCCTTGTCCAAGAATTCAATTGCCGCTCCATGTGAATGGAACGGGCGGTCCAGCGGGCGGTAATCGGCCGTCCATCGGAGGCTTGAAACGGCTGGTGGAGCGGAATGCGCGGCCACCGTGGGGTGTCGTGCCGCACGGTTTCCGGAAACGCGAAGTGGGCTTGCAGTCGAGGTGTCTGCAAGCCCACGTTCAGGGGGGATGTGTGGTTGTACGCGGCGGGAACCGGGGTGCGTAGGCCGGTTCCCGCGGGGGCGGTCAGGCCTCGGCGCCCGCCGGGGCGCGGGTCAGCGACCGCAGCGCGAGCGCGATCACGATGGCGACGCCGGAGCAGACGGCCAGGGCCAGGAATCCGTTGGCGACGCCCTCGGTGGTCGCGTCCGCGACCGAGCCGCCGCCGTCGAGCCGGCTGTCGACCGAGGTCGCGAGGATGGTGCCGATGACGGCGATGCCGAGGGCGGCGCCGGTCTCGTTGAAGGTGTTGAGCAGGCCGGAGCCGACGCCCGACTCCTCCACCTTGACGTGCGAGGTGCCGATGCCGAAGAGCGGAACGAAGCAGGCGGGCAGCCCGGCGCCGATCACGGCCAGCGCGACGACGGTGAGCGCGACGCTGTCGGTACCGGTCGCCAGGATGCCCGTGCCGACCAGCTGGAGGGCGGCTCCGGCCGCGTACATCCCGCCCAGGCCCAGGGCGTTCGCCAGCGACGGGGCGACCAGCGCGACGACGAGGGCGGCCAGGCCCATGGGGAGCAGGGAGAGTCCGGTGGCGAAGGCGCTCATCTCGTGGACCCGCTGGAAGTACATGCTGGCCAGGAAGGAGCTGCTGATCATCACGCTGGCCACCAGGAGCAGGCCGACGCTGGACAGCCAGTAGGTGGGCTTGCGCAGCAGGTGGAGCGGGAGCAGCGGGTCGGCCTGGCCGATCTCCATGAACGTGACCGCGGCGAGCAGGACGGCGGCGGCGCCGATGCTGATCCAGGCCGTCGGGTCGCCGAACCCCTCGTGCAGCCGGATGAGGCCGAAGGACAGGGCGGCGAGTCCGGCGGTGGACACGATCGCCGACGGCAGCCGCAGCTTTCGGCCGCTGCTCGTGTTGAGGGCGGGCATGCTGCGCAGGGCGCCGAAGCCGGCGGCGATGCTGACCGGGATGTTGATCAGGAAGGCCCAGCGCCAGCTGATCGCCGTGACGATCAGGCCGCCGAGCACCACGCCGATGGTCGCGCCGATCACACCGAGGCCGCTCCAGGCGGTCAGCGCGATCTTGCGCTGCTCCTCGTCCTGGTAGACCTCCAGGATGATCGACAGGGCGGCCGCGGAGAGCAGTGCGGCGCCGGCGCCCTGCACCGCGCGGCCCGCGACGAGCAGTTCCTGGTTGCCCGCGATACCGCAGAGCACGGAGGCCACGGCGAAGGCGCCGAGGCCGGTGAGGAAGGTGCGGCGGCGTCCGAAGACGTCGGAGACGCGGCCGCCGAAGAGCAGCAGGCTGCCGAGCATCAGGACGTACCCGCTGATCGTCCACTGCAGGGCGGTCTGATCCGCGGGCAGCTGGGCGCCGATGGAGGGAAGGGCCACGTTCACGACCGTCGAGTCCAGCATGACCATCAGCTGGGCGACGCCGACCACCACCAGAGTGGTCCAGGGGGCCTTGCCGGGGGCCGGTGCGGGTGTTCCTGGCGCGTCTTGCTCGGCTGTCTGGGGTGCCAGCGTCTGCTCGGTCACCACGTCTCCTTCGTTTGTGCTAACGATCTATGTGAATGCATCGATCTTGATGCCGCACAGTACATGCATGCGTATGCATCGACAAGAGGAGGTAGTGAACCTACGATGAGCACCGTGACTGAAACAGCTCTCACCGACCGCTGGGTGGCCGTGACCCGCGCCTGTGCGCAGATCAACCAGGCCGCCGAGCGCGTCCTGTCCGAGCGCCACGGCCTGTGTGCCAGCGCCTTCGAGATCATGGACGTGATGGCACACGCGGATGGCTGGATCCGGGCGGGGGAGCTCAGCTCCCGCGCCTCCCGCAGCCAGCCGCAGGTCTCGCGCCTGCTGGCCCAGATGGTCGGCGCGGGATATGCCGAGCGCAAGCCGTGTACGAGTGACCGGAGGGGGTTCGACGTCCGGCTCACGCCGTCCGGCCGCGAGCTCTTCTCGCAGTCCGTCGTCACCATGGAAACGGTGCTGCGAGAGGTGGCTGAAAACAGCGCAGAGGTGAGGGACGTTATGGGGCTAACCGTTACTCGCGAGTAGGGTAATCGTCCGCGCCTTTGACCTGTCTGCTAACGTCCCAGGTCAATCGCAGTTCCGAGCCGCCTGGGCATTCGTTCACGGCGGCGGAGAAGGCTTACCGGGGGGAGGCCACGCGATCGCGCCAACGGGAACGGGCCCGGCGTGTGGTCACGCCGGGCCCGTTTCAAAACTCCCCCACACAAGGCGGAGGCGTTCAGCCGTGAACGGCCGACGATGCCTTCGCCGACGGCAGCTGAATTCGGGGGAGACATGCTCAATCAGACGATGTCGCGAACACTCGGCCGCGTTCCGGCGGCCCGCGGCCCCGTGGCGCCGCAGTCCGGGTCCCGGGGCGCGGGACTGTCAGGTGTCCGATCGAATCCGTCCGGCGGGCCCGGGCCCCGGGCTGCGGCCCCCGCGGACCCGGGGGTGTCCTTCCGGCTCCTCGGACCGCTGGAGATCACCACCGGTGCCGGACCGCTCCCGCTGCGGGGGATGAACCAGCGCGCCATCCTCGCCTTCCTGCTGCTCCACGCCAACCAGGTGGTCGCCACCGGCGACCTCATGCAGGTCCTCTGGCCGAACGGGGACGCCCCGGCCACCGCGCGCAAGGTGCTGCAGAACACCATCTCGGCGCTGCGCGGCGTACTCGCCCGGGGGGCCGTACCGGCCCACGCCGCCTCACTGGTCAGCCAGGCTCCCGGTTACATGCTGCGGATGGCGCCGGGAGTCCTCGACCTCGAACGCTTCCGGGTCCTCGCGGACCAGGGCCGCGACGCGCTGGCTGCCGGGCAGCCGGAGAGCGCCGCCCGCCTGCTGCGTGCCGCGCTGGGGCTGTGGCGGGGCCGGGCTGCGCAGGAACTCGCCGAATCCGGCGTCGAGTGGCCGCAGCTGGGCGTGGTGGACAGCGCCCGCACCGCGGCGTTCGAGGACTACTGCGACGCGGAACTGCGCAACGGGCGCCACCACGAGGTGATCGGCGGCCTGGAGGCCGGGGCGGCCGCCGAGCCCTCCCGAGAGCGCTCCTGCCACCTCCTCATGCTCGCCCTCTACCGGGCCGGCCACCAGGCCGAAGCCCTGCGGGCGTACGAGCGGCTCCACCAGCAGTTGAGCAAGGACTTCGGCGTCCAGCCCGGTCGCGAGGTGCGCGACCTCCACCAGGCGATCATCAACCAGGACCCCGCCCTGCTCCCGTCCGGCGGCCCGGACCTCGACTTCAGCTCCCAGTCCGACCCCGAACTGGACCTGCTGTTCGCCCTGCTGGCACTGGTGCAGCGCCAGCGGCGCCCGCACGTGGTCACCCTCGCCGGCGGTCCGGGGGGAGGCCAGGGCTGGCTCCTCTCCGAACTGGCGAGCACGCTGCGCCAGGACGGCCAGGTCACCGTCTGGCACGTGCGCACCGGTCCGGACGGCGCCGCGCTCGGCGACGACCTGCGCGCCGCCCTGCGCCGCGCCACCCCGTACCGCCCGCTGGTGGTGGTAGCCGAAAACCTGCACGACGTGGGCGGCGGCGTGCCGGAATGCGTCGGCGAGGTGATCCGTACAGCGGGCCGCACACCCCTGCTCGTGGTGCTGACCGCCCGAGCCGAACCCGAGAGCCTCTGGCCCGGATGGAACGCGGCCGTCCCCTGGTCGACCACCATCATGGTCTGACGCCAACCGTCCGGTTCAGGACTTTTCCGGCGACGTCAGGTCGATCAGGCGGCAGACCGTTTCGATGTCGATCTTCACCTGGGCGATCGAGGCGCGGCCCGACAGCCAGGTGATCAGTGCCGAGTGCCAGGTGTGCTCGATGACCCGGACGGCCGACAGCTGTTCCGCGGTCGGCGGGTGCTCCAGGCCCATCGCGTCCAGGATGATCGCCGTGGTCAGGCGGGACACGGTGTCGACCTCGGGGCTCACGCTGCGGTCCGCGAAGGTCAGCGCCCGCACCATCGCGTCGGCCAGCTGCGGCTCCCGCTGGAGGGCGCGGAAGGCGCGCATCAGGGTCTCCGCGACCCGGGCCGCCGGCTCGTCCCCGGCGGGCGGCCGCTTGCGCAGCGTGGTGTGCATGTGCTGGAGCTGGTCCTGCATGGTGGCGACCAGCAGGTGCACCTTGGACGGGAAGTACCGGTAGAGCGTGCCCAGGGCCACGCCGGCCGCCTCGGCGACCTCGCGCATCTGGACGGCGTCGAAGCCGCCCCTGCTGGCCAACTGGGCGCTCGCGTGCAGGATCCGGCGGCGGCGTGCCTCCTGGCGCTCCGTCAGGGGAGGCGACGCCGGTGTGGTGACGGCCTTCACTTCCGCACTCATGTGTCCCGTTCCGTGTCGTTGCGCGGGCTGGCCCGGGGCTGAGCCGCAGCCAGCATCTCAGGCGCCGCTGTCGTGGCGCGAATCACCTGCTCCACCTCTTACGGTGGGGTTTCCGGCCGGTAGATTCAATGCTCTTAGACGGATCAAGTCTGAAACTTGTTCTACATTATCCGAGCGGTTACGCTCCGGCGGAAGTGCAGTGAGAAGGGGGCCGAGAGTGACCGCTGAGGCCGTGGCGACGAGCCCTTTCGCGGGTCCCGCCGACGACGGCGAGCGTCCGCTGCGCATCGCCCTCCTCACCTATAAAGGGAACCCGTTCTGCGGCGGTCAGGGCGTCTACGTCCGTCACCTCTCGCGCGAGCTGGTCCGCCTCGGGCACTCCGTCGAGGTCATCGGCGCGCAGCCCTACCCGGTGCTCGACACGGGTGCCACGCTCACCGAACTCCCGAGCCTCGACCTGTACCGCAGCCCCGACCCCTTCCGTACGCCGGGGCGTGACGAGTACCGGGACTGGATCGACGCCCTCGAGGTCGCGACGATGTGGACCGGCGGCTTTCCCGAGCCGCTGACGTTCTCGCTGCGCGCCCGCCGTCATCTGCGCAAGCGGGCGGGCGAGTTCGACGTCATCCACGACAACCAGACCCTCGGCTACGGTCTGCTCGGCGACCTCGGCGCTCCGCTCGTGACGACGATCCACCACCCCATCACCGTCGACCGCAAGCTCGACCTCGATGCCGCGCAGGGCCGCGTGAAGCGGGCCTCCGTGCGCCGCTGGTACGCCTTCACCCGCATGCAGGGCCGCGTGGCCCGCAAGCTGCCGTCCGTGCTGACCGTCTCGGGGTCCTCCCGGCAGGAGATCGCCGACCACCTCGGTGTCCGGGACGAGCGCATCCACGTCGTGCACATCGGCGCCGACACCGACCTGTGGTCGCCGGACGCGTCCGTGGCCGAGGTGCCCGGCCGTATCGTCACGACCTCCAGCGCCGACGTGCCGCTCAAGGGCCTCGTGTTCCTCGTCGAGGCGCTCGCGAAGCTGCGCACCGAGCAGCCCGACGCCCACCTGGTGGTGGTCGGCAAGCGCGCCGAGCAGGGCCCCGTGGCCCGCGCCATCGAGACGTACGGCCTCCAGGACGCCGTCCGCTTCGTGAAGGGCATCACGGACGCAGAGCTCGTCGACCTGGTGCGCAGCGCCGAGGTGGCGTGCGTGCCGTCGCTGTACGAGGGCTTCTCGCTCCCGGCGGCCGAGGCCATGGCCACCGGGACCCCGCTCGTCGCCACCACCGGCGGTGCGATTCCCGAGGTCGCCGGCCCCGACGGCGAGACCTGCCTCGCCGTGCCGCCCGGCGACGCCGGGGCGCTGGCCGCCGCGCTGGGCCGGGTGCTGGGCGACCCGCAGCTGCGGGCCCGCCTCGGTGCGGCCGGACGTGAACGGGTCCTGACCCGTTTCACCTGGGCCGCGGCCGCCGAGGGAACCGCCGCGCACTACCGTGCCGCCATCGAGGCGTCGCGGGTCGCCCGCAGCCGCCGCGCGCGGTGACCTTCCGCCTCATCCACACCGTCCCCACCCCCGTACACCCCCGCGACCGCGAAGGCAGGACCCCGTGCTGACCGTCGATTTCTCCCGGTTCCCGCTCGCCGCAGGCGATCGCGTGCTCGACCTTGGCTGCGGCGCAGGCCGTCACGCCTTCGAGTGCTACCGGAGAGGCGCCCAGGTGGTCGCCGTCGACCGCAACGGCGAGGAGATCCGCGAGGTCGCCAAGTGGTTCGCCGCGATGAAGGAGGCCGGTGAGGCGCCGGCCGGTGCCACCGCCACCGCGATGGAGGGCGACGCCCTGGCCCTGCCCTTCCCCGACGACTCCTTCGACGTCGTGATCATCTCCGAGGTGATGGAGCACATCCACGACGACAAGGGCGTGCTCGCGGAGATGGTCCGCGTGCTCAAGCCCGGCGGGCGCATCGCCATAACCGTCCCGCGCTACGGCCCGGAGAAGATCTGCTGGGCGCTGTCCGACGCCTACCACGAGGTCGAGGGCGGCCACATCCGCATCTACAAGGCGGACGAGCTGCTCGGCAAGATGCGGGCCGCGGGCCTCAAGCCGTACGGCACGCACCACGCGCACGGGCTGCACTCCCCGTACTGGTGGCTCAAGTGCGCCTTCGGCGTGGACAACGACAAGGCGCTGCCGGTGAAGGCGTACCACAAGCTGCTGGTCTGGGACATCATGAAGAAGCCGCTCGCGACGCGGCTCGCCGAGCAGGCGCTCAACCCGCTCATCGGCAAGAGCTTCGTGGCCTACGCGACCAAGCCGCACCTTCCCGTCGGCGCGGCCCAGTGAGCTCGCCCGGCCGTACCGAGCACCTCGTCCTGGACGGCGTACTGACCGCGGAGCAGGCCGCCGAGACGGTCGCCGGCATCCTCGCCGTGCAGCGCGCCGACGGCGCCATCCCGTGGTTCCGCGGTCACCACCTCGACCCGTGGGACCACACCGAGGCGGCGATGGCGCTGGACGCGGCCGGTGAGCACGAGGCCGCCGAGCGGGCGTACGCGTGGCTGGCCCGGCACCAGAACCAGGACGGTTCCTGGTACGCGGCCTACGCCGACCGGCCCGACGGGGTGGACACCGCGGAGCCGCAGGACGCGAGCCGCGAGAGCAACTTCACCGCCTACATAGCCGTCGGTGTCTGGCACCACTACCTGTCGACCGGCGACGACACCTTCCTCGATCGTATGTGGCCGGCCGTCCACTCGGCCGTGGAGTGCGTCCTGACCCTCCAGCAGCCGGGTGGCGAGATCGGCTGGAAGCGGGAGGCGGACGGCACGCCGGTCACGGACGCGCTGCTGACCGGGTCGTCGTCCATCCACCAGGCGCTGCGCTGCGCGCTGGCCATCGCCGAGCACCGCGAGGAGCCGCAGCCGGACTGGGAGCTGGCGGCGGGCGCGCTGCGGCATGCGATACGCCGGCACCCCGAGCGGTTCCTGGACAAGGACCACTACTCGATGGACTGGTACTACCCGGTCCTGGGGGGCGCTCTGACGGGCGCGGAGGCGAAGGCGCGGATCGAGGGGCGCTGGGAGGAGTTCGTGGTCCCGGAGCTGGGGGTGCGGTGCGTCCTGCCGAACCCGTGGGTGACGGGCGGCGAGTCCTGCGAGCTGGCGCTCGCGCTGTGGGCGACGGGGGAGTCGGACCGGGCGCTGGAGATCCTGCGGTCGATCGGGCACCTGCGCGCGGACAACGGCATGTACTGGACGGGGTACGTCTTCCAGGACGAGGCGGTGTGGCCGGTGGAGCAGACGACGTGGACCGCCGGGTCGCTGCTGCTGGCCGTGGCGGCGCTGGGCGGCGACGAGGCGACCACCGAGGTGTTCGGCGGGGGTTCGCTGCCGGCCGGCCTGGAGCCGGACTGCTGCGGCTGAGCCGGCCTGACGGACGAACAGGGGCCCTTCCCGCCCGTCGGCGGGGAGGGCCCCTTCGCGTGCGCGCGTGCTGCGCGGGAGGCGCGGGCGGCGCCGGGGCACGGCGTCAGCGGCGGTAGAGCCAGCCGGCGATGGCATGGCCGACCAGGACGTAGACGACGGCGGCCAGGCCGTAGCCGATGACGACCTGGACCCATTCGCGGCTGAAGGTGAACAGGTCGTAGGACCAGCCGGCCAGCCAACTGGCCGTGTCATGGATGAAGTTGACCAGTTCGTTGCCCTGGTTGGCGTCCAGGAACCAGAGCAGGATCCACAGGACGATCACGAAGGCAAGCACGTCCGCCACCAGCGCGACGGCCCGGCCTGCCTGACTGCTTCCTCGGCTGCGTACTCGCGTGTGTGAGGTCATGCTGCGCGTGTTGCCGCCCGGGCGCGTCGCAAACCCGAACGGGTCCGCCGGGTGGCGGGTTCCCGGGGGCGGGGTGAGGCTGCGGGAGACGCCTGAGTCCCCGGAGGAAACCGTGTCCGTGCCCACGACCGTCCGATTCCGTCGCGCCCTCACGGCGGTGGTCCTGTCGACCGCGCTGCTCGCCGGTGCCACCGCCTGCGGCAGCGGCGGCAGTGCCCCGCGGGAGGAGCTGTCCGCCGCCTCGATGGGTGAGCTGGCCGCGCTCGCCGCCGCGGAGCCGGCGGCGGCGGAGGCCGACGAGCGGGCGGCGGTGACGCCTTCGCCGAGCACGTCCGCCGAGAAGCAGAAGTTCGCGAAGACGCGGTTCGTCGCCAACGCGTCGCTCGCGGCGGGCGCCACGTACCAGTGGATCGTCAAGCCGTACCGCGAGGGGAAGTTCAAGAAGGGCGCGAAGGGACGGACGTTCGCACTGATCAAGGCGGGCCTGGCGGGCGCGTTCGCGTACAACCGGCTCAAGGCGGCGGCCGACAACGCCAAGGGCGACCCGCTGCTGTCGAAGGCGATCGCCCCGCTGACGGCGGGCATCGAGTCGCTCAAGGGTCTCGGCAGCAAGCTGCGCAAGGGCCAGGCGGGTGACGCCGACATCTCGTCCTTCGACAACGTGATCAACGGTGTGAAGGAAGCCGGCAGGAGCGTGGGCGCCGAGGTGACCAACAAGGTTCCGAGCACTTCCCAGCTCGGCGGCTAGCCGCCACCACCGCGGTGCGGCACCGCCCCTGGGCCGCGGGGCTGTTTGAATGGGCGGGTGATCGAGTACGTGTTGCTTGCCGGCGGGGTCGTCGGGGTCGGGTGGCTGGTGCGGCGCAAGCACCGGGCGCGGGGCGCCGCCGCGCCCGTGCCGGGGATTCCCGGGATGGCGCGGCAGCCGGCCGGGGCGGGGCGCTGGCGGCCGGGGCGGTTGTACGCCGACGCGGGCGCGGCCCGTTGGGTTCCCGAGCGCGGGGAGGCCGTGGCGCTGCCCGGGGGGCGGGCGAGCGGGCTGCGGGTGCCTTCGTTGAAGGAGGGGATCTCCATCAATCCCGGCTCGCGGATCGTGACCTGCGCCTACGACGGCGGCGGGAGCATCGAGATCGCCGTGATGCCGCTGGACGTGCGCGAGCTGCTGGAGGCCCTGCCGCAGGCGGAATAACCGAATTCCGGCGTCCCGTCCACCGGACGCCGGAATTCCGTGCTTGTGGGGGTGGATGCCCGGGATTTCCTTGAGGGGGTGGGGTGTCCGCCCCACGATGGTCGCCCGAGCAACGCACCCCGAGCCTGGAGGAGTACGCCCGTGCGCATCCATACCATGGCGCTCGCCCCCGCCGCCGTCGCGGCCGCCGCCGACGGACTGGCCCCCTCGGCCGCCGCCGACACGGTGACCACCACCACGCCTCTGCCCTGGTCGCTGAACCTCCGGACCGCGAGCGGCAGCGGGGCCGGCCATTGGGCCACCGTCACCCGGGAGGACGGCTGTATCCTCTCGCGGACCCTCACCGTCGACGGCACCCTGTCCGGCACCGGCTCCGGCTGTTGCGGCGCGGTGGTCGCGGAGTTCGTGTTCGGTTTCCTCAGCGCCGTGCACGGCGCGGGGACGATATGCGGGCCCGGAACCGCTCCCGTTCACTACGAGGGGCCGGCGGTCAACGCCGCCCTCTACCTGGGCGCCGACTCCCCGGGCGGCGGCTGCACCAGGATGGCGGGGCCGGCCCCGCTCCACCGCTACAGCTGACCCCCCGCGACGCTGTGCGGCCCGCCCGCCCGCCGTACTCAGCCGTTGAGCTCCGCCAGTACGCGCAGGGTGTGCGGGTCCGGGGCCGTCACCAGGAGGTCCGTCACCGGGCCCTTGCGCCACAGCTCCAACCGCTCCGCGATCCGCTCGCGCGGCCCGATCAGGGAGATCTCGTCGGCGAACGTGTCCGGGACGGCGAGTACCGCCTCTTCCTTGCGGCCGGCGAGGAAGAGCTCCTGGATGCGGCGGGCTTCCTCCTCGTAGCCCATGCGGGCCATGAGGTCGGCGTGGAAGTTGCGGGCGGCGTGTCCCATGCCGCCGATGTAGAAGCCGAGCATGGCCTTGACCGGGAGCAGTCCTTCGGCGACGTCGTCGCAGACGTGGGCCCGCGCCATCGGCGCGATCATGAAGTCTTCGGGGAGGTCGGCCAGCGAGGCCCGGTAGGCGTCGGTGCGGGTCGGCGACCAGTACAAGGGCAGCCAGCCGTCCGCGATCCGGGTGGTCTGGGCGATGTTCTTCGGGCCTTCGGCGCCCAGCAGGAGCGGCAGGCCGGCGCGCAGTGGGTGGGTGATGGGCTTGAGGGGCTTGCCGATCCCGGTCCCGTCCTCGCCGCGGTACGGGTGGCTGTGGAAGCGGCCGTCCAGTGCGACGGGCCCTTCGCGGCGCAGGACCTGGCGGACGACGTCGACGTACTCGCGGGTCGCGGTCAGCGGGCTCGCGGGGAACGGGCGGCCGTACCAGCCCTCGACCACCTGCGGGCCGGACAGGCCCAGGCCCAGCATCATCCGGCCGCCGGAGAGGTGGTCCAGGGTGAGGGCGTGCATGGCGGTGGCGGTCGGGGTGCGGGCGGCCATCTGCGCGATGGCGGTGCCCAGGCGGATCCGCGAGGTGTGTGCGGCGATCCAGGTCAGGGGGGTGAAGGCGTCGGAGCCCCAGGCTTCGGCGGTCCACACCGAGTCGTAGCCGAGGGTTTCGGCCTCGGTGGCGAGGTCGAGGTGGGCGGGGTCGGGGCCGCGGCCCCAGTAGCCGAGTGCGAGTCCGAGGCGCATGGGCGGTCCCTCCAGCCGGAACTGACGAAGCGTCAGGTGACTGTAGGGCAACGGCCCCCCGGCCCGGAAGTGCGGGGGGCCGTCGCGCCGGACCGGGCTACTTGCTGAAGTAGCCGGTGATGTCGGCGATGAGGTCGACGCTGCCGGCGCTGTTGTAGAAGCTGACCCTGCCGTCCACGACCGGGACGATGACCAGGTTGGGGATGGTCTGTCCGGCGGTGAAGTTGAGGTTCGAGGCGCTCGTGCGGGTCGTGCCGCTCGGATAGACCGACACGTGGCCGGCCGTGGTCGGGTTGGTCGCCGTCACGTTGAGGACCACCGCGGTGACGCCCTCGGCCGGCACACCCGCGACGCCCGCGACGGTCAGGGTGACGACACCGCCCGCACCGACGGGGGCCTTGGCGACGCCGAGCCCGGAGCGGGTGTCCATCAGCCGCTTCGGGCCGAGGTTGGAGTGCTTGGCGCCCTCGCCGGTCGTGGTGAAGTAGCCGGTGATGTCGGCGATGAGGTCGACGGTGCCGGCGTTGTTGTAGAAGCTGACCTTGCCGTCCACGACCGGGACGATGACCAGGTTGGGGATGGTCTGTCCGGCGGTGAAGTTGAGGTTCGAGGCGCTCGTGCGGGTCGTGCCGTGCGGGTACACCGACACGTGGCTGGATGTCGTCGGGTTGGTCGCCGTCACGTTGAGGACCACCGCGGTGACGCCCTCGGCCGGCACGCCCTCTACGCCCGTGGGGCCCGAGACCTGGAGGTCCAGGACCTGGCCCTGGCCCACCGGGGCGACGGGAGCGCCGCCCGTGCCGTCCCGGGTGTCCAGGATCCGCTTCGGACCGAGGTTCATGTGCGTGCCGCCCTCGCCGCTCGCGAGGAAGTAGCCGTTGATGTCGGCGATCAGGTCGACGGTGCCGGCGCTGTTGTAGAACTGGATGATGCCGTCCTGGACGGGGACGACGACCAGGTTCGGGATGGTCTGTCCGGCGGTGAAGTTGAGGTTGGAGGTGCTGGGGCGGGCCACGCCGTTCGGGTAGACCGACACGTGGCCGGCCTCCGTCGGGTTGGTCGCCGTCACGTTCAGCGCCACCGACGTCACACCGTAGGCGGGGATGCCCTGGACGCCCGCGACCTTCAGGGTCGCCACTTCGCCCGGTCCGACCTTCGCCTTCGGCACGCCCACCCCCTCACGCGTGTCCATCAGACGCTTGGGCAGGACCGGCACGTACTTGACGTCCGAGACGTCCGCCTCGACGGTGACCGGGAGGCTCGTGGACACCTTGCCGTTCTTGGCGGTCGCCCGGATCTGGACCCGGTGGCTGCCCAGGCTCAACATGGTGGCGACACGCGTGGCGTCACCGGCGACCGAGGCCACCGGCGTGCCGTCGACCAGCAGCTCGAACGAGCTCACCAGTGAGGCGGCCGTGCTGGTGGAGAAGTCGACCACCAGCGGCCCCGGCGTCTTCGCGGTGCCGCCCGGCACGACGGCCTGCCCGTTCACGGCGCCGATCTTCAGCCTGGCCGCCGGGCCCGACGTGCGGATCGTGTCCAGCTGCGGGTACAGCTGATGGCCCGGGCACTCGGTGTTGAAGCCGTCGCGGTGACCGGAGACGGTCCTGAACGGGTACTGCTGCCCGGCGGTGAAGCTGGTACCGGCGTAGTTCTTCTGCGTGGCGCCCGCGGTCAGCGTCGTCGAGCCGTTCATGTCGACGTCGTACTGGCCCAGCTTGTACGCGGCCATCCTGGAGATGCCCTCGAGCGCGGCGGGCGAGGCACCGGCGGTCGTGTGGTCGCCGAGGACCGCGACGCTCGTCGACTCGGAGTTGAAGCCATAGGTGTGGGCGCCCATCACCGGCTGGTCCACGCCGCCCTGGCGGCCCTCGAAGAGGGTGCCGCACTTGTCGACGAGGAAGTTGTAGCCGAGGTCGCGCCAGCCGTTGGTCTTCACGTGGTAGACGTGCAGACCGCGGACGATGGCCGCGGAATCGGTGCACTCGTACGGGGCGGTGGCCGCCGTGTGGTGCACGAAGAGGGCCTTGATCCTGCCGCCGGCGAGGTAGATCGGGCCCTCGTTGTTCAGGGACTCGTCGGCACCCCACTGGGCGCGCGAGACGACGTCCGGGCGCGGCGCCGTCGACTCCGGACCCGGGGCCGCCGCGGCAGCGGCCGCCGTCGCGCCCGAGGCCGGCGCGGACTTCGCGGCACTGCTGCGCCCGGCCTCGCCCGGGTCCACCAGGTCCAGCTCCAGGCCCGCGGGCAGCGCGGCAGAGCCGCCGCTCACCCGCACCTCGGCCCCGTCGGCGGAGCCGACCCACACCGGCTCCGTGGCACCGCGCGCGCCCGGGCGGACGCCGTCGAGACCGGCCTTGAGCGGCTCCAGCGCCACCCACGGCGTCCACGCCCCGGTCACGGCGTTGCGGCTGCGGGCCTCGATCTTCCCCTGCACCTCGGCGGAGGCGTCCTTCCAGGACACGCCCATGAGCCCGAAGCGCTCGGTGCCCCGCGCGGAGACGGCCGCCTCCGTGGCGCTCCTCGGCTCCAGCGCGAGCCTGCGGACCGTGCCCTGCACCGGGCCGCCCGCCCCGGCGGAAGCACTGCTGCCCGCCCGGTCCGGACCGGGTCCGGCGGCCACGGCCACCCCCGGCAGGCACAGCGTCGTCACGACGCCGAACGCGGCGGCAAAAGCCGTACCGCGCATGCGACTTGCTATCACGTAGTTCCCCGCCCGTTTTCAACTCATCGAATATGAGTACTGGTTGAGTCGATGCTACTGACGCGTACCGACAGGGCGGCAAACGCACGACGCCCCACCGGAGAACGGTGGGGCGCGTGGTGGAGCCGTGAACGCGTCCGCGGATCAGCCGCGCTGGATGCCCGAGGTGTCGCTCAGGATGCCGCGACGGCCGTCCTGGGTCTGCGCGACCAGGGCGGAGGCACCGCGCTGCTCGACCGCCAGGTACCAGGTGCCCGGTGCGAGTTCGGCGATCTGCGCGGACGACCCGTCCTCCGCGAAGAGGGGACGGGCCACCGGCACCGCGAACCAGAACGGGCTGAAGTCCGCCGCCGGAGCGGGCGCCGGGGCCGCCTGGTGGCCGGCACCGGAGTCGTGCTGGCCCGGCGCCGGAGTCGGCGTGCCGCCGTACGGCGGGACCGGCTGCGGGGTGGAACCGTAGGGCTGCTGCCCGCCCGGGTAGCCGTACCCGGCACCCGGCTGCGGCTGGCCGCCGTACGGCTGCGGGGCGGCGGGACGCGCCTCCGGCACCAGCGCACCGGCGAGCGCCGGGACCTTCGCGCCGAAGAGGGCCACACCGGCCAGGGCCAGGGTGGCGAGGAAGGCGATGACGGCGCCCGCGCCCAGGTCGAGCGTGCTCGGGCAGGTGATCAGCGCCCACAGCGCGGACCAGGCGGCCGAGACGGCGAGGACCGTACCCCACGCCGACAGCGGCATGCCGAGCACCTTGCGGCTCTCCGGCTGGAAGCGGCCCGCGATCAGCAGACCGGCGGCGATGAAGCCGAGCAGGAAGACGCTGGGCAGCACCAGGCGGTAGGCATCGGTGTCCCACGCGCTCGGCAGGTCGCCACCGGTGGTGGAGTAGAAATCGAGGAACGAGGCGATGAACAGCAGCACCGCTGCTCCGATCACCACGCCGTCGCCTCGAGTGAGGGAGCGGATGTTCACGTCTTAGGTGTCCTTCTCGGTCTCGGTCGTCTCGTGGTGCCGCGGTCGCAGCGCAGATCGTGCCTGCAGCAGGGCGGGCGGCACCATGGTACGGATGTATCCCGCAACCGAGAGGATCGGGGCGGCGGGCCTCCCGGCGGGACACCCGAGAGGGACTACCCGCCGAGGAAGCCGACGATGCCGTCGGCGATGCCCTGGGCCGCCTTCTGCCGCCACTGCGGACTCGTCAGCTGCGCCGCGTCCTTGGCGTCACGCATGTTGCCGCATTCGATGAACACCTTGGGCCGAGTTGACAGGTTCAGTCCGCCCAGATCGTCGCGCACCACCAAGCCGGTCCCGCCGCCCAGGTAGTTGGCGGGCGCCGAGCCGGTGGTGCGGGCGAAGTTCCCGGCGATCCGTTCGCCCAGCTCGCGCGAGGGTCCGACGATCTTCGCGGTGTCGGCGGCCCCGCTCTTGACCTTCGCCGGAAGGATGATGTGGAAGCCGCGGTTGCCGGCCGAGACGCCGTCGGCGTGGACGGACACGACCGCGTCGGCGTTCGCCTCGTTGCCGATCCGGGCGCGCTCGGTGATGCACGGCCCCCAGGCGCGGCCGCCCGTCTCGTGCGTGAGGACCACCTTCGCGCCCTGGGCCTCCAGCGCGGTCCGCAGGCGCTTCGACACGTCCATCGTGAACTCGGCTTCCATGTAGCCGGAGTTGGTGGTCGTGCCGGTGGTGTCGCACTCCTTGCGGTTGGTGCCGATGTCGACCTGCTGGTCGATCTCGTCGGTGTGCTTGAAGTTGCCGGTGTTGTGCCCGGGGTCCACGACCACGGTCTTGCCGGTGAGCGGGCCCTTGGCGGGCGCCGGTACGGGGGCCGCCGCGGACGTGGTCGGGCTCGGGGTCGGGCTCGTGCTTCCGCTCGGGGTGGAGCCCGGCTTCGCGTCCCGCTGGCCCGGTGACAGGGACGAGTGCGAGGCGGGCTGCGGCGCCGAGCCGGACCGGCTCTCGTCCGGCCCGGCCCCGGACAGTGCCTGGGTCAGGACCCAGCCCGCCAGGCAGGCCGGCGCGAGGGCGGCGATCCCGACCACGAGCGTGGAGCGTCGGGTGAACCAGTGCCGGTCCGGATTCGCCGAGGAGCCGGACTCGGGGGGCGGGGGGCTGTCGTCGTAGCGCACGTCCGCGATGCTAGACGGCTGCCCGCCGGCCCGGCCGGTACTGGGCCATCCGGGGGCGTGGTGCGCTTATATGAACGGCGGTGTCAGATGCCCGGCCCGGTACGGCGCAGCACGCGCAGGGAGTCCGTGACGGACACCTCCTCGAAGGCCCCGGAGGCCAGGGCCCGCAGGTAGATCCGGTACGGGGCCTGGCCGCCGTCGGCCGGGTCCGGGAACACGTCGTGGATGACGAGCGTGCCGCCCTCGGCCACGTGCGGGGCCCAGCCCTCGTAGTCGCCGGTCGCGTGCTCGTCGGTGTGGCCGCCGTCGATGAAGACGAAGCCGAGCTTGCCGCCCCACGCCGCCGCGACCTGCGGGGAGCGGCCGACGATCGCGATCACGTGCTCCTCCAGCCCGGCCCTGTGGAGGGTGCGGCGGAAGGTCGGCAGGGTGTCCATCAGGCCGACCTCCGGGTCCACGACCGTCGGGTCGTGGTACTCCCAGCCCGGCTGCTGCTCCTCGCTGCCCCGGTGGTGGTCCACGGTGATCGCGGCCACGCCGGCCCCGCGGGCGGCGTCCGCCAGCAGGATCGTCGACCGCCCGCAGTACGTGCCGACCTCCAGCAGCGGCAGACCGAGCGCCCCGGCCGCGGCGGCGGCCTCGTACAGGGCCAGGCCCTCCCGTACGGGCATGAACCCCTTGGCGGCCTCGAAGGCGGCGAGGGTCTCCGGCTTGGGCGTGGCCATGCTGTTCCTCCTGCTGAGCTGCGTGTGGCGGCCCATGCTGCCCTACCGCCGGGTAGGGGTCCATGCCGGGGCCGGGTGACCGGGCCGCCCCGTCCCGGCCGGTCCGTCGCACGGACCGATTGCTCCGTTCCGGCACCTTTGCGGAGTCGGATGACTACGCTCGGCTACGGGACCGGCAACTGGCTTGGGGGTGACCGTCCATGGTCGGCGTGCGTGATCTCGATCCCAGTGCCTCACCGCTGGACTACTACGGATCCGAACTGCGTCGCCTGAGGGAGGAGGCCGGCCTCAACCAGGCGCAGCTCGGCAGCATCGTCTTCTGCACGGGCTCGCTGATCGGCCAGGTCGAGACCACGCGGCGGGTCCCGACGCGGGACTTCTCGGAGCGGGTGGACGCGGCGCTGGGGACGGGCGGGGTGTTCTCGCGGCTGGTGGGGCTGGTGCTGCGGCATCAGCTGCCGACGTGGTTCCAGGCGTATGCGGAGATGGAGGCGCGGGCGGCGTACATCTCCTCATTCCAGCCGCAGTTGGTGCATGGTCTGCTACAGACAGAAGCCTACGCCCGTGCGGTCCTGGGCGTGTGGATCGAGGATGGTCTCGACGCCAAGGTGGCTGCTCGGTTGGAGCGCCAACGCATCCTCGACCGTCAGAACCCGCCACTGATGTGGGTGGTGAGGAGCGAGGCCGTACTGCACCAGGAGATCGGTGGCCGTGAGGTCATGCGAGACCAGCTCGCGCACCTGGCGGCGCTGCGGAGGCGGGAGTGGGTACAGGTGCAGGTCCTGCCCTACGCGGCGGGCGCCCACGCGGGACTGCCTGGCGAGTTCAACCTCCTGCGCTTTGACGACAACCCGGACCTCGTTTACACCGAAGACTTTGTGCAGGGCCATTTGACGGCCAATCCGCAAGCTTTCAGGGAGGGTTCGCTCCGATACGATCATTTGCAGGCTGCTGCGCTCTCTTTGGAGGACTCGGCGGCGCTGATCGCCCGAGTAATGGAGGAGCGTTATGGACACCATCCAGAACCTGACGGGCACGCGGTGGCGTAGGTCCTCGTACAGCGCAGAAGGCAACTGCGTCGAGTGCGCCCCGCTCGGGACCCTGGCCTGGCGCAAGTCCTCGTACAGCGGTACCACCGGCGGGGAGTGCGTCGAGGTGGCCGCGCAGCCCTGCCTCGTCGCCGTGCGGGACTCCAAGAACCCCGGGGGGCCCGTGCTCACCGTTCGCCCCACGGCTTTCGCCGCGTTCGTGAGGGCCGCCTCTGTATGATCCGCTCCCGACTCGGGGGATGAAGGGGCAGGGGCATGGAGCAGCTGGGGCCGGGGGGCCCGACGCACGTGGGGCCGTTCGAGGTCCTCGGCGTGCTCGGGCAGGGCGGGATGGGCCGGGTGCTGCTGGCGGCCGGCCCGGACGGGCGGCTCGTCGCCGTCAAGCAGGTCCTTGCGCACTTCGCCGACGACGAGGGCTTCCGGGCGCGGTTCCGCCGTGAGGTCACCGCCTCGCGCAAGGTGTCCGGCGCCTACACGGCCGCCGTGATCGACGCCGACCCGGACGCGCCCACGCCCTGGCTGGCCTCGGTCTTCGTCCCCGGGCCCTCCCTCGGGGACGTGGTCAAGGCGGTCGGGGTGCTGCCGGAGGACGCCGTACGCCGCCTCGCCGCGGGCCTCACCTCCGCCCTGGCCGAGATCCACCGGGCCGGACTCGTCCACCGGGACCTCAAGCCCGACAACGTGCTCCTCGCCGAGGACGGCGTCCGCGTCATCGACCTCGGCATCGCGCGGGCCGCGGAGGGGGAGGCCGGGCTGACGCGTACGGGGTTCGTCGTCGGATCGCCCGCGTACATGTCGCCCGAGCAGGCGGAGGGGCATCCGCTCACGCCCGCCAGCGACGTCTTCTCCCTCGGTTCGGTGCTGGTCATGGCGCTGACGGGCAGCAGCCCCTTCGCCGGCACCTCCACGCTCAAGACGTTGTACGAGGTGGCGCACGGCGAGCCGGACCTCAGCGGGGTTCCGGCAGGGCTGCGCGGCCTGGTGGCGCGCTGCCTGGCCAAGGACCCCGAGGCCAGGCCGACCCCGGCGGAGCTGCGCGAGCTGATCGGTCCGGTGACCCCGTCGGGCCGTCAGTGGCCGTCGGCCGTGTACGAGGTGCTCGGCGCGCAGCGGACCCGGATCGACGGGCTGCTGGAGCACCGCTCGGCGGCCGCCGCCCCGCAACCGGAGTCGGAGCCCGTATCGGCATCGCGGCCCGTGGCCCGGCCCGCGACGGCGACGCAGGGCACCCCGATGCCCGTCCCGCAGGCACCTGCGCTGCCGACCGTGCCGCCCGATGCCAGTCGCCCCGACCGTACGTGGCGGGGCCGGCGCAGGGTCGCGGCGCTGGTGGCGGCCGGCGCGCTCCTCGTGGCCGGTACCGGTACCGCGCTGTACGTACGGGACCGGATGAACACGCCCATCGCCTACACGGCCGTCCCCCGCTGCCAGGAGGCGCGCGAGAAACTGCCGCTGGACCTGCGGCCGTCGACGGCGGACACCCGGTCCGAGACGGCCGACGGCGTGCAGGCGGGCTGCAACGGCGGCGGCGACACCGCTGTGTCGCCGACCGCCCTGGTCCGGTGGAACCTGAGCCTGGGCGGTGACGCGGACGCCAACGCGGTCGCGCAGAAACGGCTGTTCCAGTCGGAGGGGGCCGGTCAGCGCACGGCGTCCCGTCTGGGGTTCGGCACCGAGGCCTACTGGGGGTCGGCCGGTGCCGGCTGGACCTGCGTCCTCGGCGTGAGAGAGGGCAACCTCTCGGTCTGGGTGAGCCTCCGGGCCAAGCCGTACACCAAGGGCGCCTGCGAGACCAAGGCGAAGGACGCCGCCCGGGCGGCACTGAAGGCCGCCCCGCGACGCTGACCCGTCACACCGGCCGCGCCGACCGGCCGCCCGGGAAGAACGCCTGCATCTGACCTTCCGTCAGATTGGAACGTGTTCTAGTCTGCCGCGCATGGGCATCGGAATCACGCAGGAGCAGCGGGAGTTGGCCGAGGCGGTGCGCGGCTGGGTGGCGCGTGTCGTGCCTCCCGAAGAGGTGCGCAAGCTGCTCGACTCCCCTCCGCGGACCGGGGTGCGGCCCGGTTACTGGGACGCGCTCGTGGAGTCGGGGCTCCTGGAGCCGCACCTGGAGGGCGGGACCCTGCTCGATCTGGCCGTCGTCGTCGAGGAGGCGGCCCGGGGGGCGCTGCCGGGCGCGTACCTGCCGAGCGTGCTGGCCTCCGTACTGCTGGACCGGGCCGCGGCCGAGCCGCTCTCCGGCCGGGTCGGGGCGGTCGCACTGGGGCCGGGGACCCTGACCGCAGTGGCCACCGAAGGCGGCGGGCACCTGCTCGACGGGCTTGCGCCGCCCGTGCTCGGCGCGGGCGAGGCCGACCTCGTGCTCCTCGCCGCGGAGGTCGCGCACGGGACCCGCTGGTTCGCCGTGGACGCCGTCGCGCTGGACATCCGTACGCACGAGAGCGCCGACCCGACCCGCCCCACCGCCGAGGTGCGGGCGCGCGGCGTGGTCGTCCCCGCCGGGCGGCTGCTGGAGCTCGACGCGGCCCTCGTCCGCGACCTCGCCTGCACGCTGTTCGCCGCAGACGCGTGCGGCACCGCTGCCCGGGCGCTGCACACGGCCGCCGAGTACGCCAAGGTGCGCGAGCAGTTCGGCCGGCCCATCGGGCGGTTCCAGGGCGTCAAGCACCTGTGCGCCGACATGCTCGTCCGGCTGGAACAGGCCCGGGCGCTGGCCTGGGACGCAGCTCAGGCCATGGACGAGCCCGCCGACGTCCGCTCGCTCGTGGCGGCCCTCGCCGCCGGGACCGCCCTGGACGCGGCGTACTCCTGCGCCAAGGACTGCATCCAGGTCCTCGGCGGGATCGGCTTCACCTGGGAGCACGACGCCCACATCCACCTGCGGCGGGCGGTCGTCGCCCGCCAACTGCTCGGACCTGGCGACGGGCACCGCGTACGGGCCGTGCGGTGCGCGGCGGGCGGGGCGCGGCGCGAGCTTCGCCTGGAGCTGCCCGCGCGGGCCGAGGCGTACCGGGCGAAGGCGCGCGCGGCCATCGAGGACGCGCGCGGGCTCGACCCGGCCGCCGCCCGGCGGATCCTGGCCCCCACCGGCTACGCCGCCCCCTACCTGCCACCGCCCTACGGACTCGGCGCCGGGCCCGTCGAGCAGCTCGTCGTCCAGCAGGAGCTCGCTGCCGCCGGGGTCAAGGTCGCCGACCTCGGCATCGCCACCTGGATCGTGCCCTCGCTGCTGGCCTACGGCACGCAGGCGCAGCGCGACGCCTACGTGCTCCCCACCCTGCGCGGGGAGATCACCTGGTGCCAGCTCTTCTCGGAGCCGGGCGCCGGCTCCGACCTGGCCTCGCTGCGGACCCGGGCCGAGCGGCGGGAGGACGGCTCCTGGCTGGTCAACGGGCAGAAGGTGTGGACGAGTTCCGCGCACAGCGCCGACTTCGGGATCCTGCTGGCCCGCACCGACCCGGACGCGCCCAAGCACAAGGGGCTCGGCTACTTCGTCGTCGACATGAAGAACACCCCCGGCATCGACGTCCGGCCGCTGAAGGAGATCACCGGCGAGGCCCTCTTCAACGAGGTGTACCTCGATGACGTCGAGCTCCCGGCGGACGCGCTGGTCGGCGCCGCCGACGACGGCTGGAAGGTGGCCCGCAACACCCTCGGCAACGAACGGGTGCACATGGCCGACCAGATGACCTTCGACACCGGCCTGGAGGCCCTCCTCGCACGCGCCGCCGACCTCGACGGTGCCCACCGGGCCCGGATCGGCGCACTGGCCGCCGAGGCGCACGCCCTGGCCTGCATCGGGCTGCGCACCACCCTGCAGCAGGTGTCGGGGCTGGAGCCGGGCGCGGGGGCGTCCGTACGCAAACTCGTCCAGACCCCGCACCAGCAGCGGACCGCCGAGCTGGCGCTCGAACTGCTGGGGCCGGCGGGCGCGGTGCGGGAGGGGGCGGGGGAGCGGGCGGTCCACGGGATGCTCATGTCCCGCTGCCTGACCATCGCCGGGGGCACCACGCAGGTCCAGCTCAACGTCGTCGCCGAGCGGATTCTCGGCCTCCCGAGGGACTGAAGGGACACCAGGGGCATGAAGTCGTACATCGTGGGCGTCGGCATGACGAAGTTCGAGAAGCCCGAGTCGCGGGACTGGCAGTACTGGGACATGGCGAAGGAGGCCGGGTCCGCGGCGCTCGCGGACGCGGGCGTGGACTACGGGCTGGTGCAGCAGGTGCCGGTGGGCTACTGCTTCCAGGCCTCCACCGCCGGCCAGCGCGCGGCGTACGAGCTGGGGCTGAGCGGGGTGCCGGTCTACAACGTCAACAACAACTGCGCGACCGGCGCGACGGCGCTGATGATGGCGCGGCAGTTCGTGGAGGGCAGCCTCGCGGACTGCGTGCTGGCGCTGGGCTTCGAGAAGATGAAGCGGGGCGCGCTGGGCGGTGGGGCGGACGGCGGCGACTTCAAGACGTCCCCGGTGGCCCGGCACTACGGGATCATGGCGGCGGGGCACGGCTTCGAGATGTCCCCGCCCACGGCGCAGATCTTCGGCAACGCGGCGCGGGAGCACATGGAGCGCCACGGGACCACGCCCGCGCAACTGGCGGCGGTCGGCGCGAAGAACCACCGGCACTCGGTGAACAACCCGAACGCGCAGTTCCAGGACGTGTACTCGGTGGAGGAGATCCTGGCGGCGAAGGAGATCCACGCACCGCTGACGAAGCTCCAGTGCTCGCCGACCTCGGACGGCGCGGCGGCGGCGCTGGTGGTGTCCGAGCGGTTCCTGGTCGCGAACGGGCTGCACGACAAGGCGGTGGAGATCGTCGGGCAGGCGATGACGACGGACACGGAGGAGTCGTTCGCGTCGGGCTCCTGCATCGACGTGGTCGGCAAGCCGATGAGCGCGGCGGCGGCCCGGCAGGTGTACGAGGCCTCCGGGCTCGGCATCGAGGACGTGGACGTGGTGGAGCTGCACGACTGTTTCTCGATCAACGAGCTGCTGACCTACGAGGCGCTGGGCATGTGCGAGGACGGCGCCGCGGGCAAGCTGGTGGAGAGCGGGGCGACGACGTACGGGGGCCGGTGGGTGGTCAACCCCTCGGGCGGGCTCATATCCAAGGGCCACCCGCTCGGCGCGACCGGGCTGGCGCAGACGGCCGAACTGGTCTGGCAGTTGCGGGGCGAGGCGGGGGCGCGGCAGGTCGCGGGGGCCAGGGTCGGCCTGGCCCACAACATCGGCCTGGGCGGCGCGGCGGTCGTGACGATGCTCCACCGTTGACCGCGCGGCCTGCCGCCCTGGGCTCTGCTGCCGTGCCGGGGCCGTCCGCCGGCGTGTGCCGGGCTGCGGGGGCGCTGCCCCGGCCCCGCGTCCCGGCCGCGGGGGCCGCAGCCCGCGGCCGGCGCTCGCCGCCGGAAGACGCCGCGCCGGGGGCGACGCCCGGCTCACGGCGGCGGGGGGCCGGACTCCGCCCCCGTGAGCGGGTCGCGCGGGCCGGTCAGAGCTTCTGGATGTCCTTGTGCACGACGTCGGAGCCGGGGTGGTCGGCGGCCAGGCGCACCTTGAGGGGGTGCCCTGCCGGTGCCTTGATGATGATGTCGGGGTGCTCGCCCAGGCCGGTGCCGTGGCAGGAGGGCTCGGTGGTCAGATTGGACCAGCCGTCCGCGCCGTGCGGATCGTTCCACGCCACCCAGGCACAGTCGAGCTCGCCGCTGTGGATCGTCACCGACTTGATCCTGACCGAGTTCACCGCGCCGTCGACGCGCTCGTAGAGCACCGTTCCGGTGTTGTGGTGGCGGCCCTTGCCGGCCTCCAGGTCGGCCTGGAGGACCGGGCCGGCCGGGGTGTCGGCGGCGGCCGGGGCCGCGCCTGAGGCAAGGGTCGCGGCCACGAGCGCGGCGGCGGCGGGCAGGGCGGACAAGCGCATGATCGACCTTTCCACGAACCGGGTTGAGGGCCTCATCCTGGTCCAGTACGCGGGCGGGCGCTGCCCCGGAATCCGTCAATCGGTGGCCCGGAACGAACGGTTGGGCGGCCCTGCCGGACCGGGGTCAGCGGGGCGCCGGCTTCAGTTCGCAGCTGCCGTTCGTGCACTCCTTTCGGAGCCGGCCCCGGGAGACGGTCTCGGCCAGGCCGATCGCCCAGCACATGGGGCAGCCGCGCAGAGCGACGACACCGACCGGTGCCAGGAGCAGGGTGGCCGGGCCGAAGGCCGGTATGAGGGCGAAGGCCGCGATCAGCGCGCCGAAGCCCACCGCGCCGCGCGCCAGGTGCCGGGGCACGGACGTGCTGGCGAAGCCGGATCCGGAGGTAGCCGCGGTGTCAGTGGTGGGCACGGGTGTCTCCCAGGGTGTGCTGGAGCGCCGCGCGGGCGCGGTGGAGCCGCGACTTCATCGCGGCGGTGCTCAGGCCGAGGGCCTCGGCGGCGGTCCGCCCGCTGTGGCCCTGGACGTCCCGCATGATCAGCACGCGCCGCTGGTCCGCCGGCAGCGCGGCAATGGCCTCCGCCACCCGTCCCGCCTCCAGGCGCCGCAGTACCTCGTCCTCGGCGGACATGACGGCCGTGTCCGGCAGCGGCGCCCGCTCCCTCGGCACCAGGCGGGCGCGGCGCAGGCACTCGTTGCGCACGATGCGGAACATCCACGACGCCAGGGCCCCGGACGCCCTGAGCATCCCGATCCTGCGGTACAGGATGATCAGTGCCTCCTGGGCCGCGTCCTCGGCGTCCTCGCGCGAGGCGCACAGGGAGTGCGCGAAGCGCCGTACGTTCGGGTGCGATCCGGCGACCAGCGCGGTGAGCGAATCGAGGTCACCGGCCTGCGCGGCGACGACCAGGGCCTCGCCGGGCCAGTCCGTACGGTCAGCCACGGGCCCGGCCCCGCTTGCGCAGGACGGCGACGGTGCACGCGCAGAGCAGGACGGCGGCGCCGGCAACGACGACAACAGTGATCACGTCAACCTCCAGGTCAGGTGCCGACCTCGGCGTCGGCAACATACACAAGAGGCACGGGCCCCCCGAAAGGATTCACCCCAGGGCCGGATCGATCACCGTCTCGCCCGTCGAGGCCCGGCGGATCGCGTCCGCCAGGTCCTCGACCGGGTCGTCCCGGACGACCAGGCCCGCCGCGCCGGCGGCGAGCACGGCCTCCCGCAGACCCGGGCGGGCCGAGCCCGTCAGGACCAGGATCCGGCACTCCGGATCGTCCTCCAGCAGGGCGGTCACCGCCGCGAGATCCTCCACCAGGGCAACCTCCGGGCGGGCTGCCGCATCCCGCACGACGTCGATGTCCGGCTGGAGGCCGAGCTGGAGAGCCAGGGCCGGATTCTGCGGCTCCAGGAGGACCCGCAGGGTGCGGGTCCGACGGTGTTCCACGGGCATTTCGTCCACCTGAGAAGCGTATCTGACGGGCAGTCAAGAGTCTTCCCAAGTGCGGGGGCGTGCGTTATACATTCCCTCACCGGCCGAGCCTAGAACGCGTTCTAGAACCGGCCGGCCCCGCATACGACCTCGGTGCGGCCGACGGTGCGGACGGCCGCGCCGAGGTCTTCCAGGACCGCGATTTTCCCGCCACACCGACGACAGGGAGCCGCATCCTCATGCCGATCGATGCCGCCAGGGCCCTCGCCGCAGACCCCCGCCAGGGGGACATCGGCTGGGACCACAAGGACATCCAGCTCTACCACCTCGGCCTCGGCGCGGGCCTGCCGGCCACCGACCCGGACGAGCTGCGCTACACCCTCGAATCCAAGCTCCACGTCCTGCCCAGCTTCGCGACCGTCGCCGGAGCGGGCATGGCCATGCTGGGCGGCCTGGCCGCCCCCGGCATCGAGGTCGACCTCGCCCACGTCCTGCACGGCGGCCACTCCATCGAGCTGCACCGGCCCATCCCCGTCAAGGGGCGGGCCACCTCCAGTTCCAAGGTCGCCGCCGTCTACGACAAGGGCAAGGCGGCCGTGATCGTGCTGCGCTCCGAGGTCTGCGACGCCGACGGGCCGCTGTGGACGAGCGACGCGCAGATCTTCGTACGGGGAGAGGGCGGCTTCGGCGGCGAGCGCGGCCCCTCCGCCAAGGAGGAGCTGCCCGGGCGCGGCCCCGACCGGGTCGAGGAGCGGCACATCCGCGAGGACCAGGGGCTCCTCTACCGCCTCTCCGGCGACTGGAACCCGCTGCATGCCGACCCCGAGTTCGCCAAACTGGCCGGCTTCGACAAGCCGATCCTGCACGGCCTGTGCTCGTACGGCATGACGCTCAAGGCCGTCGTCGACACGGCCCTCGGCGGGGACGTCTCCCGAGTCCGCGCCTACCGCACGCGCTTCGCCGGGATCGTCTTCCCGGGCGAGACGCTGCGCATCCGGATGTGGCAGGAGCCCGGCCGCGTCCTGGTTTCGGTGACCGCCGCCGAACGGGACGATGCGCCGGTCCTCGCCGACACCGTCGTCGAACACTCGTAGCACCCGCAGGACACCCCCTAAGGAGCCGCACCGTGCGCGCAGCACTGCAGAGCGAGATCGGCCAGGACAAGCTGGAGGTCGTCGACGACATGGAGGCCGTGGGCTTCGGCCCCGGCAAGGTCAGGATCCGCGTCAAGGCCACCGGCCTGTGCCACTCGGACCTCTCCGCGATGAGCGGCGTCCTGCCGCAGCCCGCCCCCTTCGTCCCCGGCCACGAGGGCTCCGGCGTGATCATCGACGTCGGCGACGGAGTGACCACCCACAGGATCGGCGACCGCGTCCTCGTCTGCTGGCTGCCGCCGTGCGGCCACTGTCCCTCCTGCAGGCGCGGCCAGGGCCACCTGTGCCTGGAGGCGTTCGGGAACGTCGCCACCCCCAACTTCAAACGGGCGTCGAGCGACATCTTCGGCTTCGCCGGCACGGGCACCTTCTCCGAGGAGATGGTCGTCCCCGCCGCCTGCGCCGTCCCGATCCCCGACGACCTGCCCTTCGACATCGCGGCGCTGATCGGCTGCGGCGTCACCACCGGCCTCGGCGCGGCCATCAACACCGCCCAGGTGGAGGCCGGTTCCTCGGTGGCCGTCATCGGCTGCGGCGGCGTCGGCATATCCGTCATCCAGGGCGCCAAGGTGCAGGGCGCGGCCCAGATCGTCGCCGTCGACCCGGTCGAATCCCGCCGCGAGGCGGCCCTGCGCTTCGGGGCCACCGAGGCGGTCTCCCCGGAGGAGTTCGCCGACGCCAAGAACCGGATCACCGCCGGCGAGGGCTTCGACTACGTCTTCGAGGTCGTCGGCAAGTCCGCGACCGCGCAGAAGGCGTACGAGATGACGCGTCGCGGCGGCTCCGTCGTCGTGGTCGGGGCCGGCGCCCTCGACGACAACTTCCAGATCAACATGTTCTCGCTGTTCTTCGACGAGAAGAAGATCCTGCCGTCCATGTACGGCGGCGGCGACGTGCTCCGCTCCTACGAGCGCACCATCGCCCTGTGGCGGGCCGGCCGCATCGACCTGTCCAACCTGATCACGCACCGGGTGAGCCTGGCCGAGGTCAACGACGCCCTCGACCAGATGCGCACCGGCGTCGCCCTGCGCACCTGCATCGAACTCTGACCTCACCGGCCGACCCGCTCACCGGCCGACCCGGTCACCGACCCGTTCCGCAGATCCGATCTCCGAGGGGAACCGTACGGATGTCACTGCCACTTGAGGGACTCGCCGCCATCGTCACGGGGGCGGGCCGCGGGCTCGGCCGGGCCGAGGCGATCGAGCTCGCGCGGCTGGGCGCGAGCGTGGTCGTCAACGACTTCGGCCAGCCCGGCCGCGACGGCTCGGGGGAGGCCTCGGCCGCACCGGCACAGGAGGTGGCCGAGGAGATCCGGGCCGCGGGCGGCCAGGCCGTCGCCCACCTCGGCGACGTGGCCGACTTCGAGCAGGCGCGCGAACTGGTCGAGCTGGCCGTGGGCACGTACGGCAAGCTCGACATCCTGGTCAACAACGCGGGCATCCTCCGCGACCGGATGATCTTCTCCATATCGGAGGAGGAATGGGACTCGGTGATCCGGGTCCACCTCAAGGGCCACTTCAACACCACCCGCTTCGCGTCCGCCCACTGGCGCGAACGCTCCAAGGCCGCCGGCGGCCCGGTCTACGGGCGGATCGTCAACACCTCCTCCGAGGCCTTCCTGGGCGGCTCGGCCGGCCAGCCGAACTACGCTGCGGCGAAGGGCGGCATCGTGGGCCTCACGACCTCGACGGCCCTGGCCCTGGCCAAGTACGGGGTGACGGCCAACGCCATCTGCCCACGCGCCCGCACGCGGATGACGGAGGACGTCTTCGCCGGCTTCGAGGTCCCCGAGGACGGCAAGCTGGACGCCCTCGCCCCCGAGCACGTGGCCCCGCTCGTCGGCTACCTTGCCTCACCCGCCTCCGCCAAGGCCAACGGGCAGCTCTTCGTCGTGCACGGCGGCATCGTCGTCATCATGGAACGCCCCAAGGCGGCGGCCAAGTTCGACACGGGCAAGGAGTCCTTCTCCTACGAGGAGCTCGACGAGGTCCTCACCCCGCACTACGACTCCCGCCCGGCGAACGAGACCTTCGCCGCACCGGAGGTCCTCGGCCTCAAGCACGGCTGAGCCCCTGCCGCACCGCTACTGCCTCCCCGCCAGGGGTGCCTGCTGGAGGGGGACGGGGCGGGGCGACGGCGGCGGCGGGTCCAGGCGGACCGGCGGGGGAGGCGGAGCAGGAAGGTTCATCCCGACGATCCCGCAGGGCATCTCAGCCGTCGTGCACGGCAGGTGCAGGCGGCCCTGCGGGCTCCACATCCCCGCGCCGCCGAGCCACCCCGCCGGGGCGGCCAGCCGGAAGACGTGGCGGTCCGCCGGGCGCCACAGGCCGATGTCCCCCTCGGGCAGCCACAACGCCACCCCGCAGGTCTCCGGCATCAGGGCCTGGCCCGGCTGGACAGCGAAGGGCAGTGCCTCCCCGAGCCGCAGGCACTCCGGGAAGCGGACCGGCCGCGAGCTGCCCAGCACCCCCCAGCCCAGGCGCGGTTCGCCCGGGGCGTCGGAGCGGATCAGCAGCAGCCCGCTGTCCGGCTCGGCCAGCAGCAGCCTGTCGTCGCTGTCCTCGGTGATCTGGAGCAGCGGGGAGACCTCGCCGTCGCGCCCCAGGTCCACCGCGACGGCCTTGACGGCGCCGTCCAGTTCGCGGTCCAGGGCCAGCAGCCGGCCCGTCCGGTCCAGCCACACGCCGCCCGAACAGCGCCCCGGGATCCGGGCGACCCGCTGCGGCCCGAACGAGCACCCGGCCACCTGCCACAACGTGGTCACGGTGTCCGACGCGGCCACGGCGAAGGCACCGGAGCCGTCCGGGGCCGGCGGGAGCAGGAAGACCCGTACGCCCTCCTCCGCCTCCACCCCGCCCAGCTGGAGCTCCCCGGTGCGAGGCCCGGCCGCGGCGCCCGTCGGGTAGAGCAGGGCGAAGGCGTGGCGGTCCGCGACCCGCCGGTGGATCAGCACGCGCCCGTCGGCCAGCGGGAGGAGCTCGCTGTCCGCTTCTTCGGGCTGTGCGAGGGGCAGCGGCACCGCGTACGGCTCGGGACCGGCGAGGGTCCAGCGTTCCGCGTAGCGTGCCTCGCCTTCTCCGGCGAGCCGGGCGGCGTACGACCCGTCCGCGGAGATCGTGAACGGGGCCGTGGTCGTCATCTCGATGGCACAGACAGTCATCCGGGCCGTCACCTCCGGTGAGGAAGCTAGTTTTCGGGATTCCTGCCGAACAACACGACCAAGGCGGCTTCACACGTAAGGGTGTCCGGGCGGCGATTCGTCTGTGATGGGCGGTGTAATTGTGCTGTGAGGTATCGAAAGGCAGGCGCGGCGGGCGTCCGGCGGGCAGCTCCGCCGGAACCGGCGCTGACCGGGCCGGCCGCCACGGACGGTAGCCTTGGCCCGTGCCCCGTCTCTCTGAAGTCATCGCCGCGCTGGACGCTCTGTGGCCCCCCTCGCGGGCCGAGCAGTGGGACGCGGTCGGAACCGTGTGCGGCGAACCCGATGCCGAGGTCACCCGGGTCCTGTTCGCGGTGGACCCCGTCCAGGAGATCGCCGACGAAGCCGTGGACCTGGGTGTCGACCTGATCGTCACCCACCACCCCCTCTACCTGCGGGGTACCACCACGGTCGAGGCCGGCACCTTCAAGGGCCGCGTCGTGCACACCCTGATCAAGAACGACATCGCGCTGCACGTCGCCCACACCAACGCAGACACCGCCGACCCGGGCGTCTCCGACGCCCTCGCCGGCGCCCTGGACCTTCGGATCACCGGTCCGCTGGTCCCGGACCCGACCGACCCGGCCGGCCGCCGAGGCCTCGGCCGGATCTGCGAACTGGACCGTCCCGAGACCCTGCGCGAGTTCGCCGCCCGCTGCGCGGCCTGGCTGCCGCCGACCGCCCAGGGCATCCGGGTCGCCGGCGACCCGGACGCGATGATCGAGCGCGTCGCCGTCAGCGGCGGCTCCGGCGACAGCCTCTTCGCCGAGGTCCGCGCCGCGGGCGTGGACGCCTTCGTGACCTCCGACCTGCGTCACCACCCGGTGTCCGAGGCCCGCGAGCAGAGCCCGCTGGCTCTCGTCGACGCAGCCCACTGGGCCACCGAGTGGCCCTGGTGCGAGCAGGCCGCCGCGCAGCTCGACGCGATCTCCGAGCGTCACGGATGGGGTCTGCGCACCCACGTCTCGCGCACGGTCACCGACCCGTGGACGGTGCACGCGCCGTCCGCCGTCTCTTCAACTCCCTCTTCTATCTCAGGAGCCCCCAACTGAACGCCGAGCCCGCCGACCAGATCCGACTTCTCGATGTCCAGGCGCTGGACGTCCGGCTGTCTCAGCTCGCCCACAAGCGCAAGTCGCTGCCCGAGCACGCCGAGCTCGACACGCTCACCAAGGACCTGACGCAGCAGCGCGACCTGCTGGTCGCCGCCCAGACCCAGGCCAGCGACACGGCGCGCGAGCAGACCAAGGCGGAGCAGGACGTCGACCAGGTGCGCCAGCGCGCGGTGCGCGACCAGCAGCGGCTGGACTCGGGCGTGGGCATCTCGGCCCGGGACCTGGCGAACCTGCAGAGCGAGGTCGTCTCCCTCGCCAAGCGCCAGGGCGACCTGGAGGACGTGGTCCTGGAGGTCATGGAGCGCCTCGAGGCCGCGCAGGAGCGCGTCTCCGAGCTCACCGAGCGGGTCTCCGCCCTGGAGGCCAAGGTGGCCGACGCCACCACCCGCCGTGACGCGGCCACCGCCGAGATCGACGCCGAGGTCGCCAAGGTCACCAAGGACCGCGAGGTGATCGTCACGTCCATGCCGGCCGACCTGATGGCCCTGTACGAGAAGATCCGCGTCAAGCAGGGCGGGGTCGGCGCCGCGCGGCTCTACCAGCGCCGCTGCGAGGGCTGCCGACTGGAGCTCGACATGGCCGAGGTCAACGAGATCAAGGCCGCGGCCCGCGACCAGGTCGTCCGTCACGAGAACTGCGGCCGCATCCTCGTCCGTACGGCCGACTCGGGCATCTGATGCCGCGTTTCGTCGTCGAGGCGGACGGCGGGTCCCGGGGCAACCCGGGGCCGGCCGGCTACGGCGCCGTCGTCCTCGACCCGGCCTCGGGCGAGACGCTGGCCGAGCGCGCCGAGTTCATCGGCGTCGCGACGAACAACGTGGCGGAGTACAGAGGCCTGATCGCCGGACTCACGGCGGCCCGTGACCTCGCGATGGACGCCGAGGTCCTGGTCCGGATGGACTCCAAGCTCGTCGTCGAGCAGATGTCGGGCCGCTGGAAGATCAAGCACCCGGACATGAAGCCGCTCGCGGCCGAGGCCGCGCGGATCCTGCCGCGCGCACAGGTGACGTACGAGTGGATCCCGCGCGAGCGCAACAAGCACGCGGACCGGCTCGCCAACGAGGCGATGGACGCGGGCAGGCGTGGCGGGCAGTGGGAGCCGTCGGCCTCCTCCGCCGTCTTCACGCCCCCGTCGGGTCCGCCCGGGGACGCCGCCGCCGGCGCGGCGGCGGCGCGAGCGGCCCTGGCCGCGGCCCGCGGCGCCGCGGACACCGCGGCCGCCCGCGGCATCGCCGCCGACCCCGACACGCTGTTCGGCGCGCCCTCTGCAGGGGCCGCGGAGGCCTGGGCCGCGGCCCCCGCGACGTCCCGTACGTCGGCCCCCGCGCCGGCGCCCGCGGAGGCAGGGGCCGGCACGCTCTGGGCTGAGCCCGGCTCCGACAGGGGCGGATCGATCCCGTCCGCGGCACCGGCGCCCGACCGGGCCGGTCACGCGACGACGGAGTCCCCCGCAGCGGGCCAGGGCTGGGGTCCCGACATAGGCGCCCCGGCCACCTTCGTGCTGCTGCGCCACGGCGAGACCGCGCTCACCCCGCAGAAGCGGTTCTCCGGGAGCGGGGGGAGCGACCCCGAGCTGTCCCCGGCCGGCCGCCGCCAGGCGGCGGCCGCCGCGGAGGCGCTCGCCGCCCGCGGCACCGTCCAGACGGTCGTCAGCTCCCCGCTGCTCCGCTGCCGCGAGACCGCCCGGGCCGTCGCGGACCGCCTCGGCCTCGGCGTGATCGTCGAAGAAGGCCTGCGCGAGGTGGACTTCGGCGCCTGGGAGGGCCTGACCTTCGCCGAGGTGCAGGAGCGCTTCCCGGACGACCTCCAGGCGTGGCTGGACTCCCCGAAGGCCGCCCCCACCGGCGGCGGGGAGAGCTTCGCGGCCGCCACCCGCCGGATCTCGGCCACCCGTGACCGGCTGCTGGCCGCGCACGCGGGCCGCACCGTCCTGATCGTCACCCACGTGACCCCGGTCAAGATCCTGGTCCGCCTCGCCCTCGGCGCCCCGCCGGAATCCCTGTTCCGGATGGAGCTCTCCGCGGCTTCCCTCTCGGCGGTGGCCTACTACGCCGACGGCAACGCCTCCGTGCGGCTCCTGAACGACACCTCGCACCTGCGGTAGGCCCTGCCGGCGGTCCGCCCCCGCCCACCGCCACGCGTCGGCGGGGGCGGACCGCCACTGCTACCGCGCGGGATCGGGGCGGCCGAGGGCCTCCAGTGCCCGGTCGAGGGCGCGGACCATGTTCCGGGCGTCGGCCTGGGCGGACTGGACGGCGCCGCGTACCTGTCGCGGATTCGGGCGGGGCCGTCCCGTCCCCGGCGCGGCCCAGTCGCCGTCGTCGCGCCGTCCGACGTGGACCTCCAGCTGGCGCAGGGCGTCTTCGAGATGGCGGGCGAGTTCGCGCAGGTTCCCGGTCACGGCGGTGATCTCGGCGGGGCTCGCATAGGCGTTGTGGGGATCGGTGGTCGCTGCGGCGAGGTCGCGTATGTGCTCGGCGGCCGCGGCCGCGCGGGCAGGGTGGTCGCTCATGACCCGAGAGTGCCGCACCTTCCCGACCACCGATAGACGTCGGCACCGACCGCCCGTGCCTCTGGCGGGGGTGGCGGGATCTGCCTGGGGCCTGACGCAGCCACCTGGCGCGCGCAGCGGAACCCGGTCTCGCCGGCGATCGAGGGGCGGGGCCCGGGCGGAGCCCCGGCACCGCCGGCCGGCAGTCCACCCCCGGCGGGGAGGCCGAGGGCGCCGTCGCAGGGCAGAACACCCCGGACCGGGAGGGAGAACCGCTTCCCCGAACGGGAGTGGAAGCGGCAGACGAGCCGGCCTGTACGCCGGGTTCTGTCGCCCGGTGACCTCGCGGTCGCCGGGGAGACGGCCATCCATCTAGGACCGGCGTTGCCGCCGGCCTCGTGCGGTCTACCCGCGAACTCGGGCGGGCAGCCCTCAAGCGTTCGCGCAGACCCGTCCGGGGACGGATCCTCTTGACCTTGCTCCAGGTGGGGTTTACCTAGCCGCCTGGGTCGCCCCAGGCGCTGGTGGTCTCTTACACCACCGTTTCACCCTTACCGAGGGCCGAAGCCCCCGGCGGTCTGTTTTCTGTGGCACTGTCCCGCGGGTCACCCCGGGTGGGCGTTACCCACCACCCTGCCCTGTGGAGCCCGGACGTTCCTCGGCGGGATCCGAGGATCCCGACGCGGCCGCCCGGCCGACTCGTCTGCCGTGGCGACCATGTTACCGGCTGTGCCGTCGGCGCTTGACCTTGCCGCAACGGCAGGGTCTCTACTGGGGGCATGCGGATCGGAGAGATCGCCGCGGTCGTCGGGGTCACCACCCGGGCGATCCGGCACTACCACCATGTCGGGCTGCTCCCGGAACCGGAGCGGCGCCCCAACGGATACCGGGCCTACACCGTCCGGGACGCCGTCCTGCTGGCCCGCGTACGGCGGCTCACCGAGCTCGGGCTCAGCCTCGACGAGGTGCGCGACGTCCTCGCGGACGACGCCGGGCGCGACCTGGCCGACGTACTGGAGGAGCTCGACGCCGACCTCGCCCGGCAGGAGGCCGAGATCAAGGAGCGGCGGCGACGGCTCGGCGTGCTCCTGGCCGCAGAGCCCGGGGAGGGCGAGCCGATCTCGCCCGCGCTCGCCGAGCTCCTGGCGAAGGCGCCGCGCACCACCTCCCCGACCGCGGCGAAGGACCGCGAGCACCTGACGCTCCTCGACGCCTCGGGCGCGGGCGGCGAGGAGGTCTACGCCGCGCTCGGACCGCTGGCCGCCGACCCGGGCGTGCTCGCCCTGTACGAGCGGCTGGACGAACTCGCGGACGCCCCCGCGGACGACCCGAGGATCCCGGGCCTGGCCGCGGAGCTGGTGGCGGCGGTCCCCGACGAGGTGTTCGCCGCGATCCCCCGGGACGGGGCGGTCGTACCCGGGTTCAGGGAGGCGCTGCTCGCCGAGTACGCGCCCGCGCAGGCGGAGGTCGTCCGCCGCGTGATGGAGGCCTTCATGGAGAGGGGGCGGCGATGACCCGCGGAGTGCGGGCGGCACGGATCGGGGTGGCCGCGGTGCTGCCGGCGGAACTGGCGCTCGTGGTGTGCGCCGCGGCCGGGGTACGGCCGCCCGCGGCGGCCCTGGCCGCAGCCGAGGCCGTGGTGTTCGGGGTGCTCGTGCTGGAGGCGTGGGTGCTGCACCGGCTGTACGCCGCCGCCCGCACGGCCGGCGAGGGACCCCGGGCCGCCCTGCGGACGGCGGTCCGTGCCGTGGTCCCGGTCCGGGTCCGGCGGCTGCTGCGGCACGAGCTGCGCGCCGGTGCCTCCCTCGGCTGGTGGGTGCTGCGTCGCAAGCACGGGGTGCGCCCCGGCGACCTCGCCGCCGCGTACACCGGACCGCAGACGGCCATGATGTACGGGATGGTCTTCGTGTCGGTGATCGAGACCGTCGCGCTCGCCCTCCTCATCCCCTGGCCGGCCGTCCACCGGGTGGTGCTCGTGCTGGACGTGTACGGGATCGTGCTGGTGATCGCCCTGCACGCCGCCTGTGTCACCAGGCCGCACGTGGTCGGCGCCGACGGCTCGCTGCGGATCCGCTACGGCGCCCTCTTCGACCTCGCCGTCCCGCCGGACGCGGTGGCCTCCGTACGGGTGGACCGCCGCTGTCCCGAAGGGCGGCTGGTCACGCTCTCCGAGGACGGGGTGCTCGACCTCGCCGTCGGCAGCCAGACCACGGTGACCCTGGAGCTGAACCGCCCGCTCGCCTTCGTCCGTCCGCTCGGCGCCCGCGCGTCGGCCCGCACCATCCGCTTCCACGCCGACGACCCCCGCGCCCTGGTCTCGGCCCTGCGCCGGCCGGCATAGGGGGTGCGACGCCGGTGGGGCCGGGCGGGTCCGGCGGGGCGTCTACCCTGGCCGGGGGGCCGCATCCCCTGCGACGTGTCGTACTGAAGGAGAACCACCGTGCTCGTGCTGCTGCCGCCCTCCGAGGGAAAGGCCGCCGGCGGCTCCGGCGCACCGCTGGAGCCGCAGGAGCTGTCGCTGCCCGGCCTGGCGCAGGCCCGGGCGGCGGTCCTGGAGGAACTGGTCGACCTGTGTACGGGCGACGAGCTGAAGGCCCGTGAGGTGCTGGGCCTGAGCGAGGGCCTGCGGGGCGAGGTCACGAAGAACGCGGAGCTGCGCTCGGCGGCGGCCCGCCCGGCGGGGGAGGTCTACACCGGCGTGCTCTACGACGCGCTGGGCCTGGCCGACCTGCCCGCGTCGGCGCGGGCCATCGCCGAGGAGACGCTGCTCGTCTTCTCGGGGCTGTGGGGCGCGGTGCGCGTCACCGACCGCATCCCCTCCTACCGCTGCTCGATGGGCGTGAAGCTGCCGGGGCTGGGCGCGCTCGGCGCGTACTGGCGCGCCCCGCTGGCCGAGGTGCTGCCCGCGGCGGCCGGCGACGGGCTGGTGCTGGACCTTCGTTCGGCGGCGTACGCGACCGCGTGGAAGCCCAAGGGCGAGGTCGCGGACCGGACCGCGACCGTGCGGGTGCTGCACTCGCAGATCGTCGACGGTGTGGAGAAGCGGTCCGTGGTGAGCCACTTCAACAAGGCGACGAAGGGCCGGCTGGTCCGGGACCTGCTGGTGGCCGGCGCGGTGCCCGGCTCGCCCGCCGAGTTGGTGACGGCCCTGCGGGACCTCGGCTACGTGGTCGAGACGCAGGCTCCCGCGAAGGCGGGCCGGGCCTGGTCCCTCGACGTGGTCGTGACGCAGATCCACCACTGACGCGCCGTGGCCGGGGGCGCCGCCCCCGGCGCTCCACGTCTCAACGGCCGAGCGGCCAGGCCACCGTCGCCGGGGTGCGGTCGGAGGTGTCGGCGTACGCGGCGCAGGCGTCCGTCAGGGTTTCCAGGAGGGTGAGCGGGTCCGGGAGGGGGTGCTCCATGCCGCGGACCCAGGACACCGCCTGGTCGCCGGGGAGGGCCGCCGGCGGGACCAGGACGTAGCTGCCGCGGCAGTGCCAGCGCAGGCCCGGGTGTTCGTCCATGGTCTCGGGGTGGCAGTCCAGCGCGCACGGCCACCACTCGTCCTCGTCCTCGGGGGTGCCGCGGGTGGCGGTGAAGAAGAGCATCCGGGCCTGGTCGCCGGTGCCGGCCGATTCGGCGACCGGGCCGACCCTGATGCCGGCCTCCAGGAGCCGCGTCAGGGCGGCGGCGCCGGCTTCCAACGGCACGTCGAGCACGTCGTGGACCATGCCGGTCGCGGTGATGAAGTTGGCCTGGGGCTGGTTGCGTGCCCACCGCTCGATCTGGGCGCGGTCGGTGGTCGACTGGGTCTGCCAGGCGAAGGAGACGGGATGTCGTGCGGGGGTCGGGCAGCCGATGCGGTCGCACGAACATCGATAGCCGACGGGATGCGCGGCGGGGGCGAGGGGGAGACCGGCGGCGGCGACGGCCAGGAGGAGCGCCTCGCGCTCGCGTGCGGGGTCCTCGGCGGTGGGTTTCTGCCGCCGGCGCAGCCACTGGGAAATCCTGCTCTGCTCGCCGCGTTTGACGCGGCCGGACTCAGACCCCATCTATCCCCTCACCTCACCGTTGCCCCGGCAGACCTTCACATGGTCCCACCATCCTGCGCCCCGGGTGACCGCTCTGTGAGACCGGGGGGCCGGGGACGGGTGAGCGCCAACCCCAACATACCCACAGAATCAGGGCAGACATTCCCGGGTGAACGCAGGTTGTCGGGCGCCTAGCGGGCGGTGACGTTTGCCACCCCGCCGAGCACCCTGTCCACCAGCGCGTCGGTGTACGCGTGCGTGAGCGGCGCGGTGCGCAGCAGCCAGCGGTACGTCAGCGGCCCGAGCAGCATCTCCACCGTCAGCCGCAGGTCCGTGTCGGGTGCGAGCTGGCCGGCCTCGCGGGCCGTGCGCAACCGGGCCTCGTAGAGGGCGAGCTGCGGCTCCAGCAACTGCTCGGTGAACCGGGCGCCGAGCTCGGGGTCGGTGGCTCCGGCCGCCGTCAGGGCGCGCGCGGGGGCCTCGTACCTCTCGTCGTTGAACTCGTCGACGGTCGCCCGCAGTACGAACTTCAGGTCGGCGGCGAGGTCCCCGGTGTCGGGGAAGCCGGCCCACTCGGCGTCCGCCTCCGCGTCCCCGGCGAGGGCGAGGGAGGCCTCCAGGAGGACGTCGGCCTTCGAGGGCCACCAGCGGTAGATGGTCTGCTTGCCGACGCCGGCGCGGGCGGCGATGGCCTCGATGGTCAGCTTGTTGTAGCCGACCTCCCCGACCAGGGCGAGCGCGGCGTCGAGGATGGCGCGCCGGGAGCGGTCGCTGCGGCGTGTGGCGTCAGGGGTCTTGGTCATGCCCCGAAACTATCAAAGCGAGACGTCTCGTCTCTTCGTCTCTCATTATTTCGGTAAACCACCCCATCGGTCCACTGCGTCGTCCCGGTCCAGGAGGGACGATGCTCTCCAGCACTCGTCCCGAGTCGTGAAAGCCGTGAGGAGCCTTCTTTGCGCAGAGACGCCACACCCCGGCGCTATCTGATGTGCCCACCCGCACACTTCAAGGTCACGTACTCCATCAATCCGTGGATGGATCCCACGAAACCGGTGGACCTGCCCCTCGCCCAGACCCAGTGGGAGGACCTCAGGGACCGGTACCTGTCCCTGGGCCACACCGTCGAGACCCTGGTACCGGATCCCGAGCTGCCCGACATGGTGTTCGCGGCGAACGGTGCCCTGGTGGTCGACGGCCGGGTCCTCGGGGCCCGGTTCGCCCATCCGGAACGGGGTCCCGAGGCCGGGATCCACCTCGACTGGTTCCGCGGCCACGGCTACCGGGACATCCGCGAGCCCTCCCACGTCAACGAGGGCGAGGGCGACTTCGCCGTCACGGCGAGCTTCATCCTCGCCGGTCGCGGCTTCCGCTCCAGCCCGCTCTCGCACGACGAGGCCCAGGAGTTCTTCGGCCGGCCCGTCATCGGGCTCGACCTGGTGGACCCGCGCTACTACCACCTGGACACGGCGCTCAGCGTCCTCGACGGCGACGAGGTCATGTACTACCCGGAGGCCTTCTCACCCGGGAGCCGGGGCGTGCTCAGGCGGCTCTTCCCCGACGCGCTGATCGCCGACGGCCGGGACGCCGCCGCCCTCGGCCTGAACGCGGTGTCCGACGGCCGGCACGTGCTGCTCCCGCAGGCGGCGACCGGGCTGTTCGGCCCGCTGCGCGAGCGGGGATTCGAACCGATCCCGATGGACCTCGGGGAACTGCTCAAGGGCGGCGGCAGCGTGAAGTGCTGCACCCAGGAGCTGCGTCCGTAGGGCTCGGCGCCGCCTGGTCCTCGGAGGGCGGCGGCCAGGCCCGGCCCCATTCGGTGTCCCGCGCGGCCTTGTAGAGGTCGCCGTGGCGCTTGGTCACGTTGACCCGGGTCAGGCCCGCGCCGTCGCCCTCCTCGGGGCCGCAGAGCTCCAGCAGGACGAGCCCCTTGCGGATCTGCGGCTTGCGCGTGATCCGGGAGGCGGCCGGCTCCACCGGGAAGCGGGTCGCTGCGACGTAGCTGAATTTTTCGTCCTCGTACGGGAGCGAGCCGCCCTTGACCTGTCGGTGCAGGGAGGAGCGGCTGACCCGCGCCGAGAAGTGGCACCAGTCCTTGCCGACCTCGATGGGGCAGGTCCCGTCGTGCGGGCACGGCGCGGCGACCCGCAGCCCCGCCGCGATCAGCTGGTCGCGGGCCTCTCGGACGCGCAGGTACCCCTCGGGCGTGCCCGGCTCGATCAGCACCACCGCCCGGCCGGCCCGCGCCGCCTCGGCGACGACGGCCGTGCGGGCCTGCGGGGTCAGTTCACCGAGCACGTACGACACCGTCACCAGGTCGGCGTCGGGGATCGCCAGTCCGGCGCCGATGACGGCCCGCCGCCACTCGGCGCCGCGCAGCACCTGTGAGCCCGAGGCCGCCGCGAGTTCCCGGCCGAGGGCCAGCGCGGGCTCGGCCCAGTCCAGCACGGTGGTCTGCCGCGGGCCGTCCCAGGTGGCGTCCACCGCCCAGGTCGCCGCCCCCGTGCCGCCGCCCACGTCCACGTGCGAGGCGGGCGCCCAGTCGGGCGCCGCCTCGGCCAGAGCGTCCAGGGCGGACCGTACGGCCTCGAAGGTGGCGGGCATGCGGTACGCCGCGTACGCCGCGACGTCCGAGCGGTCGCGCAGTACGGGTGCGTCGGTGGGGGTCCGCCCGCGGTAGTTGGCGATGAGCCGCTCGACGGCGGCCGAGGCCTGCTTGGGCGGAAGACCGTCGAGCAGCCCGCCGAGCGTGCTGCGGAGGGTCTCGGCGGTGGTGGGGGCGGAGACGTTCACCTGCCGAGTTTACGGCGAGCCGGGGCCGCGGCCGTCCGCGAGCCCCCGGCCCGCGTCCCGGCTCGTCCCGGCCCCCGTCCCGCCGGGTCGGCTCAGTCCTGGGCCGAGGCGGGCGCGGTCTGGGCCTCCCGCTTCCGCCAGGGCCGGCACAGGGCCAGGAAGCAGCTCGCCGAAAGTACCGCGCACACCAGCTGGACCAGTGCCATCGGAACCGCCGTGTCCTCGCCCGCGATGCCCACCAGCGGCGACGCGATCGCGCCGACCAGGAAGGAGGAGGTCCCGAGCAGCGCGGAGGCCGATCCGGCCGCGTGCGGGGTCCGCATCAGCGCCTGCGCGTTGGTGTTCGGCAGCACGATGCCCATCGCCGACATGAGGACGAACAGCGCCGTGGCGATGGGGGTCAGCCCGACCTCGCCGAAGACGCCCGTCGCCATCAGCAGCAGGGACACCGCGGAGGCCAGGACGACCGCGAGGCCGACGGCCAGCACCTTGTCCAGGCGCACCCGGCCGACCAGCAGTTTGCCGTTGACCTGCCCGACGAGGATGAGGCCGACCGAGTTCAGCCCGAAGAGGAGGGAGAAGGTCTGGGGCGAGGCCCCGTAGATCTCCTGCACCACGAAGGGGGAGGCGGAGATGTAGGAGAAGAGGACGGCGAAGGCGAAGCCGCCGGTCAGGGTGTAGCCGGTGAAGACCCGGTCGCCGAGCAGACCGCGCATGGTCCGCAGGGCGGAGCCGACGCCGCCGGTGTGCCGGCGTTCGGGCGGCAGGGTCTCGCCGAGGCCGCGCCAGACCATCAGGGTGAGGACCGTGCCGACACCGGTGAGCACGACGAAGACGCCCCGCCAGTCGGCGAAGCGCAGCACCTGGCCGCCGATGAGCGGCGCGACGATCGGGGCGGCCCCGGATATGAGCATCAGGGTGGAGAAGAAGCGGGCCATCTCGTCACCGTCGTACAGGTCGCGCACGACGGCGCGCGCGATGACGACGCCGGCGGCCCCGGCCAGGCCCTGGAGCAGCCGGAAGGAGATCAGCAGCTCGGCGGTCGGGGCGAGGGCGCAGATCGCCGTGGCCAGGACGTACACCACCATGCCGACGAGCAGCGGCCGGCGGCGGCCCCACTTGTCGCTCATCGGCCCGATGACGAGCTGGCCCAGGGCCATGCCCGCGAGGCAGGCGGTGAGGGTCAGCTGAATGGTCGCGGCGGGGCTGTTCAGGGCATCGGTGACCTGCGGCAGGGCCGGCAGGTACATGTCCATGGACAGCGGGGGGAGGGCGGTGAGCCCACCGAGGATGAAGGTGACGAGCAGGCTCGTGCGGCGGGCGCGCGTCAGGGACGCGGTGGTGCTGGGAGCGGAGGGCGATTCGGGCGACGAGTCGTGCGAGGGTGCCGTCGCGGGGCCTCTCTCCGACATGCAGAACTCCAGTCTTCTCATCAGCTTTCATGCACCCCTGACCGACCCATGCTCTCAGCAATCGGAACGTCCCGGGACCGGAGCGTGCTGTGACGTAGCCTGCGGGCCCATGGACGAACCTACGAAGAAGATCGCCGTGGTGACCGGCGCCGGCTCCGGCATCGGCCGCTCGGTGGCCCTGACCCTGGCCGCGGCGGGATGGGCCGTGGCCCTGGCCGGCCGCCGTGCCGAACCACTGGAGGAGACCGCCGCCGCGGCCGGGGCCGACGCCGACGTGCTGTGCGTGCCGGCCGACGTCAGCGACCCGGACGAGGTGAATCGGCTGTTCGAGTCGGTGCGGGCCCGCTACGGGCGCCTCGACCTGCTCTTCAACAACGCGGGCACCTTCGGGCCCGCCGGAGTCCCGCTGGAGGACATCACCTACGAGGCCTGGCGCTCGGTCGTCGACGTCAACCTCACCGGTGCCTTCCTCTGCGCGCAGGCCGCCTTCCGGCAGATGAAGGGGCAGGACCCGCAGGGCGGCCGCATCGTCAACAACGGCTCCATCTCCGCCCATGTACCCCGTCCGAACTCGATCGCCTACACGGCGACCAAGCACGCCATGACCGGCCTGACGAAGTCCCTGTCGCTCGACGGGCGGCCGTACCGGATCGCCTGCGGCCAGATCGACATCGGAAACGCGGCGACCGAGATGACCGAGCGGATGCAGAACGGCATCCTCCAGGCCAACGGACAGCTGGCCGTCGAACCCGTCATGGACGCCGCCGACGTGGCCCGCACGGTCCTGCACATGGCCGAGCTCCCGCTGGAGGCGAACGTGCAGTTCGCGACGGTGATGGCGACCTCCATGCCGTACATCGGCCGCGGCTGAACCGCCCGCCCGGCCCCCATTGCCACGTCGCGCCGACGGCGCCGATCATGAACGCATGACCGATACCGAGGTACTGCGCTACACCGCGTTCTCCGACGACCCGGAGGGCGGCAACCCCGCCGGGGTCGTGCTGAACGCCTCCGGGCTGGACGAGAACGCGATGCTGGAGATCGCCGCGGGGCTGGGCTACAGCGAGACGGCCTTCCTCACCGACCCGCCCGAGGGGCTCGGCGGCCAGGAGGGCCGCTCCTTCACCGTGCGCTACTTCAGCCCGAAGGCGGAGGTCCCCTTCTGCGGCCACGCCACGGTCGCCACGGCCGTCGCGCTCGCGGAGCGGATCGGACCCGGTGAGCTCCTCCTCGCCACCCGCGCGGGAACCGTCCCGGTGTCCGTCACCGCCGAGGACGGCCGCCTGCGGGCCACTCTGACCAGCGTCGAGCCGCACACCGAGGAGATCGCCGCCGCCGACCTCGCCGAGGCGCTCGCCGCGCTGGACTGGCCGCAGGCCGACCTCGACCCGGCGTTCCCCCCGAGGATCGCCTACGCCGGAGCCCGCCACCTGGTGATCGGCGCCGCCACCCGGGCCCGGCTCGCGGACCTCGACTACGACTTCGCCCGGCTCGAGGCCCTGATGCGGCGCCTGGACGTCATCACGCTCCAGCTGGTGTACCGGGCCGGCCCGCGCGAGTTCCACGTACGCGACCCCTTCCCGGTCGGCGGCGTCGTCGAGGACCCGGCGACCGGGGCCGCGGCGGCCGCGTTCGGCGCGTACGCCCGCGAACTCGGCCTGGTCCCGCCGGACGCCGTGCTGACCCTCCACCAGGGCGCGGACATGGGCCGCCCCGGTGTGCTCACGGTCGAACTGCGCGAGGGCGACCCCCGCGTCCGCGTCGGCGGCGCGGGGGTCCGCATCGCGTGAGCGGCACCGCTGCGGGGGTCGCTGCCCCCGCATCCCCGAGCCCCGCATCCCCGAGCCCCGGGCTCCCGAGGCCACTGCTGGGAGGTGCCCCCTGGCGGGGCTGGAACCGCCGCGAGGCGGTCGCCCGCCCTCCCCGGCCCCACCGGCGCTCGGGGAGCGGGGTCCGGGGAGGAGCCCCGACGGGGGCGGAGCGCCCGCCGGTCGTGCGGGGGGCCGCCCGGTGAGCGCGGCTCCGCGGGTGCTGGGCTTTGCCGAGCCGCAGGTACCCGGGTGGCTGGCCCGGCAGGTGGCCGACCTGGAAGGAGAGGCCTGGCCCGGTTCCACCCCGGGGCACGACCCGGCGCTGGCGCCGCGCACCCTCCTGCTCGTCGACGACGAGGGGGCGGTGGCCGCCGCGCTGGCGCTGCTGTACAAGGCGATCCCGCTCGCGGGGCGCACGTACCGGGCGGCCGGGCTGAGCTCCGTCGTGACGCGGAGCGCGCTGCGCGGGCAGGGGTTCGGCGGGCGGCTGGTGGCGGCCGCCCGCGCGGAACTCGCCGCGGACCCGGCCGTGGACCTGGCGCTGTTCAGCTGCGACCGGGCCCTCGCGCCGTTCTACGAGGCGGCCGGCTTCGCAGCGCTGCCCGGCACGGTCCTCGTGGGCGGCACCCCCGGGGAGCCGCTGGCCACCGACGCCCCGGGCTTCGACAAGGTGGTGCCGGCCGCCTTCTTCACCGACACCCCGGACGCGGACCGGGCGGCCTTCACCGCCGTGCGCGTCCCGCTCTACCCCGGCAGCGTCGACAGGCTCTGGTGACCGTCAGCCGGCGGACGTGGTCTGCGAAGCGCCGGAGGTCCGTGCCGGGGTGCCCGCCGCCCCGCCGCGCCCGCGTTCGGCGAAGAACAGCACCAGCACGGGGACCAGGTACAGCACCCACACCGTCAGCTGGATGACGGTCGGGTCCGGCTGGAAGTTGAAGACGCCCTTGAGCAGGGTCCCGTACCAGCTGTCCGGCGGGACGGCCGAGCCGACGTCGAAGGCCTTGTCGTTCAGACCGCCCAGGAAGCGGGCTTCCTGCAGATCGTGGACCCCGTACGCGAGCACGCCCGCGGCCACGACCACCAGCATCGCGCCGGTCCACCGGAAGAACCTCGCCAGGTTGATCCGCACGGCGCCCCGGTAGAAGAGGTACCCGAGCACGATCGCCGTCGCGATGCCCAGCAGCACACCGGCCAGCGGCGCCGAGGAGCCCTCGCCGCTGGCCCGTACCGACGCCCACACGAACAGCGCGGTCTCCAGGCCCTCCCGGCCGACCGCCAGGAAAGCGGTCGCGACCAGCGCTCCGGTGCCCATGGCGAGCGCCGAGTCGAGCCGGCCGTGCAGCTCGGCCCTCAGGTGCCGCGCGGTGCGCTTCATCCAGAAGACCATCCACGTCACCAGACCCACCGAGATGATCGACAGGCTGCCGCCCAGCAGCTCCTGCGCCTCGAAGGTCAGCTCCTGGGAGCCGAATTCGAGGAGCGCACCGAAGGCGAGCGAGAGCGCGCAGGCGATCCCGATGCCGAGCCACACCGGACGCAGGGCGTCCCGGCGGTCCGTCTTCACCAGGTACGCGACGAGGATGCACACGACCAGGCTGGCCTCCAGCCCCTCGCGCAGGCCGATCAGATAGTTGCCGAACACGGGCTCTTCCTCTCCGGCGGGGACTACGCGAACAGCGTCCGGCCCCACCAGTCGTCCTTGTCGCGGACGCCCGGCGGGACGGCGAAGACGGCCGAACCCACGTGCTGGATGTATTCGTTGAGGACGTCGGACTTCGCCAGGCTGCGCTGGATCGGGACGAAGCCCGTGCGGACGTCGCGCTGGTAGGCGAGGAAGAACAGGCCGGCGTCGAGGCGGCCCAGGCCGTCCGTGCCGTCGGTGAAGGAGTAGCCGCGCCGCAGGATCGTCGCACCGCTGTTGGTGTCCGGGTGCGCGAGACGCACGTGCGCCTGCGGCTTCATCGCCTTCAGGAAGGGCTCGTCCCGTTCCCTGGACCTGCCCACGGGGGCACCCTCGCCCTTGTCGCGGCCGAAGATGTCCTCCTGCTCCTGGAGCGGGGTCCGGTCCCAGGTCTCGATGTTCATCCGGATCCGGCGCGCCACCAGGTACGAGCCGCCCGTCAGCCAGTCGCTGCCGTCGCCCGCGCCGACCCACACGTGCTTGTCCAGGGCCGCCTTGTCGGTGCCCGAGATGTTCCGGGTGCCGTCCTTGAAGCCCATCATGTTGCGCGGCGTCTGCTCGTCGGGCGTCGTCGAGGACGTCTTGCCGAAGCCGAGCTGCGACCAGCGCACCGCGACCCGGCCGAAGCCGATCCGGGCCAGCTGCCGGATGGCGTGCACGGCGACCTGCGGATCGTCGGCGCACGCCTGGACGCAGAGGTCGCCGCCGGAGCGGGCCGGATCCAGGTTGTCGCCGGGGAACAGCTCCAGGTCCACCAGCGCTTCGGGGCGCCTGCCCTCCAACCCGAACCGGTCCCTGGCGAACAGGCCCGGACCGAAACCGATGGTCAGGGTCAGCCGGGAGGCCTTCAGGCCCAGTGCCTCGCCGGTGTCGGTCGGCGGCGCCTCCGGCCGGCCCTCGTACACGTCGCCGACCGGCAGGCCCGCCGTCATCAGACGCGCCGCCGCGGTCCACTCCTTCAGGAGCCCGACCAGCTCGGCGCGGTCCTTCGTCTTCACGTCGAAGGCCGCGAAGTGCAGGCGGTCCTGCACGGCGCTCGCGATCCCGGCCTGGTGCTCGCCGTGGAAGGGCACGGCCGCGCCGGCGGCCGCCGCCGAGACCATGTCCGAGCCGCCGCCGAACGCCACGGCCGCACCGCCGGCCGCGGCGGCGCCGAGCGCGAGCCCGGCCCCGCCCCAGCCGAGCACCGCGCGACGGGAGGGCGCGGCCCCAGGGGCGGTCGCGCCGTCGGCTTCCTGCTTCGGCTGCTCCGCTGCCCCTTGGGACTCGGTCATCGCCGGCTCCTCTCCGCTTCCGTTCCGTCCGTTACTTCGCGACCGCGGCGGCGAGCTTGGACAGCGGCTCGGCGAGCGCGTTCACACCGTCCGAGAGCTCCTTGCGCTCCGCCTCGCCGACCTTGTCGTAGGAGGTGAACTCGTAGGAGGCCTTGTCGGCCCGGTACTTGTCCAGAAGGGTGTTCAGGGCTGCGAACTGGGCGTCGAGCTGCTTGGACAGCTCAGGGTCGTTCTTCTCGGCGATCGGCTTGAGCAGCTCGTACGCCTTCTGCGCGCCCTCGACGTTGGCCTTGAAGTCGACGAGGTCGGTGTGGGAGTAGCGCTCCTCCTCACCCGTGACCTTGCCCGTGGCGACCTCGTCGAGGAGCTCCTTGGCACCGTTGGCGATCGAGGTGGGGGTTATCTCCGCCTGACCGACCTTCTTCTGCCAGTCGGTCAGGTCAGCGATCAGGGTGTCGGCGAGCTTCTTGTCGTTGTCGTCGATCTTGTTCTCGGCCCACAGGGACTTCTCCAGGCGGTGCCAGCCCGTCCAGTCCTTCGCCGGGTCCTGGCCGGCCTCCAGACCGTCCTCGCGCACGTCGACCTTCGGGTCGATGTCGCCGAAGGACTCGGCGACCGGCTCGGTGCGCTCCCAGCCGATGCGGGAGGGCGCGTACGCCTTCTTGGCGGCCTCGACGTCACCGGCCTTGACCGCGTCCGCGAAGGCCTGCGCCTTGGGGAGGGTCTCCTCGGCCTGCGCGACCACGTAGGCGCGGTACGCGGCGACGGCGGCGTCGGCCTCCGGGCTGCGCTTCTCCTCGGCGGCGCCCTCGGCGCCGGTCGCCTTGACCTTCTGGGCGATGCCGTCGCCCTTCATGCCGGGCTTGCAGACGATCTCGTAGTCGCCCGCCTTGATCTCGGCGGTGATGGACGCCTTGGTACCCGGGCCGATGTTCTCGCGCTCGGTGACGATGCGGGCGTCCGGGAAGAGGACGTAGACCTCGGTGACCTTGGAGCCCTTGTTCTCGACGTCGATCTGCACCTTGCCCGCCGGGAACTCCGTCCTCGACACGTCGCAGGCGCTGTCGGAGGCCGCCACGCGGATCGCGTCGTCGCCCGCGTCGCCCTTCTGGGAGCACCCGGTGGCGACGGTCAGGGCGGCCGCCACGGAGGCGGCGGCGACGGTGAGGCGGGCGGGGCGCATAGGGGCTCCTGGGCGTCGGGCGAGGGCCGTCCCGAGGGGGAGAGGCCAGTGAGGCGGACCTAACTTAACCGAGCCTTACTTCGCCCATACCCCGTCGTGCAGTGATTCGGCTCTCACGTTTCCGGCCTGGGACACGGGGTCGTCACGGGCCCTCCATGGCAAGCCCATGGCCCGGTCAAGCAGGGGTCAAGAAGGCGTACCGCGCGGTATGTCGGGGCCCTCGGCGGGACGTTCCGCGGCTCGCTGCGCGGCTCGTCGCGCGGCTCGTACGGGGACCACCAGCGGGGCTCCCGTGCGGGGGTGCGGGAGCACCTCGACGGGCTGCCGGTACACGCGGCTGAGGAGAGCGGCCTCGAACACCTCCGCCGGCGGGCCGGCCGCGGCGATCCGCCCGTCGTGCAGCACGGCGGCCCGGTCCGCATAGGCGGCGGCCAGCCCCAGGTCGTGCAGGACGACGACGACCGCGTCACCGGCCGCGGCCCGCTCCCGGCAGATGCGCAGCACCAGTTCCTGGTGGCGCAGGTCGAGGGCGGCCGTGGGCTCGTCGAGCAGCAGCAGCGGGGCCCGCTGGGCCAGTACGCGGGCCAGCGCGACCCGGGCCCGCTCGCCGCCGGAGAGAGCTGAGAAGGGGCGCGCGGCGAATTCGCCGACCTCGGCGGCGGCCATCGCGGTGGCGACGGCCTCCTCGTCCGCTTCGGCGAAGGGGGTGCCGGCCCACGGCGCGCGGCCCATCCGTACGACGTCCTCCACCGGGAAGGGGAAGGACAGCGCGGCCGACTGGGGCAGCACCGAGCGGCGCATCGCGAGGTCCGGAGCGCTCCAGTCGCCCACCGGACGGCCGTGGATGCGGACTTCGCCGGAGGCGGCGGGCAGGTCCGCGGCGAGGGCGCCGAGGAGGGTGGATTTGCCCGCGCCGTTCGGGCCGACCAGGGCCAGCACCTCCCCGGCCCGTGCGGACAGTTCGATGCCGGCGAGCACCTCGCGCTGCCCGAGCCGGACGTGCAGGTCCACGGCTTCGGCGAGGGCCGTGCCGGGGGCCGGCCGGGCCGGGACGGCGCGGCGGCCGCGGGCGAACAGCCGGGACAGCGCGCCGGGTCTTGTCGTGCCGGTGCCGGTGCCGGTGCCGGTGGCGGTGGTGCCGGTGGTCGTGGCGGTGGTTGCGCGGGTCACGCCCAGCCTCCTTGCTTGCGGCGGGTGCGACGCAGCAGCCAGAAGAAGAAGGGGCTGCCGATCAGGGCGGTCAGGACGCCGAGCGGCAGTTCGGCCGGCTGGGCGAGGGTCCGGGCGGCGAGGTCCCCGGCGACCAGAACCACGGCGCCGGCCAGGGCGCTGCCCGGCACCAGGAAGCGGTGGCCGGGGCCATTGGCCATGCGCAGCAGGTGCGGGACGAGCAGGCCGACGAAGGTGATGATGCCGGCGACGGCCACGGCGGCCGCGGTGAGCAGCGCGACGACCAGGATGAGGGCCAGGCGCAGCCGTTCGACGTCGATGCCGAGGTGGCGGGCGGGCCGCTCGCCGAGCGAGAGCAGGTCGAGCCGGCGGGCGTAGAAGGGGGCGATGAGCAGGCCGACGAGGGCGCAGGGCAGGACCGCGAGCACCTTGGGCCAGGTGGCCTGGGCGAGGGAACCCAGCTGCCAGAAGGTGATCTGGTTGACCTGGCCGCTGTCCGCGAAGAACACGAACAGGCCGATGAGGGCGCCGGCGAAGGCGTTGACCGCGATGCCGGTGAGGATGAGCGTGACGACCTCCGTCTTCCCGCCGTTGCGGGAGAGGAGGTAGACGGCGCTGACGGTGGCCAGTCCCGCGAGGAACGCGCAGACGGTGATGGTCCAGTTGCCGAAGAAGCTGAGCCCGAGGCCGATGGCGGCGACCGCGCCGACGGCGGCGCCCGCCGAGATGCCGATGACTCCCGGCTCGGCGAGCGGGTTGCCGAAGACGCCCTGCATGAGCGCGCCCGCGCAGCCGAGGCCGGCGCCGACGAGCAGGGCGAGCACGACGCGGGGGAGGCGTACGTTCCACAGCACGCTCTCGCCGACCCGGTCCAGCGGTGCACCGCCGAGACCCAGGCGGTGCTGGACGGAGGCGAGCACGTCCGCCGTGGGGATGCGGTAGGCGCCGGTGCCGGCGGAGATCAGGGCGAGGAGGAGCAGGGTCGCGACCAGGGCGATGGTGAGGAGCAGGGCCCTTCGGCCGCGCCGTTCGCCTGCGGCGGGCTTGGCGGGGTCGGGTGCGCTTGTGGGGGCTGCGCCTTCCGTGCCGGGGGCTGCGCCTTCCGTGCCGGGGGCTGCGCCTTCCGTGCCGGGGGCTTCGCTGCCCGGGGCGGCGGCTGCCGTGCCGGGGGTCTCGCCGGGGGCGGGGGCTTCGGTGGGGTCGGGTGCGCGCCGGGGAGTCTCCTCGGGCGCCGAACGGTTCACGGTGTCGGACAGTGAGGCGGCGGTGCGTTCGGCGCCCTGCGGGGAGCGGCCCGTCACACACCCCTCCCCGGCGGGGTCGGAAAGGACACCGCCGTCCGCGGCGGAGTCGTAGGAGAGGGCCACCTCAGGCTCCCTTGCCGTAGAGCTGGGTGATCAGTGAGGACAGGACCTGGTCCGTGCGGGGGCCGTAGTTGAGCAGGACGCCGTCGTCGACCGTGACCACGCGGCGGTCCATGCCGGCCGGGGTCTGGGCGACGCCCGGGATCTTCACCAGGCCGTCGATGCCGCCGACCGATTCGAGACCCTTGGACATGACCAGGATCGCGTCGGGGGCGGCCGCCGCCAGTGCCTCGCTGGTGATCGGGGTGAAGTCCTTGCCGAGGCCGGACTCCTTGCCGGTGTCGATCGCGCCGGCCGCTTCCAGCAGCGAGGCGGCGCCGGAGTCCGAACCGCCCAGCAGATAGACGGAGGCGGTGCCCCGCAGGTAGAGGAAGGCGACCCGGGGCTGCTTGCCCCCGGCCGCAGGAACGTTCTTGCGGGCGGCGGCGATCCGATCGGCCGTGCGCTGGTTCAACAGTGCGCCGGCGTCCGTGACGCCCAGCGCGGCGGCGACGGCGTCGATCCGCTTCGGAACGTCGTCCAGCCCTTTGGCGGGAGCGACGACGAGGACCGGGATGCCGGCGTCGCGGATCTGCTGGACCGCTTCGGCGGGACCGGTGGTGGTCTCCGCGAGCACCAGCGTGGGGCGCAGGGACAGCACGCTCTCGGCCGAGACGTCGTGGCCACGTGTCACCACCGGCAGTCGGGCGGCCTGTTCGAAGGTGGCCGTGATGTCGCGGGCGACGACCTGCCCGCCGAGCCCCAGTGTGTGGACGATCTCGTTGAGGCTGCCGGTCAGCGGGATCACCCGGTCGGTCGAGGTGACGGTCACCCGGGTGCCGTCGGCCGAGGGCACGGTCACCGGCAGGGCGGGCTGCGGCCTCGCGGCGAGCGGCTCCACCCGGTCCGGAACAGCGGCCGCGGCGGGGGCGGATGAGCCCGGAGGGGTGGCCGTACCTCCGCAGCCCGTCAGCGCGAGTGCCAGTGCTGCCACGGCGACTGCGAGACGGGGAAAGCGGTGTGACGCGGCGGGCGTAGGCACGAAGGCACCGTCCTGATCGTCCGACTGAGGTTCTGGGGACCGGGGGGTTTCCATCCGGCCTGGATGTAGCTTAGGTTAGCCTAACCTTGCTTGCTAGACCCTGGAGGGGGCATTCATGCCCGCGAGACCCATCCGTACGCTCGCCATCGCCCTGTTGGCCGGCCTGCTGGGGGCTCTGCTTCCGGCGACCGCCGCTCACGCGGGGACCGTGCAGGGGGGCCGGCTCGACTGGGGCATCAAATCGTCCTTCCAGAGTTATGTCACCGGTCCGGTGGCAAAAGGCGGATTCAAGCTGAAGAGCGGAGCGGCCACGGCCGGCGGAAGCCTGTTTCGCTTCCACTCGGCGACCGGCTCCTACGACCCGGGGACGGGCGCCTTCGAGGCCTCCTACTCCGGCGGCGTGACCTTCCAGGGCCACCAGAAGCCCGACGGCGTCCACGAGTTGGACATGACCGTCAGCCGCCCCACCGTCAGGATCAGCGGCGGTCGTGGGACGCTGTACGTGGACGTCTCCAGCAAGGCCAAGGACACCGGAACGGTCAGCAACCAGAGCCAGGTGCCCTTCGCGACGCTCGGTGTCGGCGGGATCGAGATGAAGGGCGGCGCCACCCCGCTGACCCTCACGAACATCCCGGCCACCCTCACCTCTCAGGGGGCCCAGGCGTTCGCCGGCTACTACCCGGCCGGCACGCAGCTCGACCCGCTCTCGCTCTCGGCCGACGTGAAGACCGCCCCGGCCGCGGGGGCCTCGCAGCCGGCGACCGCACAGCCGAGCGCCACGGCCGAGGCGCCGCAGGCGCCCGGCGCGTTCGCCGACGCAGCCGTCGACTGGGGGGTGCGCCGCACGTTCCGCGAGTACGTCACCGGTTCGATCGGCCAGGGCAAGTGGACCCTGGCCGAAGGCGCCCAGGACGGTGGCGCGCTGTTCCGCTTCTCGCAGGGCAAGGGCGCGTACGACGGCCGGAAAGGCACACTTGACGCGGCCTTCGCCGGCACCGTGCAGTTCACCGGAGCGCACCTGGACCTGACGCTCGGCAAAGTGGGCGTGAAGGTGGAGAACGGCAAAGGCGTGCTGTCCGCGGACGTCACCGCGGCGGGCACGACGAAGAACGCCGTCCCGCTGGTCGAGTTCGACGCCAAGGCCCTGAAGACCGAGGGTGCGCTGGTCACCCTGACCGAGGCCCCGGCCACCCTCACCGAGGGCGGTTCCCAGGCTTTCAACTCCATGTACAAGGCCGGCACCGAGATGGATCCCGTCTCGCTGGCCGTTGCCCTCGACGCCGGCGCGAAGCTGCCGGCCCTGCCCGACCTGGGCTCCACGGCTCCGCCGTCGGCGGCTCCCGCTCCCGCCCCGTCGGCGGGTGAAGCCGCCCCCGCCGCGGAATCAGGGAAGTCCTCGAACACCAAGCTCTACGCGGGCCTTGCCGCGGCCGTCCTGCTCCTGGCCGGCGGCGGAGCCTTCCTTGCGGTGCGCAGACGGCGCACGGATGCGACCGCCGCCGCGGCCTCGGCGCCCGCCCCGGCCCCGGCCCGGGCGTCAGCTCAGGCCGCTGCCGCGCAGGCGGCACCGTCTTCCGTGAGGGCGGGCGCCCCGGTTGTTGCGGACACCGCTCCGGAGCCCGCTACGGCCTCGGGCCTGGCCCAGGCCCAGGCCTCGGCTTCGGCCGCGGCCCGGCCTTCCGCCGCGCCGGCGACCGTGGAGCCGGCTCCGGGTGAGGAGTCGGGCTCGGCGGCGGAGGCGTCCGCCGACACGGCCGGGCCCGCGGCGGATGCCGACGGGTCGAAGTAGTGCCCCACCCCCGTCCCCTTTCCCCTTCCGTCTCCCAGGAGTTCCCCGCCATGTCGTCCCTCCGCCGCCCGATCTCCCTCGCGGCCGCCGTCCTGACCGCCGCCGCTTTCGGCACCACCGCCTTCTCCCTGCCGGCCATCGCCGCGGGGGGCCCGCCGACCGGGCCCGTGAAGATCGTCGGCGGTACCCTCGACTGGGGCGTCCTCGCAAGCTACCGCGCCTATGTGACCGGCATGGCCAAGGGCACCATCACCGTCGCCGACGGCGCCCAGCAGAACGCCGACGGCACCCTGCGGTTCGTCGAGGCGACCGGCCAGTACGACCCGGCCGGCGGCCACGTGGTGAAGGCGGCCTTCAAGGGCAGCGTCACCTTCTCCTCGCCCGCCCCGCCGACCGGCCACGGCTTCGAGGTCAAGCTCTCGGACATCCGTATCGACACCGGCACCAAGAAGCTGACCGCGGACGTCACCAAGTCCGGTGCCACCGCCCAGGACGTTCCGCTGGCCACCGTCGCCTTCGCCGGCCAGTCGATGACCGGCCTGGCGACGACCCTCACCAAGGAGGCCGCGGAGGCGCTCGGTTCCGCCGGCTACGAGAACAAGGCCGGCGACCCGTTCACCGCGAACCTGAAGTTCGAGGAGCCGGCCCCCGAGCCGACCCCGACGAAGCCGACCCCCACCAAGGACCCCAGCCCCACCAAGGACCCCAGCCCCACCGCTCCGGCCGACGGAGCGCAGAAGGTCCTGAACGGCAAGCTGACGTGGGGCGTGAAGGAGTCCTTCCGCCGGTACGTGCTGGGCGCGGGCTCGATCACCCCGGCCGGCGGTGCCGCCAAGAACGGCGAACTCTTCGACTTCGCCTTCGGCAAGGGTGAGCTGGACGTGAAGAAGCAGAAGCTGAACGCCTCCTTCGAGGGCAATCTCCGCTTCCAGTACGCGGCTCACGGCATCGACATGACCTTCGGCAACCCCCGTATCGACGCCACCGGCAAGACCGGCACCCTGTACGTCGACGTCAAGAACGCCGCCGGCGGCAAGACGGGCGTCGCCTTCGCCACGCTCGACCTGTCGAAGACCGACTACAGGACCAAGAACGGCGTGCTGGCGCTGAACGGCGTGCCGGCGGCCTTCACCGCCGACGGCGCGGCCGCCTTCGCCAACGACACGACCGGCTCCATGTACCGGGCGGGCGATCCGATCGACCCGCTCACCTTCTCCGTGGCGGTGGACAAGGACGCCACCCTGCCGCCCTCCACGGGCGGTACCACCACCGGCGGGTCGACGGGCGCAACCACCGGCGGTACGGGCGGCACTGCGGGCGGCGGTTCGGGCGGCGGTTCGGTCGGCGGCGGCTCCGTCGGCGGCAACCTCGCCAACACCGGCGCCGAGATACCGGCCGGGGCGCTGCTCACCACCTCCGGTGTCGTCATCGCGGCCGGCGTCGGCGCCGTCTGCCTGGCGCGCAGGCGCCGTACGGCCCAGGTCTGAACCGTGCTTGAATTCCCGCGTGAACGATCTCGATGTCCTGAAGGTCTTCTGCGCGGGTGACGGCCGGTACGGCAACCTGCTCGGTGTCGTGCGCGACGGCCGGACCTGCCCCGACGACGCGTCGCGGCAGGCGCTGGCCGCCGAACTCGGCTACAGCGAGACGGTGTTCGTCGACGACCCCGAGCGCGGGGTCGTCGACATCCGCACCCCCGGCACGCGGATGTCCTTCGCGGGACACCCGCTGGTCGGGGTCGCGTGGTTGCTGGACGTCGAGGAGCTCCAGCCGCCTGTCGGATCCGTATGGGCCCGTGACGACGGGGAGTTCACCTGGATCACGGCCCGGCCCGAGTGGGTCGAGGGCAAGCGCACCCAGCAGTACGAGAGCGTCGCCGAGGTCGAGGCGCTCCCGGCGCCGCCGCCCGGGGAGGGCTGGCTGTACGCCTGGGCGTGGGAGGACGAGGCCGCAGGCCGCGTCCGGGCCCGGGGCTTCCCGCGCCGCCCCGACGGCGTCATCGCCGAGGACGAGGCCACCGGATCGGCGGCGATCCTGCTGACGGCCCAGCTGGACCGCGCACTGAACATCACCCAGGGCGCCGGCTCCCAGATCCTCACCGCCCCCGGCGCCGACGGCACGATCGAGGTCGGCGGCCGCGTCCGCTTCGCCCCGCCCACGGCTCCGGCGTAGGTGTGTCGCAGTTCCCCGACCGGCCCCGTGCCCACGGCCTGCCGAAACGGCCGGGGGCCGGGTCCGGGTGCACTGTGCACCCGGGCCCGGCCCCGTACTCTGCCGTGGCACGCGGTCACGCGCTGAGGCGGAACTCCTCGCCCAGCTCGCGGAAGACCGCGCCGTTGAAGTCGAAGGCGCGCTTGCACTCGTCGATGATGCGCTGCTTCTCCAGGTCGTCCGCGTCGATCGCGTCCAGCAGCTCGCGGTAGGTCCGCTTGAAGGCCGCGGGGTTGGAGATGTCCGCGAAGACGTAGAAGCGGACGCCGTCGCCCTTGCGCTCGAAGCCCCACGTGCGCTCCGCCTTGTCGCGGATGATCTGCCCGCCGGAGAGGTCGCCCAGGTAGCGGGTGTAGTGGTGCGCGACGTACCCGCCAGGCCACTCGGCCGCACACTGGGCCACCCGTGCGGCGTAGGCCTCGGTCGAGGGCAGCGCCACCACGGTCTCGCGCCACTGCGGGCCCAGCAGGTGCGCGAGGTCCCGCTCGATCTCCGCGACGCGCATCAGCTCGGGCCGGATGAACGGTCCCGCCACCGGGTCGTCCTTGAGGGATTCGGCCGCCTCCTCCAGGGCCCGGTACACGAACCACAGCTGTTCCGTGTAGCGCGTGTACGCGTCCACCCCCAGCCGGCCGCCCAGCAGGTCGCTCATGAAGGTCGACGTCTCGGCCTCGGTGTGCTGCTCGTGCGACGCGACGCGGATGACCGTAGAGAAGGCGTCCAAGGCGGACCTCCAGGAAGAGGAAACGGGCGTGGCGGCATTGCCGCCACGCCCGATACTCCTACTTAGGCTTGCCTAAGTCAATGCGTTCCCGACGCTCTGTCGGTAAAAGAACCCGGTCGGGGACCGGCTAGGGGAGCGTCAGGATGTCCGCCCCGGAGTCCGTCACCACCAGCGTGTGCTCGAACTGCGCGGTGCGCTTGCGGTCCTTCGTGACGACCGTCCAGCCGTCGTCCCACATGTCGTAGTCGTGGGTGCCCAGGGTCAGCATCGGCTCGATCGTGAAGGTCATCCCCGGCTCGATGACGGTGGTCGCGTGCGGGCTGTCGTAGTGCGGGATGATCAGGCCGGAGTGGAAGGACGAGTTGATGCCGTGGCCGGTGAAGTCCCGGACCACTCCGTAGCCGAAGCGCTTGGCGTACGACTCGATGACCCGGCCGATCACGTTGATCTGGCGGCCCGGCTTCACGGCCTTGATCGCCCGGTTCAGCGCCTCACGGGTGCGTTCCACCAGCAGCCGCGACTCCTCGTCCACGTCCCCGCACAGGTAGGTGGCGTTGTTGTCGCCGTGCACCCCGCCGATGTACGCCGTCACGTCGAGGTTCACGATGTCGCCGTCGCGCAGGACGGTGGAGTCGGGGATGCCGTGGCAGATGACCTCGTTGACCGAGGAGCACAGCGACTTCGGGTAGCCGCGGTAGCCGAGCGTCGAGGGGTAGGCGCCGTGGTCGCACATGTACTCGTGGGCGACACGGTCGAGCTCGTCGGTGGTCACCCCCGGCGCGATCAGCTTGGCGGCCTCTTCCATCGCCTGGGCGGCGATCCGGCCGGCGATGCGCATGGCCTCGATGGTCTCGGCCGACTGCACCTCCGGTCCGGTGTACGGAGCGGGCGCGGGCTTGCCGACGTACTCGGGCCGGCGGATGTTTCCGGGAACGGAACGGGCGGGAGAGAGCTCGCCTGGTACGAGCAGCGACTGACCGGACATGCAAGCGAGTGTATCCAGCGGGGATGGGGCAGCATGGCGGGACAGAGCGGCACACAGCGGCTTGCGGAGGCATCGAGAGGAGCCCGGACGACGATGGCCCTGTTCAAGAAGCGCCAAGTGGGCAAACCCGGCGAGTGGTACTACTGCCTGGTCCACCACAAGGTCGAGGAAGGCCCCGAGTGCCCGGCGAAGGACCGGTTCGGTCCCTACGGAACGCCCGAGGAGGCCGCCCACGCCATGGAGACGGCGCAGGAGCGCAACCTCGAGTGGCAGAACGACCCGAAGTGGAACGACAAGACCCGCGAGGAGGAAGAGGGCACGTCGGGCACGGGCGCGGCCGGCTGACGGGCCGGTGGGCGCGCACTACCAGCGGCTGGGCGGCGGAGCGGTCAGCCGGTCGGCCAACCCCGCCAGCAGGTCCCGCAACCGCCGGCGGGACCCGCGCTGAGCCGGCGGACCGTTCTCCCCGGCCGCCGCGCTGACCAGGTGCTGCACGGTGTCCAGATCCAGCTCGGCGCCGCCGTCCGGCACCGACAGCGCGTCGTGCGCGAGCGCGCCCAGGTCCCGGTCCCCGCCGTCCAGGGACAGTACGGTCGCCCCCGCCCGCCGGGCGTCGTGCACCCGCTCCAGCAGTCCCTCGTCGGGCTCCCGGGGCGCCACCACCAGCACCGTGTGCCCGCGCCCGGCCGCCGCCAGCCGGCCCAGCCCCACCGACAGGTGCGGCGGCGCCCCGGGCTGCACCCGGTGGCGCACGAGTGTCGGCGCCAGCTCCGGCTGGCCCGACCAGGCTGCCTCGTCCACGAGGTGGGCCGCCATGTGCCAGGGCTCGTACCCCTCGGTCCCCACCAGGAGAAGCTTCCCGCCGGCCGGAGCGACGGACCGGCGCAGCGAGCCGGCGAAGCGGCGCGCGTCGCCCGGCCACTGCGTACCGGCGAGCACCTCGCGCAGCAGGGCGACCCTGACGGCATCCATGCCCGCATCCTGCCGCATCGGGGCGACACGGGGGGCGCTTCCCGGCTCTTCGACTGGGGGCTACCCGGCAGTACCCTCGCCCCCATGACTTCCTCAGACAGCACGCAGAAGCCGCCGGCCAAGGACCCCTGGGACCTGCCGGACGTGTCCGGCCTCGTCGTCGGCGTCCTCGGCGGCACCGGCGACCAGGGCCGGGGCCTCGCCTACCGGCTCGCCCGCGCCGGCCAGAAGGTGATCATCGGCTCCCGTGCCGCCGACCGCGCGCGCACCGCCGCCGACGAACTGGGGCTCGGCGTGGAGGGCGCGGACAACGCCGAGTGCGCCCGCCGCAGCGACATCGTCATCATCGCGGTGCCGTGGGAGGGCCACGCCAAGACCCTCGAAGCGCTGCGCGAGGACCTCGCGGGCAAGCTCGTCGTCGACTGCGTCAACCCCCTCGGCTTCGACAAGCAGGGCGCCTACGCCCTCCGGGTGGAAGAGGGCAGCGCCGCCCAGCAGGCCGCCGCCCTGCTCCCGGACTCCCGCGTCACGGCCGCCTTCCACCACCTCTCGGCGGTCCTCCTCCAGGACGAGTCGATCGACGAGATCGACACCGACGTCATGGTCCTCGGCGAATCCCGCGCCGACACCGACATCGTCCAGGCCCTGGCCGCCCGCATCCCGGGCATGCGCGGCATCTTCGCGGGCCGCCTGCGCAACGCCCACCAGGTCGAGGCCCTCGTCGCGAACCTGATCTCCACCAACCGCCGCTACAAGGCCCACGCGGGCCTGCGCACCACGGACGTCTGACCACCCCCGCCCGGCCGGAGTCCCTTACGGCAGCACTGCGGGGCATGGGGGACACTGGAGGGGCTCGACCCCCTTCCATGTCCCCGAGGAGCCCTTCCCATGCCCCGCCTTGCCGTCTTCGCCGTTGTCGTGTGCGTCCTAGCCGTGGCCGCGGCCGTCGTCGCCTTCGTGGAGGGCAGCTTCCTCGGGATCGTGTGGGTGCTGCTGGCGGGTCTCACGTCCAACATGGCCTGGTACTACATGCGCAAGGCCAAGGCCGAGAAGGCGGCGACCGCCCGGAACGCCTGAGGGATCAGCCTGCGACCGCTGCCCTGGCGGCCTTGAGTGCCGTGTCGAGCGCCTGATCGGCCGGGACCGGCACGTCGGGGACGACACCGACGCCCTCCCAGTTGCCGCCCGTCACCGTGTTGATCGTCCGGGCCGCCGGCACCGCCACCAGGACGTGCTCGCTCACCGTGTGCCGGTCCGTGGGGTGCGCGCCGCCCCGCGTGGTCTCGCCGACGAGGACGGCCCGGCCGTGCGCCTGGAGGGTGTAGGCGACGTCCTCGCCCCCGGAGAAGGTGAGCGCGCTGGTGAGCACGTACACGGGGCGGTCGAGGTAGCGGGGCGCGGGCAGGTGTGCCGACGTCCAGTACTGGCGGGTGGTGCCGGTGGAGCGTTCGTAGATGTCGTTCAGGTGCACCTGGTCGTCGGGGAAGAAATAGCTGCACCACATGGCGGCCCCCTCGGGCGAGCCGCCGCGGCATTCGCGCAGGTCCAGGACGAGTGCCGAGCCGTGTGCGGCCAGCTGCATGGCGGCGCCTATCACGGCGGCGCCCTCGTCGGCCGTCGCTATCAGGCGGACGTCGACGAGCGTGACGCCGCCGTCCAGCCGCTCCACGCGCCGCACGCCCTGGTTCTCGGCCCGTAGCAGTGCGAGGAACGCGGCCCGTCCGGCGTCCTGGTCCTCCGGTTCCAGCGACTGCGGCTCCTCGACCCACAGCAGCCGCAGGTGCTTGTCCGGGCAGACCTCCTGGACGTGCGCCGTGACCGCCTCGCACAGCGCCCGCTCGTCCAGGCCGTCGTACTCGCCGGCCGCGAGCCGGCGCCGGAGCGCGGCGTCGATGTCCACGACCTTCTCGGGGAAGACGTACCCTGCGCCGATCCGCTCCAGGGCCCGCTCGATGATCTTTTCGTGTGTAGGCACGGCGGGCCATGCTAGGCGGGCGGACGGCGTCCGGCGAGCGTTTTACCCGCGGGTCGGTCGGGAGGGGACGGCCTACTCCTGCGGGACCTCGCAGATGCCGCTGCCCTCCTGCCAGAAGCGGTACAGCTCGCGGCCGCAGTCCGTCTCCAGGCCGGACACGCCGAGCGCCGAGAGCACGCCGTACACCGCGTCGAAGAAGACGACGTTGACCGACGGGATCCACAGCAGCGCGAAGACGGCGATCAGGCCGAACGGCGCCAGCGGCTCCACCTCGCGACGCACCCGGTACGACAGCCACGGCTCGACGACCCCGTAGCCGTCGAGGCCCGGTACCGGCAGGGAGTTCAGGATCGCAGCCGTCACCTGGAGCATCGCGAGGAAGCCGAGCGCATAGCGGAAGGCGAGCGGCACCCCTTCCAGGGCGTCCAGCCAGAACGGGGCCGTGCAGACGATCGCGAAGGCCACGTTCGTCAGCGGCCCGGCCGCCGAGATCAGGCTGTGCTTCCAGCGGCCCCGGATCCGGTCGCGCTCGATGAAGACCGCACCGCCGGGCAGGCCGATCCCGCCCAGGATCACGAAGACCACCGGCAGGACGATGCTGAGCAGCGCGTGCGTGTACTTGAGGGGGTTCAGCGTGAGGTAGCCCTTGGCGCCGACCGTGAGGTCGCCGCCGTGCAGGGCGGTGCGGGCGTGCGCGTACTCGTGGAGGCACAGGGAGACGATCCACGCGGACGTCACGAAGAGGAACACGGCGAGCCCGGTGCTCGTCGAGTACCCCGTCCACACCGCCCATCCCGTGACGGCCATGACGGCGAAGATGCCGAGGAATACCGAACTGATCCGCCGCTCGTGGCGGGTGCCCTGATGACCCATGCGGGGAAACCTATCCCGGGCCGCGCGGGGAAAACGGTTCGGGTCCGCGCCGGGGTCCGGGGACAATGGGCCGGTGCGTTACGCGATTCTCGGCTCCGTCCAGGCCCTCCGCGACGACGGGACCCCCGTGGCCGTCGGCGGGGCGCGCCTGCGCGCGCTCCTGACGGCGCTCGCGCTGCGCCCGGGGCGGGTGGTGCCGGCCCGTCTGCTGGTCGACGAGGTGTGGGACGGCGCCCCGCCGGCCGACGCGGTGGCCGCACTGCAGGCCCTGGTGGCCCGGCTGCGCCGGGCGCTGGGGCACACCGCCGTGCTGTCCGCCGACGGCGGGTACCGGCTGGCCGCCGAGCGTGAGGACGTCGACCTGTACCGCTTCGAACGGCTGGCCCGGGCCGCTGCCGAGGCGCGGGACCCGGCCGAGGCCGCCGCCCTGTACGAGGAGGCCCTCGCCCTGTGGCGCGGCCCGGCCCTCGCGGACCTGCCCGACCCCGCCGCGGAGGCCGCGCGCTGGGACGCCGTACGGATGGACGCGCGCCGGGGCCGGCTCACGGCGGCGCTCGCCCTGGGCGAGGCCGAGCAGGCCCTGCCCGAGCTGACCGCCCTGTGCGCGCAGCAGCCGCTGGACGAGCCGCTCCAGGCGCTGCGGATCCGGGCCCTGCGCGACGCGGGCCGTCAGGCGGAGGCGCTGGCCGCCTACGACGGCGTACGGCGGGACCTCGCCGACCGGCTCGGCACGGACCCCGGCCCGACCCTGCGCGCCCTGCACGCCGAACTCCTGGCCCCGGCGGACTCCGGTCCGGGAACGCGGGCCGCGGCCGCCGGGCCGAGGTTCTCGCCCCCCGGCGGCCGGGCACACCCGGCCGGCGGCCCGGGCCACGCCCCGACCCGCGGCTCGTCCCCGGACCAAGCCCAGGCCATGCCCGCAGGCCACGCCCGGGCCATGCCCGCAGGTCACGCCCCGGCCCCGGCCCCCGGCTCGTCCCCGGGCCACGGCGACGCCCCGGCCTCAGGCCACGCCCCGGCCCCGGCCGCAGGCCACGCGCAGGCCGTGTCCGCGGCCGGTGCCGGCGCCCCGGTGCATGGCCAGGTCCCGGCCCATGGCCACGGCGCGGGCGGGTCCGTCCCCGGCTTCTCGCCGCCGGCCGCTCCGGCCCCTGCCCCGGCGCGGGCTCCGGCACAGGCCCCGGTCCAGGCCCCGCCCGGCCCGGGCAGCGGCAACCTGCGGGCACGGCTGACCACCTTCGTCGGCCGGGAGGACGACATCCGCGTCATCGGCGACGATCTCGCGCGGGCCCGGCTCGTCACGCTCCTCGGGCCCGGCGGGGCCGGCAAGACCCGGCTCTCGCAGGAGGCCGCGGAGGCGCACGAGCCCCGCGGCGGATGGCCCGACGGCGTGTGGCTCGTCGAGCTGGCTCCCGTCGACGACCCGGAGGACGTCGCCGAAGCCACCCTCGCCGCCGTCGGCGCACGGGAGACAAAGCTGCGCGGCGCCGCCGCCGAGGAACTGCGGGCGCTGACCGACCGCAACGGCGACGACCCCCTCGACCGGCTCACCGAGCACTGCGCCCACCGCCGCCTGCTGCTGGTCCTCGACAACTGCGAGCACGTCGTCGAAGCCGCCGCCGAACTCGCCGAGCGCCTCCTCACCCACTGCCCCGGCGTCCAGATCCTGGCCACCAGCCGCGAACCCCTCGGCGTGCCCGGGGAGACCGTCCGCCCCGTCGACCCCCTGCCCGACCCGATCGCGCTGCGGCTGCTCGGCGACCGCGGGGCGGCCGCCCGCGCCGGGTTCACCGTCGAGGAGGACCCGGGCGCCGCAGCGGAGATCTGCCGCCGTCTCGACGGGCTGCCGCTCGCGATCGAGCTGGCGGCGGCGCGGCTGAGGCTGCTGACTCCGCGGCAGATCGCGGACCGGCTGGACGACCGCTTCCGGCTGCTGACCAGCGGTGCCCGTACCGTCCTGCCGCGACAGCAGACCCTGCGGGCGGTCGTCGACTGGTCCTGGGACCTCCTCGACGAGGCCGAGCGCACCGTCCTGCGCCGGATGTCCGTCTTCGCGGGCGGCTGCGACCTCGCCGCCGCCGAAGCCGTCTGCGCCGACCCGTCCGGCGACGCCGTCCGGGACGTCGCCGACACCCTCGGCTCCCTCGTCGACAAGTCCCTCGTCGTCGCCGCTCCCGCACCCGACGGCTCCGGCATGCGCTACCGCCTCCTGGAGACGGTCGGCGAATACGCCGCCGAGCGCCTCACCGAGGCCGGCGGCGACCGCGAGGACACCGCCCGCCGCCACCTCGTCCACTACCGAGAGCTCGCCCGGACCAGCGACCCCCTGCTCCGAGGCCGGCGACAGCGCGAGACGGCGCAGCGGCTCGCCACCGAGTACGAGAACATCCGTACGGCCCTGCGCCGGGCCGTCACCACCCGCGACGCGGACGAGGCGCTCTGCCTGGTCCACGCCCTGGGCTGGTACTGGCACCTGCTCGACCAGCGGGCCGAGTCCCGGCACTGGGCGGAGGCGGTCGCGGCGCTCGGCCCCAACCCCTTCGTCGCGCCCGTGGTCCCGGCGGAGCCGGTGTACGGGCAGCTCGTGGACTCCCCGCCGCCCTACGGGGGCGAGGTGCTCGCCGAGGCCTGGCGCGCCCTGCACCTGGTCCGGCTGGCGGCCCGGGACCAGACGAACAAGGACTGGGACGACCCCGAGGTCCGCGCCCTGGTCGACGGGGTGATCGCGACCTACAGGCCCGGACTCCCGCAGACCTGCCGCACACCGGCTTCCCTGTGGATCTACGCCGTCATGATCGCGGGCGACGCCGGGCTGCTCAAACGGGTCGTCGACGCCACCGTGGCCACCGCCCGTGCGCTCGGCCACCGCTGGGAGCTGGCCTCCGCCCTCCAACTGCGCGCCAACATCCTCGCCAACCGCGCCGACTGGGCGGGCGACGCCTCCCGCGACGCCGACGAGAGCCTGGAGCTCTTCCGCGAACTCGGGGACGACTGGGGCTGCGCGGAGGCCCTCTCCGCCCGCGCCGAGTCCCGGGAGCGGCGGGGCGAGCACGCCCTGGCCGCTTGCGACTACCGCGAGGCGATCGCGTACGCCGAACGTCTCGGCGCGAAGGCGCAGGTGACGGTGTTGCGCGTGCGGATGGCCGGCACGCTCACCGAGAACGGCGAGATCGCGGAGGCCGAGCGGATCCTGACGGCAATCACCGCCACGGTGCAGCGCTTCGGCAACGAGGCGATGCCCGCCGCCCGGATGTTCCTTGCCGGCATCCTCGGCCGTACCGGGCGGATCGACGAGGCCCGCGTCCAGATCCGGGTGCTGCGCGAGGAGTTCGCCTTCGGGGCGTACGCCATCTTCGACGTGTTCCTGCTGGCCACGACGGCCTGGCTGGACAACCGGGACGGCCGCTACGAGGACGCCCTGCAGGGGATCCGCGACGCGGCGGCCGCCTTCCGGCACCCGCTGGCGCTGATGGTCGCCCCGCACCTGCCCGCCACGTTCCTGCTGACGGCAGCCGTCTCCCTGGTGTCGCCGGGCGGGCCGCAGCGGGAGTACGACGGCGCCCGGCTGCTCGGCGCCTATCGCGCTCTGCTGCCGCCCGCCCACTTCCCGGTGACCACGGAGCGCGAGGACTTCGCCTTCGCCGAGAAGCAGGCGCGATCGGTGCTGGGTGACACCGCCTACGAGGCGGCGTACGCCGAGGGCGGCGGCCTCACCCTGGAGGAGGCCACCGCCCTGGTCTGACCCGGCCCCCGGCCGGTGTCCGTCCGGGACGCGATCCGGAGTGGACCGGTCCGCGGGTCAGGTCTTCTGGCGGAACTTGCGGACCGCGAGGGGCATGGTGACTGCCGTGATGGCCAGCGACCAGACCAGCGTCATCCACACGGAGTCGCCGACGGGGGTGCCGTTGATCAGGGCACGGGCGGCGTCCGCCAGGTTCGACAGCGGGTTGTAGTCCGTGAAGGACTGCAGCCAGCCCGGCATCGTGGACGGCGGGGCGAAGATCGAGCTGCCGAACTGCAGCGGCATCAGGACCAGCATCGCCATGCCCTGGACGGCCTGGGCGGTCTTCATGGTGAGACCGAGCAGGATGAAGATCCACATCAGTGCGCTGCCGAAGACGGCCGACAGTCCGATGGCGAGGAACAGGTCCAGCACCGAGGACTTGATCGACAGGCCGAGCAGGAAGCCCACGCCCAGCAGGATCGCGATGGCCACCATCATCCGGCCGAGCTCGACGACGATCTTGGCGAGGAGCACGGACGACCGGGCGATCGGCATGGACCGGAACCGGTCCATCACGCCCTTCTTGAAGTCGTCGTTGACGCCGGTGCCCACCGCCATCGCGATGTTCATGCCCATCATGGCCATGAGGCCCGGGACCACGTAGTTCACGTAGTCCGCCTGGTTGCCCTTGCCGGAGATCGCGCCGCCGAAGACGAACACGAACAGCAGCGTGAAGATGATCGGCATGAACAGGACGTCGAACATCGACTCCGGGTCCTGCTTGATCTGCAGGGCGTTGCGGCGCACCAGGGCGCCGATGTGCCGCAGGTTGGCCCGCAGGCCGATCCGTCCCTCACCGCGGGCGGCGGCCACCGGGGCCGGACCGGACGCGGCGGGAGCGGGCTTCGTCGTGGTTACGGTGCTCATGCCGCGACCTCCTCGGTCTTCTCGGTGGGGACGGAGTCCTCGACGAGCGTGGGCCGCTGGCCGGTGATGGCCAGGAACACCTCGTCGAGGCTGGGCAGGTAGGTGCCGAGGTCGGCGATCGCGTACCCGCGGGCGGCCAGCAGGCCGACCACGGCGGTCAGCTGCTCGTCGCTCAGGATCGGGACGAGGAGCACGCCCTCGTCCGGCACGGCCTGGGAGCCGGCCACGCCGTCCAGTCCGGCCTCGGCCAGCGCGCGGGCCATGCCCGGCAGGTCCGCGGGGGACACGGGACGGATCTTCAGGGTGCGGCCGCCGACGCGGGCCTTCAGCTCGTCGACCTTGCCCTTGGCGATGACCTTGCCGCGGTCGATGACGGTCAGCTCGCTCGCGAGCTGCTCGGCCTCCTCCATGTACTGCGTGGTGAGCAGCACGGTGGCGCCCTCCGCGACCAGGCGCTGGACCTCGTCCCACACCTCGTTGCGGGTGCGCGGGTCGAGCCCGGTGGTCGGCTCGTCCAGGTAGATCACGGCCGGCCGGCCGATGAGCGAGGCGGCCAGGTCGAGCCGGCGCCGCATGCCGCCGGAGTAGTTCATGGCGGCCTTCTTCGCCGCCTCGGTCAGGGAGAAGCGCTCCAGCATCTCGTCCGCGCGGCTTCGGGCGTCCTTGCGGGAGAGGTCGAGCAGCCGCCCGATCATGTAGAGGTTCTCCCAGCCGGAGAGCTTCTCGTCGACCGAGGCGTACTGGCCGGTCAGGCCGATGGTGCGGCGCAGCTGCCGCGGCTGGCGGACCACGTCGAAGCCGGCGACGGTCGCCGTCCCGGCGTCCGGGACGATCAGGGTGGAGAGGCAGCGCACCAGCGTGGTCTTGCCGGCGCCGTTGGGCCCGAGGACCCCGAGGACCGTGCCCTCACGGACATCCAGGTCGACACCGTCGAGGGCCTTGGTCTCGCCGTAGTGCTTGACCAGCCCCCGCACCTCCACGGCGTTGGGGTTCTTGTCGTTTCGCGTCATGCCCACCATGGGACCAGCCGCCACTGACAAAGCACCGACAGCCGACCGACAAAGGTACGACAGACATACGACAGCCCGCCGACGCGCGGGTCGGCGGGCCGTCGGAGTGGCTCACCTCACATCAGCGGGGCGCGCCCGCCCGGGGTCAGTGGAAGGCGTGCTGCTCCTGGGGGAACGTGCCGCCGACGACGTCCTCGGCGAAGGCCTTCGCCGCGTCCGTCATGGTCTCGCGGAGTTTCGCGTACTGCTTGACGAACTTCGGCATCTTCCCGCCGGTCAGACCCATCATGTCGGTCCACACCAGCACCTGCGCGTCGCACTCCGCGCCCGCCCCGATACCGACCGTCGGGATGTGCAGGGACCGGGTGACCTCGGCAGCCAGCTCGGCGGGAACGAGCTCCAGCACCACCGCGAACGCGCCCGCGTCCTGCGCGGCCTTCGCGTCGCGCAGCAGCTGGTGCGCTGCCTCGTCGCCGCGGCCCTGGACCCGGTAGCCCATGGCGTTGACCGACTGCGGGGTCAGACCCAGGTGGGACATCACGGGGATGCCCGACTGCACGATCAGCTCCGTCTGGGCCAGCGAACGCTCGCCGCCCTCCAGCTTCACGGCGCCCACTCCGGCCTCCTTGACCAGGCGGGTCGCGCTGCGCAGAGCCTGCACGGCGCCTTCCTGGTAGGAGCCGAACGGCATGTCGCCGATGACCAGCGCACGGCTGGTGCCGCGCACGACGGCTGCCGACAGCATGGTCATGTGGTCCATCGTCACCGGGACGGTGGAGTCGAAACCGAGGTGGCAATTGCCCATCGAGTCGCCGACGAGGATGACCGGGATGCCGGACTCGTCGAAGACGGAAGCGGTCATCGCGTCGTAGGCGGTGAGCATGGGCCACTTCTCGCCGCGTTCCTTGGCGAGGGTCAGGTCGCGGACGGTGATGCGCCGGGTGCCCGTGCCTCCGTACAGGGTGGGGGAGGCGGCGGCTGCGGGTTCGCGGGCAGGCGAAACGGCGTGCGTCATTGCAACTGCTCCTTGTGTCATCTCGAGGCACCCTCACGGTGTCCCCGGACTCACCCACCATGGTGGCATCCCCGGGGCCGTGGGCGGAAGTGGTGCGGGGGGCCCGCCGCACCGGGCACGCCAATGTGCGCGTTTCGTGACAAGCGGAACCCCCCGCGTACGGGCGTTCGTCCTTCCGGACATGCGACCGTGACGGACGGTCGTGACGTACGGCACGGAAGGCTCCGTTTCATCGCCTAGGGTCAAGGGGCGGGGACGGAGCGCGAGCACGGCAGTGAGGGCAGGGTATGGCACAGGCGTACAGGACGGAACCGGGGAACGGCGGCTCGGAGCCCGAGCCCTCCCAGTCCCGCTTCCGGCGCCGGCTGGCCGAACTGAGCAGGGACCCGGGGATCTGGCGGCGGGGCCTGGTCCTGGCCGCGATCGCCGTACTGCTGTCGCTCGTCATGATCCTCCACGCCGAGCTGCCCAACGACGTGGGCAACCTCGGCAGCCTCACCGAGACCTTCCTGCCCTGGCTGGGCCTGGCCGTTCCGCTTCTGGCGGCCGGCGCGGTCCTGCGCCGGTCCGCGACCGCGCTGGTCGCGGTCCTGGTGCCCGCGGTGGTGTGGCTGAACCTCTTCGGCGGCCTGGTCTTCGACAAGTCCGGCACCGGCGGCGACCTCGTCGTCGCCACCCACAACGTCGACGCCGACAACCCCGACCCGCGCGGCACCGCCGCGTCGGTCGCCCGCTCCGGGGCCGACGTCCTGGCCCTCACCGAGCTCAAGGGCAGTGCCGTCCCCGTCTACGAGAAGGCCCTGGCGGGCACGTACAAGTACCACTCGGTCGAGGGCACCGTCGGCCTGTGGAGCAGGTACCCGCTGAGCGGCAGCGCGCCCGTCGACATCAGGATGGGCTGGACCCGGGCCATGCGGGCCACCGTCGCCACTCCGCAGGGCGAGGTCGCGGCCTTCGTCGCCCACCTGCCCTCGGTCCGGGTCAAGCTGAACGCGGGCTTCACCGCCAACCAGCGCGACGACAGCGCCGACGCGCTGGGCGCCGCACTCGCCGCCGAACCCCTGAAGAAGGTCGTCCTCCTCGGCGACCTGAACGGCACCATGAACGACCGCGCCCTGTCCGAGGTCACCTCGCAGATGCGCTCCACCCAGGGCGCGGCGGGCGACGGCTTCGGCTTCAGCTGGCCGGCGCAGTTCCCGATGGCCCGCATCGACCAGATCATGGTCCGCGGGATCCGGCCCGAGGCCTCCTGGACCCTGCCCCGCACGGGCAGCGACCACCTGCCGGTCGCCGCCCGGCTCACGGTGAACAAGTAGCGCGCACACAGCGGCGCGGAGGGCCCCGCCGGCGATGCGGACGCTGTGGGCGGCGTCCGGGATGAGGTGGGGCCCTCCGCGTTCTGCCGGGCCCTGCCCGGTGGGCGCCTACGCCTGCTCGCGCCAGCCGTTGGTGATGGGCAGCCGGCGATCCTTGCCGAAGCCCTTCGCGGAGATCTTCGTGCCCGGCGGGTACTGGCGCCGCTTGTACTCGGCCGTGTCGACCATCCGCAGGGTCTTCGCGACCAGCTCGGCATCGAAGCCGGCCGCCACGATCTCGTCCAGGCCCTGGTCCCGGTCCACGTAGAGGGCGAGGATCGCGTCGAGCACCGGGTAGTCCGGCAGCGAGTCGGTGTCCACCTGCCCGGGGCGCAGCTCGGCGCTCGGCGGCTTCACGATCGAGTTCTCCGGGATCGGCGGGGTCTCGCCACGCTCGGCCGCGGCCCGGTTGCGGTACCGGGCGAGCCGGAAGACGTCGCTCTTGTAGACGTCCTTGATCGGGCCGTACGCGCCGACCGAGTCGCCGTACAGGGTGGAGTAGCCGACGGCCAGCTCCGACTTGTTGCCGGGGGCCAGCACGATGTGGCCCTCCTGGTTGGAGACGGCCATCAGCATGGTGCCGCGCAGCCGGGACTGGAGGTTCTCCTCGGCCAGCCCGGTGAGGCCCAGCGAGCCCATGTAGGCGTCGAACATGGGCTCGATCGGCACCGTCCGGAAGTTCAGGCCGGTGCGCTCGGCCAGGTCGGCCGCGTCGCCCTTGGAGTGGTCCGAGGAGTACTTCGAGGGCATCGATACGCCGTACACGTTCTGCGCGCCGATCGCGTCGCAGGCGATGGCGGCGACGAGCGCGGAGTCGATGCCTCCGGAGAGCCCGACCAGGACGGAGCGGAATCCGTTCTTCTTCACGTACGCGCGCAGGCCCACGACCAGCGCGTCGTAGACCTCCTCGTCGTCGTCGAGCCGGTCGGCGTAGCCGCCGGGCACGACCGGCTCGTACGGCTCCACCGGCTCCTCGGACAGGACGACGCGGTCGATGCGCAGCCCGTCGTCCACCACGCCCTCGGGGGCGTCGGCCCGAGCGGCCGGCAGGTCGAGGTCGACGAGGACGCAGCCCTCGGAGAACTGCGGGGCGCGGGCGATGACCTCGCCGTCGGCGCCGACGACGATCGAGTCGCCGTCGAAGACCAGCTCGTCCTGGCCGCCGATCATCGCCAGGTAGGCGAGGGTGCAGCCGGCTTCCTGGGCGCGCTTCTGCACCAGTTCGAGGCGTACGTCGTCCTTGTTGCGCTCGTACGGGGAGGCGTTGATCGACACCAGCAGCCCGGCCCCGGCGGAGCGGGTGGCCGGGACCCGGCCGCCCTCCTGCCAGAGGTCCTCGCAGATGGCCAGGGCCACGTCGACGCCGCGCACCCGGATCACCGGCTGCGTGTTGCCCGGCACGAAGTACCGGAACTCGTCGAACACGCCGTAGTTGGGCAGGTGGTGCTTGGCGAAGCGGAGCACCACCCGGCCGCCGTGCAGGACGGCCGCCGCGTTCTCCGGGGAGCCGGCCGGGCGCCCGAGGCGGGGCGTCGCCTTCTCGGTCCGGTCGAGGTAGCCGACGACGACCGGCAGGTCGCCGAGGCCCTCGGCGGCCAGCCGCTCCGCGAGGTCGCGCAGTGCGCCGCGGGAGGCCTCGACGAAGGAGCCGCGCAGGGCGAGGTCCTCGACGGGGTACCCGGTCAGCATCATCTCCGGGAACGCCACCAGGTGGGCGCCCTGCTCGGCGGAGTGCCGGGTCCAGTGCACGACCGAGTCGGCGTTCGCGGCGATGTTGCCGACGTGCGAGTCGATCTGATTCAGAGCGAGGCGTAGTTGAGGCACGGGGCCCAGTCTAATCGTCTTTCTGACGCGATGTCCTGGGCCCCGGCTTCTTCCCTGGCTGTGCGGCGTGCCGGAGGCCTCCCGCGGGGGCTGCTCCGGGGCCCGTCGCGGAGCCTGCCCCGGGGCAGGCCGTGAGGCGGTCGCAGGGCCTGCCGTGAGGCCGGTCGTGAGGGTGCGTCAGCCGACGGGGCCGGCGTACTTCACGTCGTCGAGCAGGGTTCCGGCGGCGATGTCCGCGGTGATGCTCTTGGTCTCCTCGGGGATCTCGAACGCCACGACGCCGCTGGCGGATTCGCCCGGCAGGATCGATCCCTTGACCATTTTCGGGACGGTGCTGCCGCCGCCGGTGTCGAAGACCATCTCGGCGGTCATGCCCTTGTCGTCGCGGACGTTGGGCACGGCGTAGATGACCTCGTGCGGTGCGGTCGAGCCGTTGGTGATGGTGATCGTGATCTGGACCGCGTTCTTGACCTGCTCGCGGGCGATGATGCCCTTCGGCTCGTACTTCGTCGGCTTCGAGAGGCTCACCTTGACCCCGTTCGGGTAGGTGTAGGTCTCGCCGAACTGCAGCGCGCTGGTCAGGCCGGGGACCTGGGAGGGCGAGGCCGACACGGACCCGGACGGCCAGGGCTCGCTGCTGGGGTACGTGCCGTCGAGGCCCAGGTCCTCGTCGTCGATGCCCGCCTCGATGCGGTCGGTGCTGCTCTCGATGACGGAGACGGTCAGGAAGAAGCCGCCGACCGAGGCGAGGATGCCCGCACCGGCGAGCGCGGTGCCGATGACGGCCATCGACTTGTTCGGGGCGCCCTTGTTGGCGCGCACGATGGCGCCGATGCCCAGGCCGACGCCGGTCACGGCGAGGATGCCGCCGAGCCAGAAAAGGAACGGCACGAAGGCGAGGACGACGCCGAAGCCGCCGACGATCAGCGTGGCGACGGCCAGGCCGTTGGTGGTCTCGGCCGCCTGCGGGTAGCCGCCGTACGGGGCCGCGCCGTAGCCGGGAACGGGCTGCCCCCAGGGGTCGGTGGGGCCGCCGGGAGCCCCGGGGGCGCCGAACGGCGCGGCCGGGGCGGCGGGGGCCTGCGGGGCCGGGGCGGGCGGCGCGAACGCCGAGGGGACCGGGGCCGGTTCGGCGGCGGAGGCCTCGGCGGCAGTCGCCGCTTCCGGCGCCGCTGCCGCAGCGGCAGTCTCCGGGGGCGCGTCCGGAGCGGCGGTTTCCGGGGCCGCGTCCGGGGCCGCGGCGTCCGGGACCGCCTCGGCGGCGGGTTCGGCGGCAGCGGTCTTCTCGAGCGAGAGGGGCCGGGCGGGCGCCGGTATCGGGGCCGTCTCGGCAGCGGGCGTGCCCGCCGGTTCCGTCGGCGGGCCGGAGGGGGTGCTGGGCGGGTTCGGCGGGGTGGTCATACCGGCGGAGGCGTCCTTTGTCGCGGCTGTCGTGATCAGAGCAAGAGTGCCATGCCGGTGGCGAACGCCCTTCCGAATTCCCGCCCGCTCCCCGCGAGTCGGCCCGGACCTGCCGGAGCCGGTGGCCGAGCGCCGTCGTCATCGCGGACTCAGAGCGGGAGATGGAGTGGCAGTGCGTCGTCCGCGGCCCCGGGTGGTAGGCGTCGAAGTCCGCCGTCAGCCGCCCGCCCCGCAGGACGATCGCGGTGTCCTTGCGCGCCCGCCGGGCTCGTCCGTGCCCGGCGCGAACGTGCGCCCGTGCAGGTGCACCGGACGCCACATCGGGGCCGCGTCGCGGAACTCCGGCCGGACCCGCTCGCCCGCCTTGACCGGATGCCGCTGGTCCGGCGTGTAGAGGTGACCAGCAGCAGGGCGGAGGGGCAACGGCGGCGGCGTTCCGCCCCGGGGCCATGCCCGGGCCGGGCCTGTGTCCGCGGCACCGCCGGCCGGACGAATGCATCGCGGGCGGTGTAAGGGAGAACGACGTGGCGGCCGCCCCGGGGCGGCCCGTTCCGGTTCCGGACAGCGCCGCCCGGGCGGGCCCGCTCCGGCTCCGCGGCCCGCTCCTGAACCGCCCCGCGCACCTGCGGCGGGGCGGCGGGGTGTGGTGAGCGCCACCGCGCGCAGCCGCACCGGAGGCCGCTGCCGAGGCAACGCGCCGACCCGAGGACACGTCCTCCAGGGTGCGGGGCGCGGTAGGACGGCCCGGGGACAGGGGCGTGACGGCGCCCAGCAGCAGCGCGGCGAGCGCCGGCAGCCGGGGCCCCGGGACGGGCTCGCCGAGCACCGCGCGTCATGGCCGGAACCCTACCCGGGGTGGGTATCCGATCGGCGGAGGACCGACCCCGAGCTTGATGAGGATTAGTCACACTATGTCTCCAGATGGGCTCTCTCCGCGCACCGCCTGGCCGGTAGCCGTCCTGATCGGCCTGGCCGGCGCGGCGTACACCGCGTGGGTGCTCGAAGTCGTCCTCTCCACGGGTCTCAACCCCATCGAGACGTACGTCAGCGAACTCGCCGCCCAGGACCAGCCGCTCGGCGGCCTCTTCCGGGCCACCGACTTCACCGCCGGGATGCTCGCCTTCGCCGGCGGCCTGCTGGCCCTGATACGGCTGTTGAAGTACGCCGAGTCGCGCCGCCTCTGGGCGGTCGTCGGCTGGGCCGGGGTCACCCTCTTCGGCGCGGCCACCGCGGCCGACGCCTGGCTCCCGCTGAGCTGCACGCCCACCGCGGACCCCGAATGCGCCGCCCGGGAGACCGCCGGCCTCGTCCCCGCCACCCACCAGGCCCATGCCGTCAGCAGCACCCTCGCCATGACCGGGGCCCTGGTGGGACTCGTGGCCCTGACCGTCGCGGCCCGCCGCTACGGCTGGTTCGCCCCGCTCGCCCGCTACGGCCCCGCGCTGGTCGTCCTGGAACTGCTCGCCACCGCCTGGACCCTTTCCGCCATCGCGATGTTCACCGCCGGACGCGGCACCTGGGCGCTCGGCGCCGGTCAGCGGCTCCAGGTCCTCCTCGTGGCAATCTGGCTGGGCCTGCTCGCCTACTCCGTCCACGAGGAACGCCGCACATGACCTCGCACGAGCCGCACATGACTGCGCACGAGGCGCCAGAGCCGCCGTACTCGGGGAGCCGGGGCCCGGGCCTGTTCCTGAACGTCGACGGGACCGCGCTGCACGTCGTCGTCGAGGGCAGTGGCCCCGTGTGCGTGCTCAGCGCCGGACTCGCCATGGCCTGGTTCGACTGGGACGCCGTCGCCGCGCTGCTCGTCGCCGAGGGCCGCACCGTCGTCCGCTTCGACCGGCCCGGACACGGCCTGAGCGCACCCGCCACCGCACCGCCCACCACCGCCGGGGAGGCCCACCGGATCGCCGGCCTCCTCGAGGCGCTGGGACACGCCGGGCCGGCGGCCGCCCCCGTCACCGTCGTCGGCCACTCGATCGCCGCCTTCCACACCGAGGGCTTCGCCCGCCTGTACCCGGAGCGCACCGCCGCCCTGGTCCTCGTCGACGCCAGCGTCGAGGAGGACCCGCGCACGGCCCTGCCCGCCGCGCTGCGCACCGGCGCCGCCCGCGCCCTCGGCCGGGCCGTGACCGCCGCCGGGCTGCCCGCCGCGCTGGGCCCCGCGGCCCGGCGCGCCACCGTACGGGCCTCCCGCACGGGCGGCGGCGACCCGGCCGCACCCGACCTCGTACGCCGCTGCTACCGCTCCGGCCGCGTCTGGCGCGGGGCCCTGCTGGAGAATTCCCGGTACCTGGACATGGCCGCCGAACTGGCGGCGCTGCGCCACACGCGCCCGCTGACCGCCCCCGCCACCGTCCTCGCCGGCCACGACGGCTCGTCCGGCCGCGGCGCGCTGCGCTGGCTGGGCCGCCAGGCCGACCTCGCCGACCGCCTCGGCGCCCGCTTCGACGTGGCCGAGCCCGCCGGGCACCTGGTCATGCTCGACCGCCCGGACCAGGTGGCCCGGGCGGTCGTGGAGACGGGTGCGAGGGAGCGGCGGGACGCGTACTGACGGGCTGCGCGACCCGTCAGCGCCTGGCGTAGACCTTCTCGACGAAGCCCGCCAGCTGGTCCTCGGACAGATGCTGGGCCAGGTCGGCCTCGCTGATCATGCCGACGAGCTTCTTGTCCTTGATCACGGGCAGCCGCTTGATCTGGTGGCTCTCCATCTCGTCCAGCACGGCGGACACGTCCGCGCCGGCGTCGATCCAGCGCGGCGTGCCCTTGGCGATGTCCCCGCACGTCATCTTCGACGGGTCCAGGCCCTTGGCCACACAGTTCACGACGATGTCGCGGTCGGTGACGATGCCGCACAACCGCTCTTCGGTGTCGCTGATGGGCAGCGCTCCCACATTCAGCCGTGCCATCAGCTCGGCGGCCCGGTCGAGAGTCTCGTGCGCCGGGATCCACTGGGCCCCGGGGTGCATGATGTCTGCGGCGGTGGTCATGACTGAACCTCCTGAACACGCCCTACACGGCCGGGAGCGGACGCACCCGGCCCGGCGTCCCCACCGGGATGCGGCCGTTCGGCCCACCCGACGACCCCCGGACGGCGCAGCACACGCCCGTACGGGTGAGAGGGCGCCTCCCCCCACCGTACGAGCGTGTCCCGTCACCCGCGCGGTGTGGCTCCGCGCTGCTTCAGCATGTCCGCCATGAGGGTGAGCTCCGCGCGCTGCGCGTCGACCATGCCCTGCGCCAGCTGGCGCTCGACGGGCGTCACGCAACTGCGCGCGCACCCCTCGGCCATGATCACGCCACCCTTGTGGTGGTCGGTCATCAGCTGGAGGAAGAGCACCTCCGCGTCCCGCCCGGAGGCGGCACCGAGCTGCTCCAGCTCCTCCTTGGTGGCCATGCCGGGCATCAGCGCGCCGGGCTTGGCGGGGCCGTGCCCGGCATGACCGCCGTGACCCGAGCCCCCCATCCAGGACATCGGCGGCTCGTCGGCCACCACCTTCGGCAGCCCCCACAGGTCCAGCCAGCCGAGCATCATGCCCCGCTGGTTCGCCTGGGTGTTGGCGATGTCGTAGGCGAGGGTGCGCACCGCCTCGTCCTGGGTGCGGTCCCGCACGATGAAGGACATCTCCACCGCCTGCTGGTGATGGACCGCCATGTCCCGGGCGAAGCCGGCGTCGGCGGAGTCCAGTGCCGGCGTACGGGGCTCCGTACGGGCCGCCGCCGCACCCGGACCGGACCCCGATCCGCCGCCCTTCGCGGCGGCGACGGTCGCCGCCGCGAACAGCAGCGCCAGCAGGACGGCCGTGCCCGCGACCCAGTACGTACGGGGGATCGCGCGGCTCACTGGCCGGCCACCCCGCTCGTGCAGGCCGCGCCCGGCTCCGGCGTCTGCTCGCCCTGCACGTACTTGGTGAAGAACTGCGCCACCCGCGGGTCGTCGGCCTGGTCCACGGTCAGCTGCTTGCCCCACGCGCTGAGCATGATCGTGCCGGTCTGCTCCTTGACCGGGCTCATCAGCGTGTAAGGGGTCTTGCCGACGGTCGCGGCGAGCTTGTCCACATCGGCCGGTGCGGCCTTCTCGTTGTACGTCACCCAGACCGCGCCGTGCTCCAGCGAGTGGACGGCGTTCACCTCGGGCACCGGGTTCTTGTAGACGTCGCCGTTGCAGTTCATCCAGCGGGGGTGGTGGTCACCGCCGACCGGCGGGTTCATCTCGTACTTCACCGGCGTCTCGACGTGGTTGCGGCCGAGCTTCTTCACGTCCCAGAGCTGCTCGCCCTCGACCGGCTTCTTGCGGATCTCCTCCGCCTCCTTGCGGAGCTTCTCCGCGGCAGCCGCCTCGCGCCGCTCCTCCTGCTTCTGGTCGATCAGCACCCAGGCGCCGAAACCGACGAGACCGACGACGACGGCCGACGAGACCGTGATCGCGATCGCCTTGTTGCGCCGCTCCCGGGCCTTCTCGACGCGGCGCATCTCGGCTATCCGGGCCTGGCGGGAGTTCGGGTCGGTGTGCTGGGGGGTCCTGCCGGACTTGCTGGCCATGTGCCCTGGTTCCTTCTTCTGATGAGGGGGGTGGACGGAACGCAAAACCGGACCCGTCAGGTCCGCAGCACCTGGAGAACATGCAGGTCGGGGGCGCGCGCCAGCGCCTCGGGCGGCCGGATCCACCCCGCCGCCGTCGCCGGTGCGGCGAGCGGCGGCCCGCCGCCCGCCACGGTCACGGCGGGCGGCGGCACGGGCAGCACGGCCGGGGTCACGTGCGCGAGGGGGGAACAGCCGGGCAGGTCGTACGGGGACACGCACACGGCCTGCGCCGTACCGTGCGCCCGCACCTCGGAGGCGGAGTGCGACTCACCCGGGCGCGCACAGAGGAACAGCGCGCCGGCCAGCGCACCGAGGACCGTCAGCAGGACCGCACGCCGGAGCGCGGCACGTCCACGACGACCCCGCTGCGTGTATTCCCGGCCCCCCATGGGCGCAGATGGTAATGCTCATGACCGGCCCGAGGTCAGTGCGGGGGTGCCGCGACCTTTCCCGGGTGCGTAATGTGGCGGAAACCACCACTGGCGATACTGGGTCGGCCCGAGTGCGCCGCGACCGGTCAGGCGGTGGTGCACAGGCCATCTGAACTGCGAGGATGAAGGCATGGACAAGCAGCAGGAATTCGTCCTCCGGACGCTTGAGGAGCGCGACATCCGCTTCGTGCGCCTGTGGTTCACCGACGTACTGGGCTTCCTCAAGTCCGTCGCGGTCGCTCCCGCGGAGCTGGAGCAGGCCTTCGACGAGGGCATCGGCTTCGACGGCTCCGCCATCGAGGGCTTCGCACGGGTCTACGAGTCCGACATGATCGCCAAGCCGGATCCCGGCACGTTCCAGATACTGCCGTGGCGCGCCGAGGCCCCCGGGACCGCCCGGATGTTCTGCGACATCCTCATGCCGGACGGCTCCCCGTCCTTCGCGGACCCGCGCTACGTCCTCAAGCGCATCCTCGCCAAGACCTCCGACCTGGGCTTCACCTTCTACACCCACCCGGAGATCGAGTTCTTCCTGCTGAAGGACAAGCCGCTGGACGGCACCCGGCCGGTCCCGGCCGACAACTCCGGCTACTTCGACCACACCCCGCAGAACGTCGGCATGGACTTCCGCCGCCAGGCCATCACCATGCTCGAATCGATGGGCATCTCGGTGGAGTTCAGCCACCACGAGGGCGCCCCGGGCCAGCAGGAGATCGACCTGCGCTACGCCGACGCCCTCTCCACGGCCGACAACATCATGACCTTCCGCCTGGTCATGAAGCAGGTCGCCCTCGAACAGGGCGTCCAGGCCACCTTCATGCCCAAGCCGTTCTCGGAATACCCCGGCTCGGGCATGCACACGCACCTCTCCCTCTTCGAGGGCGACCGCAACGCCTTCTACGAGTCGGGCGCCGAGTACCAGCTCTCGAAGGTCGGCCGCTCCTTCATCGCGGGCCTGCTGCGGCACGCCGCCGAGACGGCCGCGGTCACCAACCAGTGGGTCAACTCCTACAAGCGCATCTGGGGCGGCTCCTCGCGCAGCGCCGGCGCGGGCGGTGAGGCCCCCTCGTACATCTGCTGGGGCCACAACAACCGCTCGGCCCTGATCCGCGTCCCGATGTACAAGCCGGGCAAGATGGGATCCTCCCGCATCGAGGTCCGGTCGATCGACTCGGGCGCCAACCCGTACCTCACGTACGCGGTCCTCCTGGCGGCCGGCCTCAAGGGCATCGAGGAGGGCTACGAACTCCCGGCGGGCGCCGACGACGACGTCTGGGCCCTCTCCGACGCCGAACGCCGCGCGATGGGCATCGAACCCCTCCCGCAGAACCTCGGCGAGGCCATCTCCCTGATGGAACGCAGCGAACTGGTCGCCGAAACCCTCGGCGAGCACGTCTTCGACTTCTTCCTGCGCAACAAGAAGCAGGAGTGGGAGGAATACCGCAGCGAGGTCACGGCCTTCGAGCTGCGCAAGAACCTGCCGGTGCTGTAACCACAGGTCAGAGCGGGTTACCGGCGCATTGAGCCAGTGAGGCCGACGGTCGCGGACCGTCGGCCTCGCTTCGTCCCACAGCTCCTGGGCCGCCCCTGGGCCGTCAATGTCGTGAGCCTCTGTACCGGGATAGCCACCGCGCACAGGTGTCACCCGTGCGGAGGGGGTACTAGGGCCAACTGGCGGTGACGTCGGCGTCCCGTAGTCACGTGGCACAGCCCTTCATGCCTTGGCCGATGCGGCCGATCTGGCGGCCTGCTCGATCTGCGCGCAGTAGGCGGCGCGGGCTTCCTCATCGATCTGCATCTCATGTTCGGGGCGCATCCCGGTTCGGCCGTCGACGCCTTCGCGCAGGATGTCGGCGTGCCCGGCATGCCGGTTGGTCTCGCCGAGGACGTGGACCATGACCGCGAATAGGTTCGTGTTGGAATGAGGCTCAGGCCACCATGGCACGTGGCCGGGGGCACCGAGGGGAAGCTCGTTGATCGTCGCGTCCGAGTGTTCCCACGTGCGCCGGTAGAACTCGATGATCTGATCGCGGGTCTCGTTCTCAGCCGCCCACAGATCGCTGCCGTCGTGGTCCTGCCACCGGGGCAGCGGTTCCGGGGAAGGGCGGTCGAAGACCTCGCCAAAGTACCTGGCCTCGACGCTGGCCACGTGTTTGACCAGGCCGAGGAGGTTGCTTCCGGTTACTGTCAACGGTCGGCGGGCGTCGTATTCGGACAAGCCGTCGAGCTTCCAGACCAGCGCCTTGCGGTCCCGCCGCAGCCTCCCGTGCAGGTTGTCCTTCGCGAATTCATCGATCATGCGGCCTGAGCCTGCCATGGGCTACTCGCGGCCTCAAGATCCGCTGCGTGGACCGCAACGATCGGAAGGGCCGAAGTCCGGCCATGGCCGGTGCCCTGAGCCACAAGAAGCCGTGGAACTTGCCACGTGAGACAACGCTAAGGGCTGTCCCGGAATTCGTGCCGGGCTGGTACGCCACTACCGCCAGGGTGGGAGGTGCCGGCTACCGGCCTTGACGCTTGCGTTCGACGCCCGCCCCGGGAAAAGCTCCGTCCTGCGGACGCCGTTCGCGATGCCGTGGGAGCAGGGGCAGAGAGATGTGTGTGATGGATGCGGCGGTCAACGAGGCTGCCGTCGCTCGGTTCCTGCGCGAGTATCCGCAGATGGAGCCAGCTGCATGCGACCATCCCGCGCTGCTGGGCTGCGCCGAGGTCGACTGGTCACGGATTCCTGGGTGCCCTGTGGGGGTCCCGGTCCTGCTCCGCGGTCTCTTGGATGAGGTAGCCGGCCCCGAGGCCCTGCCTGTGCTGGGCAATGTCTTGATGAACAGTGTCTTCCACGTGAGCGCCGTGATGCCGGCTGTCCTGCCCTTCCTGATTCGCCTGGCAGCAGTCCCTGACATCGCGGTGCGGCCCGGCCTGGTTGACCTCTTGGTCGTTGCCGCGGAGCTGTCTTCGCCCGTCGACACCGGGAATGAACGCCAGGTGTTGCTGTTCGGGAAGGACTGCGATCACCCGGAACGCGAGTGGTGCAGGGCCGCCTTTGCCGCACATGCTTCTGCCCTGCGCGCGTTGTTGGAGGACGAATCTCTTCTGGACGGACTGATCAGCGCAGACGACCGCGAGTGCCTGCTCAAGGCTATGGAACCGCAGCCACACCATCTCGAAGTCAGCCCGCCGACCGCATCGTCGCCCACCTTGCGCCCGCCTTCGCGCTCCAGCCTCGTAAACGGTTCCGCAAGGGCACTGTGCTGATCGTGGACGGCACGCTGGTCCCCACCCGCGACCACAGCATCGCCGAGCAAGGAAGGGGCTCGCCCGACGGTGCCGCAGGTCGTCGACAAGTCGGCTCGTCAGATCTCCGAGGCAACCGGCCGCTGACGGACACCCGGGGAGCCAGGCGTTGTGTGGGTGCGGCCTATTCGGAGACCGCGAGACTGTGCGGCACCTGCAGGGACCTGAGCAGCTGAAACGCGTGAGACGTATCGGGCCTCCTGCGCCGGGTGTGGGAAGCAGGACGGAGGCATTCCTGCGCAGCAACAAGCAGGGTTCAGGGGAGTACCGCTCGGAGGTCACGGCCTTCGAGCTGCGGAAGAGCCTCCCGGTGCTCTGACCCCGGCGCGCCCGGACGCTCCGGGCCGGTGGTCGATCGGCGATCCGGCCACCGGCCCGGGGGTCCTGGCGCTCAGTGGAGCCAGAAGAAGACGGTGTCCTCCTTCCGGCCCGCCCTCTTCGTTCGCTCCCATTCCTCGGCCTCGACCCGCATGGGCTCCAGCAGGACCTCCGCCGTCTCGCGCACTTCGGGGTCGAGCCGGTCCAGGACCGCCTCGTACGCCTGGACCAGCTCGGCGGCCCGGGAGGCCGGGAAGGTGCTCATGGACGGAAGGGCGTCGCCCGGGTGGGGGAGGTGGATCGGCGGGCCCGTGAACAGGAGGGCGGCGGGTGCCAGGTCGGCCGGGACACCGTGGTGGGTCATCTCCTCGTCGACGGTGTGGAACCAGGAGGGCCGCCGCCAGTAGCCGAGGTCGTAGGTGTCGGAGAAGTTCACCGCCACCAGCGCCTGGAAGGCGTACCGGTAGCCGGGCTCCATGTCCGCGCTGGGGCTGCCGTCCAGCAGTTCCTCCAGGGCTTGGGCGACCGGTACGTCCAGCGTGACGCCGCGGTCTTCGAGGCGGGCGTCGACCTGCGCACACCGCTCCCGTGCGAGGCCGAGGACGCGGTCCTGTTCGGGCGTCCGCTCCACCGCCGTCAACAGCCGGATCACGTCCCGCATGTCGCCGGTGCTCATCTCCAGGTTCCCCATGGCCCCATCCCTGTAGTACATCGAGTAGAAGTCCATGATCGTGGATTGGGCGGGGACCAAATCCAATGGCGCATGGCGTCCGGGGCGGCGGGTGGGGAGAGTGGGGGGATGGAACCTCTCGACGACGTCCGAACCGATGCCTACCTGCGCCGCCTCGGGGCGGTGCGGCCCCAGCGGGCCACGGGCGACTCACTGCGCGAGCTGCACCTGCGCCACCTGCGGACCGTGCCGTTCGAGAACCTGTCGATCCACCTCGGCGAGGACGTGGCGCTCACCCGCGACGCGCTCTTCGACAAGATCGTGACCGCCGGACGCGGCGGCATCTGCTACGAACTCAACGGCGCGTTCGCCGAGTTGCTGGGCGCCCTCGGGCACCGGGTGGAGTTCCTCCAGGCGCGCGTGTACGGCAAGGACGGCGAGGTGGGTATCCCGTACGACCACCTCGCGCTGCGCGTCGACGGGCGCTGGCTCGCCGACGTGGGCTTCGGGGAGCACAGCGCGTACCCCCTCGACCTGGAGGAGCCGGGCGAGCAGGAGGATCCCTGCGGGGTGTTCCTCGTCAGGGCGGCGTCCGCAGACGGTGGGGAGGGCTACCTCGACGTACTGCGCGACGGCGTGCCGGCGTACCGGCTGGAGACCCGGCCCCGGGTGCTCGCCGACTTCCGGGCCGGCGCCTGGTGGCACCGCACCAGCCCGGAGTCCGGCTTCACCAGGGGCCCGGTCTGCTCCCGGATCGCCGAGGACGGCGGCCGGATCACCCTGCGGGACCGCACCCTCATCGCCACTTCGGCGGACGGCGACCGGACGGAGGAGGAGCTGGCGACCGACGAGGAGGTGCGGGCGGCCTACCGCGCAGAGTTCGGCATCGTGCTCGACCGGCTGCCGGTGGCTCTCCACCCCCGGCCCTAGGGGGGCGTGAAGGGGGGCGTGTGTTGTCGAAACGATACGGCGGCGGGCATTGGAGTGAACTGCCGTTCCCGGCGGTGCCCCCGAGCTGTTGGACCGGCCGACGCGCACATTCACCAGCGCGTCGTCGTTCCACAGATCCTTAGGGGAGTCATGCGTATTCGTTCTGCTGTCACCGCGTCCGTCCTGGCCGCCGGCATCCTGCTGGGCGGGGCCGGTGCCGCTCTGGCCAACGACGGGGTCGACATCGACTACTTCTCCGGCGGTCGCGCTGGCTACTCGTCGAACTGCTCCTCGCTCGCCGCGGTGCCCGCCAGCCGCCCGGCGTTCACGGGCCCGATCTACACCTCGAACTGCGTCGCGGACGGCGAGCTGGAGTGGGCGAAGGGTCACCACCTGGGCGCCTGACCCCGGCGGCCCGCACCGCGGGGGCGGACCGACAGCGACGTCGGCCGCCCCCGCGGCGTACCGGCCCGCGGGGTTCCCAGCTCCCGCAGCCTGCCCGGCTCCCGCGGCGTTCGTTCCCCGCCCCGGCCCGCCCCGGCGTTCCCGGCCGGCCCCGGCGCAACCGCCCCGGCCTTCCCGGCCCGCCGGCCGGGCCCGCAGCGCGGCCATGGGCGGAATTTTGCCGGGCGGCCCGCATGCGGTCGCGCCCTAGCGTGCAGGCGCGGACCGATGGAAGCCCGCAACCGCACCCCCGAGGATCCGTGGATGGCCGTACACGCCGCGCTCCGGCTCGCCCCGCTCGGCGCCGGGGCGGTCCCCGCCCCCGAGCGCGTCTGGTACGCCTCCTACGCCTCCAACATGCACATGGACCGCCTCGCCGTGTACATCGCCGGCGGCACCCCGCCCGGCGGGCGGCGCGCCTACCCCGGCTGCCGCGACCGCCGGGCGCCCGAGCGCTCGGTCGCCGTCGTCCTGGAGGGCCGCCTGTACTTCGCCACCGAGTCCCCGGTGTGGACCGGGGGACGGGGATACTACGACCCCACCGCCCCCGGCCGGGCCCGCGGGCGGGCGCATCTGGTGACGGCAGGCCAGCTGTCCGACATCGCCGCGCAGGAGATGTACCGGGAGCCCGGAGCGGACCTCGACCTCGCGAAGGTCCTGCGGGACGGCCGCGACGCGCTCGGCCCGGGACGGTACGAGACCCTCGTCTGCCCGGGCACGATCGAGGGGATCCCCGTGGTGACCTTCACCGCGCCGTGGACCCTCCGAGACGTCGAACTGCGCACCCCCTCGCCCGCCTACCTGCGCTACCTGGCCGCCGGCCTCCTGGAGTCCGGCCCCTGGACGGAACAGGACGTCGCCGAGTACCTGTCCGCCTGCCCGGGGGCGGCGGGCACGTGGACGGCGGACGGCATCCGCCACCTGCTGACCACCGACCCCGTCCCGTGACGGGCTTGCGGTTGCCCTTGGCGCGCGGCCCTCGGCGCTCGGCCGCCCGGACGCGGCCCCTGGCGCGCGGCCCCGCGCGGGCGGTTGCACGTCAGCGGACCGCGCGGTGCCAGGTGGGGCGGGTGGGGTTGGACGGCGTGACGAAGGTGTGGAGTTCGGCGTCCAGGCCGAGGACCGTCGTGGTCGTCGTGCCGCCCGGTTCCGTGACGGCCGCCGGGGCGCCCGCGAAGAGCATGCGGGATTCCGCCCACGCCGGGGGGCCGCCGAGGCCTGAGGTGCTGACCGTGCCGCTGTCGGCGCGGCCCGCCACGTGGCGGCCGGCCGCGCCGACCGCGCCGTAGCCGGCCCGGCCGCCCGCCTCCGTGACGGAGGAGACCTGGGGCCTGGTCGCGGGCCCCGCCGTGACCACGGCGGTGCGCACCACTCCCGAGTCGGGCCGCCGGAAGTACAGGCGGACGCCCGGCCCGTCCGGGGAGGCCGTCAGGGGGACCGTGGTGGCCGGCAGGCCCGTCGGCGAGGGCCCGCGCAGCGGGCCGTCCGCGTCCGCCTGGGTCCAGGCCAGCACCGAGGTCGTGGTCGTCGCGTACACATGCCGCCGACCGGCGGTGTCGACCGCCGTCACCGGGTCGCTCTGCAGGTCCTCGCCGCCGAGGCGCTGCCAGGGGGAGAAGCCGCCGTCGGGCTGCTGGACGACGGCGCGCAGCGTGCGGCGGGAGTCGCGGAGGTAGACGGTGAGGAGGCCCCGCGCGTCCGCCGCGGCCGCGGGGGCGCTGATCGCCGAGGTGCCGTCGTCGTCACCCTTCTCGGGGGTGCCGAGCGACTGCCACGCGCCGAACGCCCCGTCGGGCGAGACCTGTACGGCGTACACGACCTCGCGTCGGTAGTCCGACGGGGCGGGGCCGAGGACGGTGCGGGTCGCGAGGACGGCGATGCGGCCGTCGGGCAGCCGGGCGGCGGTCGCCCCCGGGTCGATGCCCGTGCCCGCGAGGAAGACCGGCTTCTCCCAGACGCCGCGGGCGTCGCGCCGCCAGTACGCCATGCGGCCGTCCAGCACGGTGAAGGCCCAGAGGGTGCCCGGTGTCCCCTCGGCCAGCCAGGACGCGTTGTCGGCGCGGGTGTAGCGCAGGGACTGGGCCCAGTTGCGTCCGGTCGGGTTGCCCGCGACCTTGCGGTCGCCGCAGCCCGAGGGGCTTGCGCAGTAGTCCTGGTGGTCCTGCCAGGCGTAGGTCCGCAGGTAGTCGGTCTTCGTCTCGGCCGTCTGCGGGTCCAGCGAGTGCGGGAGGGTGCTGTTGTGGTAGCCGAGGTAGCTCTGGACCGAGAAGTGCGGTCGCCGCCGGACCTGTTCGGCGTAGGCGGTGGTTGCGGCCTGTACGAAGCGGGCGCCGTACATGTGGTCCTGGTGGTCGGTGTAGCGGCCGTTCTCCCCGTACCGGCCGGGGGTGGGGTCCTGCATCCGTATCGTCGTGGGCCGGTACTGCTCCAGGATTCCGGCCATCGCCTGTATCAGCTGGTCCTTCGTGTACGAGAAGCCCTGCTTGACCGGGGTCCCGGAGGTCAGCTGGGACTCCAGCGCGGGTATCCGGCCGTTCCACAGGCCGCGCAGGCTCTCGGGGGTGTCCTGACCGGTGCTGCGAGCCTCCCGCAGCATCAGCCACACCAGGTTGACCTGCGGCTTCGCTATGAGTACGTCGACCTCGGCGCGGCCCCCGCCGGCGGTGTCCACGACCGTACGCCGCCACGCGCTGGTGCGGTCGCCGGTGGCCATCTGGGCGTAGGCGGAGCGGATGCCGTTCTGCCGGGCCTCCGCGTAGTGGGCGCGGTCGGCGGGCTGTTCGGGGTCCCTCGCCGCCTCGCCGTGTGCCTCGTTGCGGCCGTCGGACTCGCCCGAGGTGAGGTAGGCGGTGGTGACCTGGGTGCCGGAGCGCAGGGAGCGGCTGAGGTCGGGGTTCATGAAGAACAGGTCGTCGTCGGGGTGCGCGACGACGTGGACGACCGAGCCGGCGGTGACGCTTGCGGGCAGGACGACGGCCGGGTTCTTCCCCGGGGCGGCCCCGGCGGAGGTCTGCTGGCCGGAGGCCACGGAGAGTACGCCGGTGGTGCCGGCTGTGAGCACGGTGAGCAGGGCCGCGAAGCGGCGACGGGTCAACGGCATCGGGCACGCCTTGGGTTCGATCCGGGCAGGGGGAAATGACGGAGCAGTCAAAGAGAGTCCGGATCGGCGAACTTGGTTCACCCGTGCGGCCGAAGACCGCTGCCTTTCGGACAGACCGGGTAAGCGCCGTCAAAGCGGAGGCGGTTCGTCCGTAGGCACCGTCCGCACCGACAGTCCACCGTCCGTTCGCACCGTCCGTCCGTCCGCGCCGCCGGTCCCCCGCCGCCCTCCCCCTCCGGTCAGCCCTCAGGGAGTGGCGTTGCGCGGGCCCACCGGCTGCCACGGTGCCAGGTACGCGTTGGGAGCGTCCGCCGACGAGGTGACGTACAGCCGTGCGTCGAGCCCCACCACGGCCAGGCTGACCATGTTCTTCCCGGTCATCGTGGAGGAGGGCGCGCCGACGAACATCAGGGGCGAACGCCCCCACGGCCGTCCGGGACCTACCTCGGAGCCGAGCTGTCCACCCGCCGTGCGAGCCGCCAGTACGTGCCCGCTCGCCGCCACCGAGCCGAAGCCGTTCAGCCCGCCGAGGTCGGTCATGTTGTTGACCTTCAGCCCGTCGTCGGCCGTCATCAGGGCCGTACGGACGTTGCCCGAGCCGGGCTTGCGGAACCACAGCCGCACCCCGCCCTCACGGCCCTCCGCGGTCAGCGGGAGCGTGGTGTCCGGCAGCCCGGTGGCCGTGACCCGGCCGAGCGGAGCGCCCGGCTTGGGCTGCGCCCAGCCGACGACCGTCTTCGACGTCGCGGACAGGACCATGCGCCGCCCCGCGCCGTCGGTGGCGGTGACCGGGGCGCCGTGCAGGTCCTCGCCGCCGTGCTTCTCCCAGGGCCCCCAGCCGCCGTCCGGCTGCTGTACCCGGCCGCGCAGGCTGTACGCGCCGTCGCGGACGTACGCCGCCAGCTGCCCGGTGCCGTCGACGGAGACGGCGGGCGCGCTGATGTCGGAGGTCCACGTCTCGTCCGCGGTCTCGGGGGTGCCGAGCGACTGCCACTCCCCGAAGCCGTCCGCCCCGGGCCGCTTCTGGACCGTGTAGACGACCTCGCGCTTGTAGTCGGCGGGCCGGGCCCCGAAAGAGGTGCGGGTGCCGAAGACCGCGATGCGGCCGTCCTTCAGCGTCACGGCGCCGGCGCCCGGGTCCATACCGGTGCCGGGCAGCAGGTCCGGGCCCCGCCAGGGTCCGACCGGGCCGGAACGGTGCCAGACGGCGACCTGGCCGTCCAGCACCTTGAAGGCCCACAGGCCGTGGTCCTTGTCGGAGGTCAGCCAGTTGGTGCCGGTGCCGCGGGCGTAGTTGACGGTGTCCGTCCACCGGTTGCCGGCCGGGCGGTCGGAGACCTTGAGGTCGCCGCAGCCGGCGTCGCTGCCGCAGTGGTTCTGCCGGTCGAGCCACGCGTAGGTGTCGAGGCTGTCCAGCTTCTCCTTGGCCTCCTGCGGGTCCAGGGCGCTGGGGAGGGAGCCGTTGAAGTAGCCGACGTAGTTCTGCACCGTGAAGTGCGGCCGGTCCTTGACGTCCTTCGCGTAGGCGGCCGTGGCCATCTGCACGAAGCGGGCGCCGTAGAAGTGGTCCTGGTGGTCGGTGTACTGCTTGGTGTCCGGATACCGGCCGGGGGTCGGGTCCTGGAAGCGGACCGTGGTCGGCCGGTACTGCTCCATGACGCCGACGAGGGTCTGGACGACCTGGTCCTTGGAGTACGCGAACCGCTGCTTGACCGGGGTCCCGGAGGAGAGCATCGACTCCAGTCGGGAGACCTTGCCGTCCCACAGGCCGTGCAGGCTCTCGGGGACGTCGGCGAAGCCGTGGCCGGCCTCGCGCAGCTGCAGCCAGACCAGATGGACCTGGGGTTTGGCGACGAGGACGTCGACCTCCGCGTGGCCGCCGCCCTTCGTCGGGACGACGGTGCGCTGCCAGGCGCTGGTGCGGTCGCCGGTGGCCATCTTGGCGTAGGCGGCGCGGATGCCGTTCTGACGGGCCTCGGCGTAGGCGGGCTTGTCGGGTCTGGTGGTCGTCCCCTTGGCGGCGGTGGAGTTGATGCCGTCGGCTTCGCCCGCGGTGAGGTACACGGAGGCCACGGGGTGGCCGGCGGATATGGAGTAACGCAGGTCCGGATTCATGAAGTACAGGTCATCGTCGGGGTGCGCGACGATCTGGACGACGCGGCCCGGGTCGGGGACGGCGCCGGCGGCGGGCGGCGGCGCGGCGGCAGGAGGATCGGTGGCCAGGCCGGCGAGGGCCTCGTTGCCCCGGAGCACGAGCATGCCGGTCGCGGCGAGGGCCGCGCAGAGGGCGACGGCCTTGACGAGGCCGGCCCACCGGTGGGGCCGCGCAGCCCTTCGCCCGGCGACCGCCTCGGCGCCCCCGCGGCGCCGCCGCCCACGATGCTCCTGCGGTGCGGCGTCGGCGGCCCGGCCGCCTCCGGCCGCTCCGCGGGCCGGCCGGGCGGCCTTGCGGCCGTGCTGCTCCCGCGGTGCGGTGGCTGCGGCTTCGGTTCCGCCGTGGGGGGCCGGCCGGGCGGCCTTGCGGCCGCTGGGCGGTATCTGCAATGCGGTGGATGCCCGTGCCGGACCGTCGGCGGTTCCGGGCCCGGGCTCCGCCTCGGATACCGGCCCTGCCGCCCTGCGGCTGCTGCTGGTTCCGGCGTCGGCTCTGCTGCCCGGCGCGCCCGGTGGGGATGCTTCGGCGCGCCGCGCGGCCTTGCGACCGGAGACGGGTTGCCCGCCTTGTGGTGCCGGGTGTGGCTGCTGGAACTCATGTGCCTGATGGGGGCTTTGGCTCGGTTGTCCGTGCAGCGGCGGGACGTGCTGCCGGCCCGGGTGGGCCGGGTGTGGCTGCTGGAACTCGTGTGCCTGCTGGGCCCCATGTGTCTGCAGTGGCACGAAGTCCCGCTGTTCCGCGTACGGCTGTCGGAATCCTTGGGCCCCCTGCGGCTGCCGGGTCTCGTGGATCTGCTGGGCCTGCGGTGGCGGACAGTGGGTCCCCCCGGGCCATCCGGCCCACTCGACCTGCGACCCATGGTGAAACTCACCTACGGAATCGGGGTGTTGGTGCTGGCGAGGGAGGTGGGCCTGGTGGTACTGCTGGGGCTCCTGGCTCCCCGCGAACTGCCCGTGCCCGTCGTATGACGCGTACTCCCCGTACGGCCCGTACGTCGGTCCCTGTGGAGGCGGCGCAGCCGGGACACGGTCACCCGCGGCAGGACCGGGGCGGGGGTGTCCGTCGGACATGGGGCTCCTCGTGGCCGGTCGACGGGGAACGAGCCCCATTACGCCATAAGTATTCGGATAATCCGATAATCCACGTCATGGTACGTCCCGGTGAGTCGAACGCCTGCTCCGGATAGGCTCGACCCAGGCAGGTCAGGGCAGTGCAAGGCAGTGGCAGCGACGACCGCGGGAGGCGGCGGGATGACGGTCCCGGGACGCAGGAGCAGCACCTTCATCCGGCTGCTCCGCAGCGGGTTCACCGACCCCTCCGCAGCCGCCCGGCTGCTCGACTCCGACGCGCTCGCCGCCGTACGCGCCGATCCCGTACTGCTTGACGCCCTCGGCGCGACCGCCGACCCCGACCTGGCCTTGCGCGGGCTGGTCCGACTCGCAGAGGCGCAGCCCGACGACGAGCTGCCCGGGCTCCTGGACACCCTCGTCAGCGCCAAACCCCTCCGCGACCGCCTCCTCGGCGTGCTCGGCGCCTCCGAGGCGCTCGGCGACCACCTCGCCCGCCACCCACGCGACTGGCTCGGCCTCGTCACGTACGAGGCGGCCGACCTGCACCCGGGACTTGCGGAGTTCGAACGCGGTCTCGCGGACGCCCACGACCCCGTCGCCCTGCGCGTCTCCTACCGCCGCTGCCTGCTGTCCATCGCGGCCCGCGACGTCTGCGGCACCATCGACGTCGCCCAGACCGCCGCCGAGCTCGCCGACCTCGCCACCGCCACCCTGCGCGCCGCCCTGCGGATCGCCTCCGCCGCCGCTCCCGAGGATGCGGCGATCTGCCGTCTCGCCGTCATCGCGATGGGCAAGTGCGGCGGCAACGAGCTCAACTACGTCTCCGACGTCGACGTGATCTTCGTCGGGGACGCGGCCGTGGGGTCTGCCCACGGCGGAGCCGCGCGGGACGGAGCCGACGAGGCCAAGGCCCTCCAGGCCGCCACCCGCCTCGCCTCGCACCTGATGCGGATCTGCTCCGAGACCACCGTCGAGGGCACCATCTGGCCCGTCGACGCCAACCTCCGCCCCGAGGGCCGCAACGGACCCCTCGTCCGCACTCTCGCCTCCCACCTGGCCTACTACCAGCGCTGGGCCAAGACATGGGAGTTCCAGGCCCTCCTCAAGGCCCGCCCCGTCGCCGGTGACGCGAGCCTGGGCTCCGAGTACATCGACGCCATAAGCCCCCTGGTCTGGCAGGCGGCCGAACGCGAGAACTTCGTCGCCGACGTCCAGAAGATGCGCCGCCGCGTCGTCGACAACATCCCCGCCGCCCATGTCGACCGCGAACTCAAGCTCGGCCCCGGGGGCCTGCGCGACGTCGAGTTCGCCGTCCAGCTGCTCCAGCTCGTCCACGGCCGCAGCGACGCCACCCTGCACTCCGGCACCACCCTCGACGCCCTCCACGCCCTCGCCGCCGGCGGCTACGTCGGCCGCGCCGACGCCGCCCAGCTGCACGACGCGTACCGCTTCCTGCGCGCCATGGAGCACCGCATCCAGCTCTACCGGCTGCGCCGCACCCACCTGGTCCCCGAGGACGAGAACGACCTGCGGCGCCTGGGCCGGTCCATGGGCCTGAGGACCGAGCCCGTCGCCGAACTCCACAAGGCCTGGCGCCGGCACGCCTCCGTGGTCCGCCGTCTGCACGAGAAGCTCTTCTACCGGCCGCTGCTCGACGCCGTCGCCCAGCTCACCCCGGGCGAGACCCGGCTCTCGCCGCGCGCCGCCGGCCAGCGCCTCGAAGCCCTCGGCTACGCCGACCCGGCCTCGGCCCTGCGCCACCTCGAAGCCCTGGCCTCCGGCGTCACCCGCAAGGCCGCCATCCAGCGGACCCTGCTGCCGGTGCTGCTCGGCTGGTTCGCCGACTCCGCCGACCCGGACGCCGGCCTGCTGAACTTCCGCAAGGTCTCCGACGCCCTCGGCAAGACCCCCTGGTATCTGCGCCTGTTGCGCGACGAGGGGGCCGCCGCCGAGAACCTCGCCCGTGTGCTGTCCGCCGGACGCCTCGCCCCCGACCTGCTGATGCGGGCCCCGGAGGCGGTGGCCCTGCTCGGCGACCCGGAAGGCCTGCAGCCCCGTACGCACGACGCCCTCCGGCAGGAGGTCCTCGCCGCCGTGGGCCGCGCCGAGAACCCGGAGACCGCCGTCGCCGCTGCCCGCGGAGTGCGCCGCCGCGAGCTCTTCCGCACCGCCGCGGCCGACATCATCGGCTCGTACGGTACGGAGGACAGCCCGGCGGAGGAGGACCACGGAGCCCTGGTCGACCGGGTCGGCGGGGCCGTCTCGGACCTCACCGCCGCGACCATCGCGGGCGCCCTGCGCGCCGCCGTGCAGTCGCACTTCGGCGACACCCTGCCCACCCGCTTCGCCGTCATCGGCGTCGGCCGTTTCGGCGGCCACGAACTCGGCTACGGATCCGACGCCGACGTCCTCTTCGTCCACGAACCCCGCGAGGGCGTCGACGAGCAGGAGGCCGCGAAGGCCGCCCAGACCGTCGTCGCCGAGATGCGCCGGCTGCTCCAGCTGCCCACCGCGGACCCGCCGCTGCTCATCGACGCCGACCTGCGGCCCGAAGGCCGCTCCGGCCCCCTGGTGCGCACTTTGGCCTCCTATGCCGCCTACTACCGGCGCTGGTCCCTGACCTGGGAGAGCCAAGCGCTGCTGCGGGCCGAGCCGGTCGCCGGTGAGGAGGAGCTCGGCCGCCGCTTCATCGAGCTGATCGACCCGCTGCGCTATCCCGCGGAGGGCCTCGGCGAGGACGCCGTACGGGAGATCCGCCGGCTCAAGGCCCGGATGGAGTCGGAGCGGCTGCCGCGCGGCGCCGACCCGACCCTGCACACCAAGCTGGGCCGCGGCGGTCTCAGCGACGTCGAGTGGACCGTCCAGCTGATCCAGATGCGGCACGCCTGGGCCGAACCGGGCCTGCGGACCACCCGTACCCGCGAGGCTCTCGCGGCCGCGCACGCGGCCGGGCTGATCCCGACCGACGAGGCGCAGATCCTGGACGAGGCCTGGGTCCTGGCGACCCGGGTCCGCAACGCGGTGATGCTGGTTCGGGGCCGCGCGGGGGACACCTTCCCTTCCGAGGCCCGTGAACTGGCGGCCGTGGGCCGCTACCTCGGCTACGCGGAGGGCACGGTCGGCGAGTTGCTGGACGACTACCGGCGCATCACGCGCCGCGCCCGCGCGGTGGTCGACGAACTCTTCTACGGCGCGTAGCCGGGCCGGGGGCAGCCGGGCCGGGGGCAGACCCCGGTCCGCAGACGGCACGTGGTTGCCCGCCGCCTTTGCGCTTTGCATATGATCAGCCTCCATTCAACGGGGAGGCTGGACGATGGCGGACGAGCTGGACCAGATATCCGACCGGCACGTGGACATGCGGCTGAACAGCGGTCCACCGCTGGGCCCTTACGCCCCTGGCGGCACACCGCCGGCGGTGGTGCCCTACGCCCCCGGCGTGACCCCGCCGCCCGCGGGCCCGTACCTGACGGGCGGTTCCCCGGACTTCGCCTCGTCGCCGGCCGAGAAGAACGCAGCGGCGGCCACGATCCAGAACGAGTTGGAGCCGAGGACCAAGAGCGCCGCCGGGCACGCGGGCGAGGCCACGGGTTCCGCCCGCAAGGGCTTCGAGGGCTGGGAGACGGCGGCCGGCCTGAAGAAGGTCGCGGAGACGTGGGAGCAGCAGGTGACGACCCTGATGGGGCGGCTGGCCGGCGAGAAGACCTCGCTGCTCGGCGCCTCGGGCTACTTCACCGGAAACGACCTGGGGCTGAAGAACCAGTTCCTGTCGCAGTCACAACTGCACGGGATCTAGAGGCCTGACGTGCTGACCTACTACGAAGTCATGACCACGGACCTGGGTCTGCTGACGACGGCCGCCGCGCAGTGGGACAAGGTCGCGGAAGAGCTGAAGAAGGTCGAGACCCGCTACGGCGACACCGTCCAGAAGATCGTCATGGGCGACAACTGGTCCGGTATCAGCGCGGGGGTCGCGCGGACGAAATTCACGGCGACCCGCTACGAGTACTCCGCCGCCCAGACCCAGGCCAAGGCGATCGCGAGCCTGCTGCGCGGCGCCCGCGACCAGTTCACCGATCTCAAGAAGAAGCTGGAGAGCGCCCGCGACGACGCGATCGCTGCCGGCATGAGCGTCTCGGAGCAGGGGCGTGTCGCCTTCGACTGGTCCAAGCTGACGCCGTCCGAGCGCAGCGCCTACCACCACGACCCCGACGGCCAGGAGGCCGTCCGCACCGCGGTCGGCAAGTGGCAGAAGCACATCGACGACCGGGTCAAGGCCGTCACCGAGGCCGATCAGCACGTCAAGGACGCCCTGGTGGCGGCCGTGACCGACACCAACAAGGACGCCCTGGGCAAGGGCAGCGGCCTGGACGAGACGCTCACCGGCTTCAACAACTACGCCGAGGGTGACCTGGCAAAGGCCAAGAAGCTCGACGAATCCAAGGTGGAGACGAAGAACGACAAGCTCGGCTGGAGCGCCACCGGGCCCGGCCAGTACGGAAAGGAGGCCTCGGTCAAGGCGTACGCCGACCTCTTCCACGGCACCGCCAAGGGCGAGACCGACCTTGCGGGGATGCAGCTGTCCGGGATCGCCGACATCTACGGCGGGGGCCGGGCCACCGCGAACGTGGGCTTCACCGACAAGGGCCTCGTCGCCAAGGCCGAGGCCTCCGCCGGCGTGCGGGGACTGGCCGAAGGCCGGGCGGGAGGCGAGTACCAGAGCGTCTACGGACGCCTGGAGGGATTCGCCGGCGCCGAGGCCGGAGTCAGTGCCAAAGCCACCAAGGAAGAAGTCACGGTCGGCGCGAAGGCGTTCGCCGGGGCGAAGGGCAGCGTCACCGGAGGCGTGGAGTCCGGGGGCATCGGGGTCGGCCTGACGGCCGAGGGCTGGGCCGGTCCCGGCGCCGAGGCCTGGTGGGGTTACAAGAAGGACGAGACGACCGGCGTGTGGAAGATCGGCGGCAAGGCGGGCGCCTCCCCGATCCTCGGCGGGTCCATCGGCCTGGAGATCACCGTCGATCCCGCCAAGGTGGTCAAGACCGCGGGTGACGCCGCCGATGCGGTGGGCGACACGGCCCAGGCGGTCGGCGACGCCGCCGGGGACTTCAAGGACTGGTTGCTCGACTGATGTACGTTTCCGAGGAAGGAGGGTCCGAGATGGCTGCGACACTGCCGGTGCCGATCGAGTTCCGGCTGCCAGAGGGATGGCTTCCGGCCCGTCCCGAGGGGTTCGACGCGGAAGGGGTGGCTTTCGCCGCCGTGCACCCGCGGCCCGACGCCGGGTTCGCCGCGAACATCACCGTCGACGGCGGGTTCCCGAAGGACGGGGTGACGCTCGAGGAGATCGCCGACGCGTCCGTGGAGCGCCTGCGCGCCTTCGCCGAGTCGGTGGTGGTGGAACACCGTCGCGAGGTCGGCTCGCAGGAGGCGCCCGCGCTCACCCAGAGGCTGAGCTTCTCCGCCGGCGCCGACGGCGGCGACGTCCGTGACCTCGTCCAGTCCCAGGTCTACCTGTTCTTCGTGGACAGCGGGGACCCGCGCAAGCGGGCGATGATCCGGCTGGCACTCACCGCGACCGCAGCACAGCACGACGGCGTCCTGGAGGACTTCCAGGAGTTCGTGCGCTCGGTACGCCCGGACAGCGGAGCGGGGGGCTGACGGTGGGCGGTTTCTGGGACCGGCGGACGGGCACCAGGTACCCGCCGCCCGGCCTTACGCCGACGGCCGCCGCGGACCTCCGGGAAGCACTGCTCGCGCTGGGCGGACCGGCCGGGGTGTTCCTCGTACGCGAGGGGACCCCCAAGGAGCGTGCCGACCTGGTGGCGGAGTGCCGCGTGCCCGAGATGCGGCTGACCCTCAGGACCAGCATGCGCCTGGTCCCCGCGAAACACGAGGTGCGCACGCTCGAAGAGCGGTGGGAGCCCGCGCTCGAACACTCCGGCGAGCAGTACGGCCGTGGGCCGGGCAAGGCGGTCTACCGGCAGTGGGAGCACCGGCGGGGCGCTGACGGCCGCCGCAGCAAGGTCGAGACCTTCCGGTTCGACACGGGACAGATGAGGAACCCCTTGCAGAACACGGTCCTCAAGGCGGGCTGGACCTGGCGCGGAGTGCTGTTCAGGCTGTGACGGCTGTGCCTGCCCGACCGGCGGGCCAGCGCCACGCGGCGGACCGCGGACCCGCGAGGGGTCCGCGGTCCGCACTCCGCTGTCGGCTGTCTGCTGTCCCGGAGCGGGACGGGTGTCAGCGGGCGGTGCCGAAGTCCTGCGTCCAGTAGTGGTTCGGCTGGGCCAGGCCGATGCCGATCTCCTTGAAGGAGCAGTTCAGGATGTTCTCGCGGTGGCCGGGGCTGTTCATCCAGCCCTCCATCACCTTCTCGGGCGTGCTGTAGCCGTAGGCGACGTTCTCGCCGTACGTGCTCCACGTGTAGCCGGCGCGGGTGATGCGCGCGCCCGGGTCTGAGCCGTCGGAGCCGGTGTGGGACATGTTGCTGTGGGCGGCCATGTCCGCGCTGTGGTCCTGCGCGGCCTTCGTCAGCTTCGCGTTCAGGGTGACCGCCTGGCATCCGGCGGCGGCGCGCTCCTGGTTGACCAGGGCGAGGACGGCGGCGACGGAGCCGGAGGCGGCGGGCGCCGGCGCGGGCGAGGTCTTCGGCGGCTGCGGGGCTTGCGGCTTCTTGGTGACCGGCGGCTTCGCCGGCTGCGGCGCGGCCTGCGGGGGCTGTACCTGCGGCGGCTGTGCCTGCGGGGGCTGGGAGGACTCCTCGACCGGCTCCGTGGGTGCTGCGGGGCTGCTGGGCGACGTGGGGACGTCCACGGGAACCATGAGGTCCGGGGTGGTGGAGGGCTCGTACTGCCACGGGCGCTGCGCCTGGTGGCTCACGGTACGCGTCCGGCCGGTGTCGCCGCCGCCCGAGTCGAAGCAGGCCATGGCGGCCGTGGGGACACCCACGATTCCGAGAGCGCTGACCCCGATGATTATCTTCCGGTACTGCTTCTTCTTCCGATGCTTCTGCATGCGTGACCCCATTCGGTGTTCGCGAAGCTTCCGGCGCCGGAACTGCGGGACGCCGGAATGGTCGACATTCTTAGAAGCCCGCCATTGGCCTGGCAAGTTTCCGTTTCGAGCTCATCCGGAGGATTCGGCACACGGCTTGAAACGGGTCGTTGATCGTGCATGGTCACGATCAGGTCACTGGCACAACCATGTGATGCGCTCTCAGGAACGCCCGTGACCAGGGAAGTAGGGGGCAGCTGAGGCGGTAGCCGGGATTCCGTTCCCGTAGGAGAGGGGAATGTCGAATCCAAAACGGACAAATGTCGAAATGTCGATGGGGTGGCGTGCCCGGGAAACCCTCCGGGGTCGCGGTTCCCGTCGTGACGCATGTCACGCAACCAGGCGCCGGATCGTGGCGTCGCCGCCCGCGCCGCCCGCGAAGGGTGCGGCGAGAACCTGCCCGCATTCCCCGTGGCTCATTCGGAGGAATGGCCGAGCCTGCAAATGATCAGGGTGGGGGTGGGTGTGATCGCCCTATGTAATTCATTCGAGCGGTCCCGGCGTCTTCGTGCCTCCAGGTGGTTGCAGGTGCCGGGTCGGGTCGGTCGCGGTACGGGTAATGCATGACGCAGAAGAAGGACAAGGCCGATGGCGAGGCGAATGGGCGCCGGAGGCAGCCGAGTACGACGACCGCCGCGCTCGCGGGGGCGCTGATCGGCGCCCTGGCGGGCCTCACCGGGAGCACGCTCGCCTACTTCGAGGCCAAGGACACCCGGCGGGAGGAGGCGCAGGCCCGCCGCTCGGACATCCGCCGGGCCGCTTACGTGGAACTCGCGGGGACCGCGAACAAGTACGTGCAGCAGTCCACCCAGCTTCTGACCCTCAGCCTCGACCCGACCAAGACCGCGCAGGAGAGGCGGCGCCAGTTCGAGGGCGGGTACGCGCCGGCCAACACGGACCTCGCGCGGGCCATCACGACGGCGCGCCTCGTGGTACCGCCCGAGGGAAGGAAGGACCTGGCGGCGATCGAGGCGCGCTCCGAGCGGGTGGGCGAGCTGGCGACGGACTGGTACGCCAAGGGCCCCGAGGGCGTGGACGTGGCGAAGGCGGACGTCGAGTTCGCCGAAGCGGTGCGGGCGCAGCTGGCCGCACTGCAGTCGTTCCTGGACAGGGCCGCCGACGAATCGCTGTAGCCCGTGGCTCAGGCGGCGGACGCCGTTCCGGGTGGGGGCGGCGGTGCGCAGCTGCGGCAGTGGCCGGGGACGGGGGAGCGGAAGGCGCGTTCGCAGCCCTCGCACGTGCGGAGGGGGTGGACGGTGCGGTCCGGGCCGCCCGGGTGGGGTGCGCAGGGATCCGGCAGGCGGGGTGGCAGCAGCTCCCGCAGGCGGTGGGCGAGCAGCGCGGCGGGGGAGTGGATCGGCACGGTCGGAAGCGAGCGCGTGAGGGCCGCGGTGACGGCGCTCGGGGTCAGCCCGCGCTCCAGCCACTCGGCTGCGGCGGGCGCCAGCCGTACCGTGTCCCGCTCGGACAGCAGCAGCCGCGGATCGCGCAGCCGCAACCGGGCCAGCAGTTCCCGCGCCTCCGACTCGGCCTCGGACGGGACGGTTTCGGGCTCGGGCTCGGGCGCGGGTGTCGGTTCGGGCTCCGGGTCGGGCTCCGGTCCGGGCTGGGCGGCGGGCTTCGGCCGCTGCGGTGGCATCCGCGGCCCGCGGGTCGCCTCGGCCATGGCGGGCGGGTTGTTGTAGGACACCGTGCAGGTCACGACACGCCCCGTCGGCAGCCGCTCCTGGAATCGGGCCAGATAGCCGTGCCGCTCCAGCTCGCGCAGGGCGGTGGCGATGCGGACCTCGCCCTCCGGGAAGCGTTCGGCGAGGGCCTTGATGGTCACCTTGGAGCCGGTCGGGAGCGACTGGATATGCGTGGCCAGGCCGATCGCCGCCATGCTCAGCTCGCGGTGCTGGGCGAGATGGTTGCCGATCTTGACGTAGCCGCGGCGGTGGTCGCGATTGACGTGCCGGATACCCGACGGGACGCGCGCAGGCGCGCTAAGCTGCTGGTCAGCCATGGGGAAGGTGCTACTTCCGTTGTGGTCAGGCCCTCGCCCGGGATTGCCGTCCCGGCCGGGGGCCGAATGCGTTTATGGGGTTGTCGGGAGTCAGAGTGCCCGGCGAATTGGCATACGCGCCAGCCTGGTTGGGGTGATTCACCCGACCGGGTGAGAGGGGAGGGGGAGGTATGGAAGGTCATTTCCCCCGGTGATTGGTCTTTAGGCGTCGCGCGTCACCGGATATCGATCCACCGGGCCGTGGAAACCTCGATCCGGTGAAATCGGACTCGCCACATCAATTTCCGCCCACACCGCCTTCAGGGGCGCCGGCCCGAGATCCGTTCCCCACCGCACGGCGAGCGCGGACACCAGCACCAGCCCCCGCCCCCACTCCGCCTCGGGGTCCGGCGGCCGCAGACCGCGGATGGTCCGAACTCCCGGCGCGTGTCGGACACTTCGATACGGAGCGTAGGCCCCGGCGCGAGGTGCAACGCGAGCCGGAAGTCCCGCCCGCGCACCCTGCCGTGAGTCACGGCGTTCGCGGCGAGTTCGGCTACGACCTGTGCCGCGTCCTCGAACGGAAGCCTCCACTCAGTGAGTTGGGCCACTGTGAGCGCGCGTGCGGCGCGGGCTCCGCGCGGGGTGGAGGGAAGCGTGGCGACGAGGGAGATTTCCTGATTCACGTGACTCAGCGTGGCCACCCGTGCGTACGCTGAACAGAGTTGAGGGCGCTGTGTACGACGGTTGTCCAGAACGGTCCCGTGGTGTCCTCGCGGTCCAAGGGGAGGCGGATGTGAACACGGACGGCGCCGACGAGTCGAGCTGGGAACTCGACCCGGAGGACGAATCCGGGGCGGTCATCGCCACGGTGGGACGCCAGCTGAAGATGTGGCGTGAGGCGGCGGGCTTTGACCGAACCAAATTCGGTGAGCGGATGGGATACGGGGCGAACCTGATCTACAAGATCGAGCGAGGGGCCCGTATTCCGCGCCCGGAGTTCTTGGACAAGGCGGACGAGGTCCTCGGGGCGGGCGGGAAAATCGCCGCCGTGAAGGCCGATGTCGAAAGGGCCCGCTATCCCAAGAAGGTCCGGGATCTGGCCAAGTTGGAATCCGAGGCAGGGGAGATCGGGTCCTACGACAACGTCGTGGTGACGGGTCTGCTCCAGACGGAGGCGTACGCCCGCGCCCTGTTCGGGCTGAGGCGCCCGGCCTTCTCAGAGGGCGAGGTCGAACGTCTGGTCGCTGCCAGGCTCGCCCGCCAGGAGATCCTCCAGCGACATCCGGCCCCGCTCCTGACCGTCGTACAGGAAGAGGCTGTCCTCCGACGGCCCATCGGGGGCAAGATGGTGTTGCGCGGCCAGCTGGAACACCTGTTGGAGATCGGGAGGCTGCGCACCGTCGAGATCCAGGTGATGCCCCTCGCGGTCGAGGAGCATTCCGGGCTCGCCTCATCGTTCAAGGTCATGCGTCTCAGGGACGGAACGACCGTGGGGCACAACGACGTTCAGCTGGCCAGTCGCTTGATCACCGAACCCAAAGAGGTCCAGATCCTGGACATGCGTTATGGCATGATCCGGGCACAGGCCCTGACGCCACGGGCGTCGCTGACGTTCATCGAAAAGGTACTGGGGGAGACATGACCATCAAGCCGTCGGGCGAGGGCCTCTCCGGCCTCGCGTGGGTCAAGAGCAGCTACAGCACGGCCGATGGGGCCGACTGCGTCGAGGTCGCCCATACCCCCGGCACCGTCCTCGTCCGGGATTCCAAGCGCCCCGCGGGCGCCCGCCTCGCCGTCACCCCGGACGCCTGGAGCGGTTTCGTGGCGTACGCCGCCGCGTGAGCGGACTCGACGAAGCCACCAAGGCCCTCTATCGGTACCGGCGGCCCGAGCCATGGTGCTGGGATGCCGTTGTCGAAGCCGTGTGTGGCGACACGTATGCCGGCTGGGACGCGGATCACGCGGTGTCCCAGGCCGGCGGAGCCGTCGCCGCGCACGCCGACCTGATCGCCGAGTCCCTCGGCCGCGGCTCCGCTCACACCGACGGCGGGCTTACGCTCGCCCTCGCCGGGATGGGCGATCTCCGTGCGCTGCCCGTCCTGCGGCGGCTCGCCGCGGCCAACCAGCTGCCGTACGACCGTCCCCACGCACGGATCCTGGCCACGCTGCCCGCCGCGGAGCTGCTCCCCGTGGTGCTGCCCGTTCTGCGGCAGGAGCCGGAGCGGTACCACTCCAGCACAGCCCTCCTCGAACTCCTCGCCCTCTGGGGCCCCGCCGCCTCGCCCGCCGCGGCCGAGGTGATCCGGCACCTGGGGACGGCCCACACCTACGACGCCCTGCGCGTGCTCGGCCGGATCGGCGCACCGGCCGTCGGCGCCGCCGACCGGCTGGCCGCGTACGCCACCGGCCGGGGCCGAGGGGCCGGCGGCTCCTACCCGCGCCGCGCGGCCTGGGCGCACTGGAAGGTCACCGGGGACCCCGCCCTCGCCCTCGACGTGTGCGGGGCGGCCGTACGGTCCGGGACCGCGAGCCATGGCCTGCCCTTCCTCGCCGACCTCGGTCCCCTGGCCGCCGTACACACAACGCCCGTGCGCCTCCTGATGGAGTCGCCCGGCGCGTGGACCAGGACGTACGCCGCGCACGCGTACTGGCGGATCACGGGCGACCCGGAGCCGGCCGTGCCGGTGCTGCTGGCGCAGGTGGACCCGGCCTGGGAGGGCAGCCCCGCCATGCCGGTACGGCAGGCCGTCCACCACCTCGGAGAGATCGGCGCCCCGGCGGCCCCGGCGGCGCCGCTCCTGCGCGGGATCCTGGCCCGGGAGGAACGGCTCGGGCAGCCCTTCGCCGGGGTACGGATCCTCGCCGACCGCGCCTACGTCCGCACGCTCACCGAAGCCCTGGAAAGGATCCACCGCTAGTGGAGACGAAGTTCACGATTCGCCGCGCAGGCCCGGGCGACGGGGACGCCCTCGGCGAGATCCACGCCGCCGCGTGGGAGGCGGCGTACGCGCCGTTCTTCGATCCGGGGTTCGCCGCGGACGGGATCGCGAGCAGGCGCACCCGCTGGCACGCGCGGCTCGTGGAGCTGGACGCCACGATCCTGCTGGCCGAAGGGGACGGCCGGCCGGTGGCCATGTCCGTCTTCCGCTCGTCCTCGACCAGGCCCGGCGCCGCCGAGATCCTCTCCTTCTACAGCCACCCCGACAGCTGGGGAACGGGTGTTGCCGCCGCGCTGATGACCGGGACGCTGCGGCACCTGCGCGGCGACGGCTTCACCCGCGCCCACCTCTGGACCCTGCGTGACACCCCGCAGTCCCGCCGCTTCTACACCAAGGCCGGCTTCGCCGAGAGCGGCGCCACCCGCCCCTACGACTTCGGCGACGGCAAGCCGCTCACCCAGGTCGAGTACGAGCGCGACTGCTGACACCGCCGGAATCCGCCTGCCGTTCGCCCGGCGTACCCGCCGACGTCACATCCGGCTCCCTCTCCGGTCCTCCGGGCACGCTGTTCTTGGGAGCGCTCAGACACCGTCGACCGAAGCAGAGGTCTCTCCCGCCATGGCAGAACTCAACCGTCGCCGCTTCCTCCAGCTCACCGGCGGCGCAGCCGCCCTGACCCTGCTGAACGACAGCATCGCGCGCGCCGCCGCCATCCCCGCGCAGGGGACGACGGGCACCATCGCCGATGTCGAGCACATCGTGGTCCTGATGCAGGAGAACCGTTCCTTCGACCACTACTACGGCGCCCTGCGCGGCGTCCGAGGCTTCGGCGACCCGCGCCCCGTGACCCTGCCCAGCGGCAAGTCCGTATGGCACCAGGCCGACAACGCGGGCAAGGAGACGCTGCCCTTCCGCCCGCCGTCCGACGATCTCGGCATGGAGTACCTCCAGGGCCTCAACCACGACTGGGCCGGCGGACAGAGCGCCTTCAACAAGGGCAAGTACGACAACTGGGTGCCCGCCAAGACGCCCGCCACGATGGGCTACCTGACGCGTGAGGACATCCCGTTCCACTACGCCCTCGCCGACGCGTTCACCATCTGCGACGCCTACCACTGCTCGTTCATCGGCTCGACCGACCCCAACCGCTACTACCTCTGGTCCGGCCACACCGGCAACGACGGCAAGGGCGGCGGCCCCGTCCTCAACAACGCCGAGCTCGGTTACGACTGGACCACCTACCCCGAGCGCCTGGAGGCGGCCCGGATCTCCTGGAAGGTCTACCAGGACATCGGCGACGGCCTGGACGCCGCCGGATCCTGGGGCTGGATCAACGACGCCTTCCGCGGCAACTACGGCGACAACTCCCTCCTCTACTTCAACAAGTACCGGGGCGCCCAGCCCGGCGACCCGCTCTACGACAAGGCCCGCACCGGCACCAATGCCAAGGCCGGCGAGGGCTACTTCGACCGGCTGCGCGCGGACGTCGCCGCCGGCACCCTGCCGCAGGTGTCCTGGATAGCCGCCCCGGAGGCGTTCAGCGAGCACTCGAACTGGCCATCCAACTTCGGTGCCTGGTACATCGCGCAGGTCCTGGACGCGCTGACGTCCAACCCCGACGTGTGGGCCCGTACCGCCCTGTTCATCACCTACGACGAGAACGACGGCTTCTTCGACCACGTCGTCCCCCCGTACGCCCCGGCCGACGCGGGTCAGGGCCTGTCGACCACGCCGACCGCCCTCGACGTCTTCCCCGGCAGGACCGGCTACGTCGCCGGACCGTACGGGCTGGGCCCGCGCGTCCCGATGCTCGTCGTCTCGCCCTGGAGCACCGGCGGCTACTCCTGCTCCGAGACCTTCGACCACACGTCCGTCGTCCGGTTCATGGAGAAGCGCTTCGGGGTGCACGAGCCCAACATCTCGCCCTGGCGGCGGGCCGTCTGCGGTGACCTGACCTCGGCCTTCGACTTCGCCCGCAAGGACACCTCCACGGTGTCGCTGCCCGACACCGGACCGTGGGAGCCGCAGGACCGCGAGCGGCACCCCGACTTCCGGGCGACCCCGCCGGCCGTGGGGTCCATGCCGCGCCAGGAGAAGGGCCAGTGCCGCACCCGTCCGCTGAAGTACGCCCCGTACGTCGACGGCGCGGCCCTCACCGCCGAGGGCAAGTACCGGCTGACCTTCAGCGGCGGCGCGGACCTGGGGGCGCAGTTCTACGTCACCTCCGCCAACCGCACCGACGCCCCCTGGACGTACACCACCGAAGCCGGCAAGTCGATCTCGGACACCTGGAACACCCGCTACTCGGCCGGCGTCACCGACCTGACCGTGCACGGCCCCAACGGCTTCCTGCGCGGCTTCCGCAACCCCGGCACCACCGCCGGCCCCGAGGTCACCGCCCGCCACAACGCCACCACGGGCAACCTGGACCTCACCCTCACCAATGCCGGGACGTCGACGGCGACCCTCACGATCACCAACGCCTACGGCGGAGGAGCCAACCGCGTCACGGTCGCCAAGGGCGCCACGGTCACCTACAGCGTTTCCCTGAAGAACACGCGACGCTGGTACGACGTGACGGTGACCTCGTCCGAGACCGCCGACTTCGGCCGCCGCTTCGCCGGCAAGGTGGAAACCGGCGCGGCCGGCCTTTCGGACCCGGCGATCCTGACGGACCAGTCCTCCTGACGTGAGAGCGCCCGTGCCCCGGAAGTCTTCCGGGGCACGGGCGCTCGCGTGCAGGGGGCCGGGCGGCTGCGCCCTAGCGGGGTGTGCGGAAGCGGTTCACAAGTTCCGACGCCGGGTGCGGGCCCGTGTGCTCGGGGTGACGGGGCAGGCGGTGCGGCATCGAGCCGTACCAGGTGCGCGAGACGGCATACCCGAAGGCCAGGCAGATCATGCCGCCCACGGCGTCGAGCCAGAAGTGGTTGGCGGTGGCCACGATGACGACGAGGGTCGCCGTGGGGTAGAGCAGGCCCAGGATCCGGGCCCAGGGGGCCGACGCGACCGCGAAGATCGTCAGCCCGCACCAGAGCGACCACCCTATGTGCATGGACGGCATCGCAGCGTACTGGTTCGACATGTGCTTGAGGTTCCCCGAGGCCATGGAGCCCCAAGTGTGGTGGACCAGCACGGTGTCGATGAAGTCCTGCCCGTTCATCAGCCGGGGCGGCGCGAGCGGGTAGAAGTAGTAGCCGACCAGAGCCACGCCCGTGGTGGCGAAGAGGACCAGCCGCGTGGCCGCGTACCGGCCCGGATGCAAGCGGTAGATCCACACCAGCACGCCGATGGTCACGACGAAGTGGAGCGTGGCGTAGTAGTAGTTCATGCCCACGATCAGCCACGTCACGGAATTGACGGCGTGGTTGACCGACTGCTCCACCGCGATGCCGAGGGTCCGCTCGACACCCCAGATCCAGTCGGCGTTCGCGAGGGCGATCGACTTCTGCTCGGGCACCGCGTTGCGGATCAGCGAGTAGGTCCAGTAGCTGACCGCGATCAGCAGGATCTCGAACCAGATGCGCGGCCGGCGCGGGACCCGCAGCCGGGAGAGCAGGGCGCGGTCGGAACCCGGGCGGGTCTCGGTCTCGACCACTACGGGTGAGGAGACGTCCGTCCGGGTTTCCAGTGTCTTCACGCTCGATTCACCCATGGGGAGAGAGTCTGCCAGATGAGCTCTCGCCTCCGATCATCCCTCCGGACGGTCTTCGGCGCAGCCGCTCCGTCTCAGGTACGAGACGCAGCGCGCCGCTGCCCGGGGCCCGACGCCGTGGAGCCGCGGACCACCAGTTCCGGCAGGAACACGAATTCACTGTGCGGGGCCGGCGTACCGCCGATCTCCTCCAGCAGCGTCCGCACCGCCGCCTGCCCCATCGCCTGCACGGGCTGGCGGATCGTGGTCAACGGCGGGTCGGTGAAAGCTATGAGCGGGGAGTCGTCGAAGCCGACGACCGAGACGTCCTGCGGCACCCGCAGCCCCTGCTGGCGGGCCGCCCGGATCGCACCGAGCGCCATCATGTCGCTCGCGCACACCACGGCCGTGCAACCACGCGAGATCAGCGCCGCCGCGGCGGCCTGGCCGCCTTCGAGGGAGTAGAGGGAGTGCTGGATCAGTTCCTCGGTCTCGGCCTCGTCGAGGCCGAGGCGCTCCTTCATCCCGGCCCGGAAGCCCTCGATCTTGCGCAGGACCGGCACGAACCGCTTCGGGCCGACGGCGAGGCCGATGCGGGTGTGGCCGAGCGCGGCGAGGTGGGTGACCGCGAGGTGCATCGCTGCGCGGTCGTCGGGGGAGACGAAGGGCGCCTGCACCTTGTCGGAGAAGCCGTTGATCAGGACGTAGGGGACACCCTGGCCGCGGAGTTGGTCATAGCGGCCCATATCGGCCGTCGTGTCGGCGTGCAGGCCGGAGACGAAGATGATTCCGGAGACCCCGCGGTCGACGAGCATCTCGGTCAGTTCGTCCTCGGTGGACCCGCCGGGCGTCTGTGTGGCCAGCACCGGCGTGTACCCCTGGCGGGTCAGGGCCTGGCCGATGACCTGCGCGAGCGCCGGGAAGATGGGGTTGTCCAGCTCGGGCGTGATCAGTCCCACGAGGCCCGCGCTGCGCTGGCGCAGCCGTACGGGACGCTCGTAGCCGAGGACGTCCAGCGCGGCCAGCACGGATTCGCGGGTGCCCGCGGCCACACCGGGCTTGCCGTTGAGCACGCGGCTGACTGTGGCTTCGCTGACCCCCGCCTGGGCTGCGATGTCGGCTAGCCGTGCGGTCACGGGATTGGACTGTACCGGCCGCCACGTCAAAATGCCCACCACGTGCACGAATCCGGGGGAAGGCGGACGGTGCGCCCGTCGGTCTCCACGGGGGCGCTGGAGAGTACGGGACGACCGGGCGCGGGGAGTTCGACGGGGTCGGGGCGGGTGTTGAGGGTGCAGGCGAAGCCGGGGCGGGTGAAGAGGAGGACCCCGTCGGGTGCGGGCAGCCAGCGCATTCCGCAGGGGTCGGGGGACGGGTCGGCCTCCGCCGCGCCCAGCCCGGGCATCGCTCGGCGCAGTTCCAGGGCGGCGCGATAGAGCTCCAGCGTGGAGTGCGGGTCGCCGGTCTGGGCGGCGACGCTGAGGCCGGCCCACGCCGTGGGCTGCGGGAGCCAGCTGCCGGCCGGCCCGAACCCGTAGGGGGGCTCCGACCCCTCCCAGGGGATGGGGACGCGACAACCGTCACGCAGCCCGTCCTGCCCCTCCGCCTCCGGCGCGGTCAGTAGATCGTCCCCGGCGTCGGCCTCGGCCTCCGGCCCGGCGTCGGGTCCGGCCCCGGCCTCGGCGTCGGGTCCGGCCCCGGCGTCGGCCTCGGCGTCGGCCTCGGCCTCCGGCCCGGCGTCGGGTCCGGCCTCGGCCTCGGCGTCGGGTCCGGCCCCGGCGTCGGCCTCGGCGTCTGCCCCGGCCTCCGGCCCGGCGTCCGGCCCGGCGTCGGGTCCGGCCTCGGCCTCGGCCTCGGCCTCGACGTCGGCCTCGGCGTCGGCCCCGGCCTCCGGCCCGGTGTCGGGTCCGGCCCCGGCCTCCGGCCCGGCGTTGGGTCCGGCCTCGGCGTCGGCCTCGGCCTCCGGCCCGGCGTTGGGTCCGGCCTCGGCCCCGGCTTCGGGTCCGGCCTTGGCCCCGGCTTCGGGTCCGGCCTCCGGTCCGGTCCGGGCCCCGGACCCGGTTTCCGGCGCGGGCTTCTGCGCCGGAGGCGCGGTGAGTGGTCCGGACGCCGGCCCGGTTCCCGTGCCGGCCTGCGGGCGGCCGGGGTTCTGGGCCGGCGGCGAGGTCCGGGGGGTGGCCCATGGGGCGTTGTCGGTCCCGGCCTCCGGCCGGGGGGACGGGTGCGCCTGCGGCGCGACGTGCAGTGCGGCCTGCGGCCGACTGCCCGCCCCGGCTTCCGGCCAGGCCCGCGCGCTCGCCCCCGGTGCGGTGCGGGGGACGGCCGACGGGCCGTTGCCCGAGCCGGCCTCCGGGCCGGATGCGGGGGCGCAATCCGGCTCGGAGGGGCGCGGGGCGATGACCGCGGGCACGGCGGGCACGGCGGGCACGGCGGGCTGGGGACGGCGCCCGCGGCGGAAGGCCGGGTCCTGGCGGGATCCGGGGGGCAGGTCCGTGACCTCGGGGAGGCCCAGTTCCTCGCCCTGGTAGAGGTAGGCCGAGCCCGGCAGCGCCAGCATCAGCATGGCTGCGGCCCGCGCGCGGGCCAGGCCCTGCGCCCCGCCCCCGTACCGGGTGACGTGGCGGACGACGTCGTGGTTGGACAGCACCCACGTGGTCGGGGCGCCGACCGCAGTGGTGGCGGCCAGGGACTCGTCGATCACGGTGCGCATCGCCGCCGGATCCCACGGGCAGTTCAGGAAGCGGAAGTTGAACGCCTGGTGGAGTTCGTCCGGTCGGACGTAGAGGGCGAGCCGCTCCGAGGTCGGGGCCCAGGCCTCGGCGACCCCGATGCGCTGCCCCTCGTAGGAGTCGAGGAGGTGCCGCCACGCCCGGTGGATCTCGTGGACCCCGTCCTGGTCGAAGAACGGCAGCGGCTCCGTGCCGATGAGCGTGGCCTGGGCGCCGCGGCCGATGTCCGGCAGGCCCTCCGCCTTGACCATGCCGTGGGCGACGTCGATGCGGAAGCCGTCGACGCCCAGATCGAGCCAGAAGCGCAGGACCGAGTCGAATTCAGCCGTGACCTCCGGGTGGGTCCAGTCGAGGTCCGGCTGCTCGGGCGCGAAGAGGTGCAGGTACCACTCGCCGTCCGGGACCCGGGTCCACGCCGGGCCGCCGAAGACCGACTCCCAGTCGTTCGGCGGGAGGCTCCCGTCCGCGCCCCGCCCGCGGCGGAAGAGGTAGCGCTCCCGGGCCCCCGGCTCTCCGGCGAGCGCGGCCCGGAACCACGGGTGCTGCTCCGAGGTGTGGTTCGGCACCACGTCCACGATGATCCGCAGCCCGAGCTCGTGCGCGGCCCGGACGAGCTCGCCGGCGTCGGCGAGATCGCCGAAGAGCGGGTCGACGGCCCGGTAGTCGGCGACGTCGTAGCCGCCGTCCGCCTGCGGGGAGACGTAGAAGGGCGTGAGCCACACGGCGTCCACCCCGAGGCGGGCGAGGTGGGGGAGGCGGGAGCGGACGCCGCGCAGGTCGCCGATCCCGTCGCCGTTGCTGTCGGCGAAGGAGCGCACGTACACCTGGTAGATGACGGCATCGCGCCACCAGTCACCGCTTGCGGTCGTCGCGTTGCTGTAAGCGCTTGCAAGGCCGACGGCCGTCGACTCGTGGGTCATATCGGGGTCAACGCGGCACCATGCCCCCTGGTTGCGGGCCCGAGCAGTCGAAGACGACTCGAACTAACAGCAAGCTGCGGCAACCGTACGGACACACGGATGTAACGATCCCCTCCGCTTGCAGAAAGTTTGCGCAAGCCCTTTCGGTCCTCTTTCAGTCTTGTTACGTTCCTGGCAACTCGGGACCGCGAGGGCGCGGCCGGGATCATCGAAGGAGTTCATATGCGGCGTGGCATAGCGGCCACCGCGCTGGTCGCGGCCCTGGCGCTCGCGGCGACGGCTTGCGGCGGTGACAACAAGGGCGACGGCGGGACCGACGCCGGCGGCGAGCTTTCCGGCACGGTCACGTGGTGGGACACGGCGAACGACGCCGAGAAGGCCAGCTTCCAGAAGATCGCCGAGGCGTTCACCGCGAAGCACCCGAAGGTGACCGTCAAGTACGTCAACGTCCCGTACGGCGACGCGCAGAACAAGGTCAAGAACGCCTTCAGCAGCGGCTCCGACGCGCCTGACGTGATCCGCGCCGACGTCGGCTGGGTCGCGGACTTCGCCTCCCTCGGATACCTCGACGAGGTCCCGGCGGAGATGGCGAAGAAGGTCGACAGCGAGTTCCTGCCGCAGGCAGCGGCCAGCGGCAAGTACGAGGGCAAGACCTACGCCGTGCCGCAGGTCATCGACACCCTCGGCCTCTTCTACAACAAGAAGATGCTCGCCGACGCCGGCGTCCAGCCCCCCAAGACGCTGGCGGAGCTGAAGACCGCCGCCGAGGCGATCAAGGCGAAGACCGGCAAGGCCGCCCTCTACCTGCGCGGCGACGACTCCTACTGGTTCCTCCCGCTGATCTACGGCGAGGGCGGCGACCTCGTCGACGCGAAGAACAAGACGGTCACCGTCGACAACGAGGCGGGCGTCAAGGCCTTCAAGACCGCCCGCGACCTGGTCGCCTCGGGTGCGGCGATCACCAACGCCACCGACGGCTACGCCAACATGCAGACGGCCTTCAAGACCGGCGAGGCCGCCATGATGATCAACGGTCCGTGGGCCGTCGCCGACACCTACGCCGGTGACCAGTTCAAGGACAAGGCCAACCTCGGCATCGCCGCCGTCCCGGCCGGCTCGGCCAAGGCCGGCGCCCCGCAGGGCGGCCACGACCTCGGCGTCTACGCCGGCTCGAAGAACCGCGCCGCCGCTCACGCCTTCGTCGAGTACATGACCTCGCAGGAGGTCCAGGTCCAGTCCGCCAAGGAGCTGAGCCTGCTGCCGACCCGTACCGCCGCCTACGAGCAGCCGGACGTCAAGAGCAGCGAAATGGTCCAGTTCTTCAAGCCGGCCGTGGACAAGGCCGTCGAGCGCGCCTGGATCCCCGAGAACGGCTCCCTCTTCGAGCCGCTGAAGGTCGAATACACCAAGGCGATCACCGGGGCGTCGAGCCCGGAGGACGCGGCCAAGGCGGCCGGCATCGAGTTCCGCAAGATCCTCAAGGGCTGGAAGTAACGAAACGATGGCTGCTGACACCAGCCAGTCTGTGGTGAAGGCCGCGGACGACGGAGTCGGGAACGACTCCGCCGTCCGCGGCCGGAGCCGCTGGACTGACAGCGGGAACACAGGGAAGACACGCAACACAGGTGGCCTGAGGCGCGCCCTCGCCACCCACTGGTACGCCTGGGCCATGGTCGCCCCGGTGGTGCTCGTCCTCGGCGTGATCATCGGGTGGCCGCTCGTACGAGGCATCTACCTGTCGCTGACCGACGCCAACGAGCGCAACGTCGCCCGTGACATCGGCGCCCGCCACATCGACGCCACGTACGAGTTCATCGGACTCGACAACTACACGGCGGTGCTCGGCGACCCGGTGTTCCTCCAGCGGCTGGTGTGGACGGTGGTCTGGACCGTCGCGTGCGTGTCCATCACGTTCGTGCTCGGACTCACCCTCGCCAACATGCTGAACCGCCAGTTCCGGGGCCGCGCCGCCTACCGGATGGCGCTCATCCTGCCCTGGGCCGTGCCCGGCTTCGTCTCCGTCTTCGCCTGGCGGTTCCTCTTCAACCGCGACAACGGCATCCTCAACAAGGTCCTCGACGGCGGCGGTATCGCCGCCGTGCCGTGGCTCGACGACCCGACGTGGGCCAAGTTCTCGGTCATCGCCGTCAACGTCTGGCTGGGCATCCCCTTCATGATGGTCGCCCTCCTCGGCGGTCTGCAGTCCATCCCCGGCGAGCTCTACGAGGCCGCCGAGATGGACGGCGCCAGCGCCTGGCAGCGCTTCCGCCACATCACCCTGCCCGGGCTGCGCGCGGTCAGCATGACGGTGATCCTGCTCTCCACCATCTGGACCTTCAACATGTTCCCGGTGATCTTCCTGCTCACGCGGGGCGGACCGGGAGACTCCACCGAGATCCTGGTGACCCAGGCCTTCCGGGAGGCCTTCATCACGAGCCCGCGCGACTTCGCCGTCTCCGCGACGTGGGGCGTACTGATCCTCCTGCTGCTCATGATCTTCGCGCTGGTCTACCGGCGCTCGCTGCGCAAGCAGGGAGAGGTGTGGTGACCATGACCACGACCCGCACGCGTACCCGGGGCAGCCGCTCCCCGCTCGCCTCCGTCGGCCTGCACGCGACCCTCGTCGTCGCGTCCGTCATCGCCGTCTTCCCGGTCCTGTGGATCCTGCTGACCTCGCTCAAGCCCGCGCAGCACGCGATCACCACGGACTTCGTCAAGGAACCGACGCTCAGCAACTACACGTACCTGCTGGAGTCGAGCCACTTCCTCGACTGGTTCCTCAACTCCGTCCTGGTCGCCGGCGTCACCACCGTCCTCGGTGTCTTCATCGCCGCCACCACCGGATACGCGGTCAGCCGGTTCAAGTTCCCCGGCATGAAGCCGCTGATGTGGACCCTGCTCATCACGCAGATGTTCCCCATGGCCATCCTGATCGTCCCGCTCTACAACCTGATGGGACAGCTCGGGCTGCTCAACCAGCCCGTCGGCCTGATCATCACCTACCTCACCATCGCCGTGCCGTTCTGTGCATGGATGATGAAGGGCTTCTTCGACACCATCCCGATCGAGATCGACGAATCCGGCCGCGTCGACGGACTCAACCCCTTCGGCACCTTCTGGCGGCTGATTCTCCCGCTCGCCAAGCCCGGCCTCGCCGTCACCGGCTTCTACGCCTTCATCACCGCCTGGGGCGAGGTCGCCTACGCCTCCGCCTTCATGGTCGGCGACGAGAACCTCACCCTGGCCGGCGGCCTCCAGACCTTCGTCACCCAGTACACCTCCAACTGGGGTGCGATGAGCGCCGCCTCGGTCCTCATCGCCATCCCCGCGGCGATCTTCTTCGTTTTCGCCCAGCGTCACCTCGTCGCCGGGATGACGGCAGGCGCCACCAAGGGCTGACCACCCGAGCCTGCCGTTCCCCTCCTGGCCCGATCTCTCCAAGGACGACATGACCCAGCACCTCGCCGACGCACTTCCCACCACCACCGGCACCACGCCCGGCTGGTGGAGAGACGCGGTGATCTACCAGGTCTATCCGCGCAGCTTCGCCGATTCCAACGGGGACGGCATGGGGGACCTCGAAGGCATCCGCAGCCGCCTGCCCTACCTCAAGGAGCTGGGCGTGGACGCCGTCTGGCTCAGCCCCTTCTACGCCTCCCCGCAGGCCGACGCCGGCTACGACGTCGCCGACTACCGAGCCATCGACCCCATGTTCGGCACCCTGCACGATGCCGACGCCGTGATCCGCGAAGCCCACGAACTGGGCCTGCGCATCATCGTCGACCTCGTCCCCAACCACTGCTCCGACCAGCACGAATGGTTCAAGCAGGCGCTGCGCGAAGGCCCCGGATCCAGGCTGCGTGAGCGTTTCCACTTCCGTCCCGGCAAGGGTGAGAACGGCGAACTTCCCCCCAACGACTGGGAGTCGATCTTCGGCGGCCCGGCCTGGACCCGGGTCGCGGACGGCGAGTGGTACCTGCACCTCTTCGCGCCCGAGCAGCCCGACTTCAACTGGGAGCACCCGGCCGTCCAGGACGAGTTCCGCTCCATCCTGCGCTTCTGGCTCGACCTCGGCGCCGACGGCTTCCGCGTCGACGTCGCCCACGGCCTGGTCAAGGCCCCCGGCCTGCCCGACCTCGGCGCCAGGGACCAGCTCAAGCTGCTCGGCAACGACGTCATGCCCTTCTTCGACCAGGACGGCGTCCACGAGATATACCGCTCCTGGCGCCGGATCCTCGACGAGTACGAGGGCGACCGCGTCCTGGTCGCCGAGGCGTGGACCCCGACCGTCGAGCGCACGGCCCGCTACGTCCGCCCCGACGAGATGCAGCAGGCGTTCAACTTCCAGTATCTGACCAGCGACTGGGAGGCGACCGCGCTGCGCGAGGTCATCGACGGCTCGCTCGCCGCGATGCGCCCCGTCGGCGCCCCCACCACCTGGGTGCTGTCCAACCACGACGTCACCCGGCACGCCACCCGCTTCGCCAACCCCGCCGGCCTCGGCACCCAGCTGCGCGAGCCCGGCGACCGCGAGCTCGGTCTGCGGCGGGCCCGTGCCGCGAGCCTGCTGATGCTGGCGCTGCCCGGCTCGGCGTACGTCTACCAGGGTGAGGAACTCGGCCTGCCCGACGTCACCGACCTGCCCGACGAGGTCCGCCAGGACCCGTCCTTCTTCCGCGCGGCAGGCCAGGACGGCTTCCGCGACGGCTGCCGGGTCCCCATCCCGTGGTCGGGCACCGAGGCCCCGTACGGCTTCGGCACCGGCGGCAGCTGGCTCCCCCAGCCGGACTCCTGGGCACAGCTGAGCGTGGAGGCGCAGACCGGCGACCCGTCCTCCACGCTGGAGCTGTACCGGACCGCCCTGCGGCTGCGCCGCGAGCGCCCGGACCTGGGCGCGGGCGAGTCCGTGGACTGGCAGGAGGCCCCGGAGGGCGTGCTGGTCTTCCGGCGCGGGGACTTCCTGTGCACCGCCAACACCACGGGTGCGGCGGTACGGCTCCCCGTCACCGGCGAGGTGCTGCTGTCCAGCGGTGCGACGGTCGAGGACGGCGTGCTGCCGGCCGACACCACGGTGTGGTGGCAGGTGACGGCGGGGTGACCTCCCCCCTCCGGCTGACGGACATCGCCGCGCAGGCCCAGGTCAGCGAGGCGACGGTCAGCCGTGTGCTCAACGGCAAGGCGGGCGTCGCGGCCGGCACCCGGCACAAGGTGCTGGCCGCGATGGACCTGCTCGGCTACGAGCGGCCCGTGCGGCTCAAACGCCGCAGCAACGGCCTGGTCGGCCTGCTGATCCCGGAACTCACCAACCCGATCTTCCCGGCGTTCGCGCAGGTCATCGAACAGGCCCTGGCCGGACACGGGTACACGCCGGTCCTGTGCACGCAGACGCCCGGCGGGGCCACCGAGGACGAGCTGGTGGAGCAGCTGGAGGAGCGGGGGGTCACCGGCATCGTCTTCCTGTCCGGGCTGCACGCCGACTCCCACGCCGACCCCGCCCGCTACCAGCGCCTCGCCTCCCGCGGGCTGCCGTTCGTGATGATCAACGGCTTCAACGAGCACGTGAACGCCCCCTTCATCTCCCCGGACGACCGCGCCGCCGCCGAGATGGCCGTACGGCACCTGCAGGACCTCGGGCACGAACGGATCGGGCTGGCCATCGGGCCGACCCGGTACGTGCCCTCGGCCCGCAAGGAGCAGGGCTTCCGGTCCGTCGTGCCGGACGCGGAGGCCGAGGGGCGGATCCAGCGCACCCTCTTCACGGTCGAGGGCGGCCACGCCGCGGGCGGCGCCCTCCTCGACCGCGGCTGCACCGGCATCGTGTGCGGCAGCGACCCGATGGCGCTCGGGGTGATAAGGGCCGTCCGCGAGCGGGGCCTGCGGGTGCCGCAGGACGTGTCGGTGGTCGGGTTCGACGACTCGCCGCTGATCGCGTTCACCGACCCGCCGCTCACGACGGTCCGCCAGCCGGTACGGGCGATGGCGACGGCGGCGGTGGGCGCCCTCCTGGAGGCGGTGTCCGGGACCCCGGTCCAGCGCACCGAGTACGTCTTCCAGCCGGAACTGGTGGTGCGGGGCTCGACGGGCCAGGTGCCGTAGGGCGGGGTTCCAGCCCCCTCGGCCCCCACCGCCGGTCGGTGGTTGCCCACCCGCCTCCAGGGCCGCGACCTCCCCGGCCGGGGGCGCGAGGCGCCGGCCCCGGCGGGGTTGGGGGTTGCGGCGGGGCGGGATCGGCGGGGCGCGGGGCGGTGGTGTGGGAGCGGGATCCGCCCGGGCGGGGTCGGGGATGTGCTGGGGGTTTCCCGTCAGTCCCATCGTCTCTCCGTGTCGTGCCGGCCCGTCAAGGGCGCTCGTTCCTCGCGTCGCTTCGCGATGTCGCTGCGCTCCACCCTTGACCGACCGTCCCGCCCCGGACATCCGAAAGACTGCCGGGAAGCCCCCAGAGGAACGGGCCGGGGGATCAAGACCCCATCGGGGCGTCGGCGCCGTGCGGGCAGAGCCCGCAGCGCCCCCAATCGCTACGCGCTCCTCGATCACGCGTCCGCAGACCGTCTGGGGCCGGTCAAGAGCCGCCCCCAATCGCTACGCGCTCCTCGATCACGCGTCCGCAGGCCTCGTGGGTCGGACATAGGCCGCCCCAGATGGCTACGCGCTTCTCGATCACGCGTCTGCGATCCCTCTGGGCTGGTCATAGGCCGCAGGCGCCCGATTCGCTCCCCATCGACGGCGACCGGGGGCTGTCCGGGGGAGGGAAAGCGTCAGATGACGGCTGAGGCGAACCCAATCCAGGTCTGGGCGAGGGCGCGCCTCAAAAGGCCGTCGATGTGCACCAATTGCCCCTGCTTGGGGGGACGGTTGGGATGTCGCCCAGGTCTTGATAGGGGTTGGTATCGGCTCAGCCGATGGATCGCCCTCCGTCCCCTCGAATCCGCCCCTCCAGCCCCGAACAAGAGGCGGACGCGGTCTCGGAGGAGCGCGTAGCGATCTGGGGCGGCCTATGCCCGACCCACGAGGCCTGCGGCCGCCTGCTGACAAGAGCGCGCAGCGACTGTGGGCGGCTTTGGCCGGCCCCAGACGGTCTGCGGACGCGTGATCGAGGAGCGCGTAGCGATTGAGGGCGGCCTATGTCCGGCCACAGGGGCTCGCAGACGCCTACAGGCAGGAGCGCGTAGCGATTGATGGCGGCTTATGTCCGGCCACAGGGGCCTGCGGCCGCCTTCCGGCAGGAGCGCGTAGCGATTGGGGGCGCTGCGGGCTCCGCCCGCACATCGCTGATGTGGCCGTCCCTGAAAACAAGGTCCCGGCCCGTTCCTCTGGGGGCTTCCCGGCAGTCTTTCGGATTTCCGGGGCGGGACGGTCGGTCAAGGGTGGAGCGCAGCGACATCGCGAAGCGACGCGAGGAACGAGCGCCCTTGACGGGCCGGCCCGAACCGGAGAGACGATGGGACTGACGGGAAACCCCCAGCACATCCCCGACCCCGCCCCCCCGAAACCCCGCTTCCACACCACCCCGACGCATGGGGGTGGGTGGGCAACCGCCGAGCCGGGGTGGTGGGGCCGCGGGGGTGGAGTCCCGGGTGAGGGGGCGTGCCGCCTCGTCGGAATCCCGCCCTTTCGCCCGGCTCGGCTGCCTTTTGCAGGAATTGATATCCCGTTACCGCCGGCGCGGGCGGCGCGGCGGCCGTGCGGGTCGCTGGGCGGTGAACTCGGCCTCGGGGGGCGGTAGTCGAGGCGTCCGTCCAGCAGGACACGCCTCGGAAACAATTCTGCAATCTCTTGCGCAAACTCTTGCAGGCCTCCGACCTGGCACCTACGGTCGCTCCAATCCCCACCTCTCCCCCCAGGAGGACCCCGCATGCCTGCCAGAGCTGTCAGAGCTGCAATGCTTTTCACCGCCACCGCACTTGCCGCCGCCACGCTCACCGCCACCGGCCCGCAGGCCGCCGCCACACCCCCCGGCGAGAAGGACGTGACCGCCGTCCTCTTCGAGTGGCGCTTCGACTCCGTCGCCAAGGCGTGCACCGATTCCCTCGGCCCCGCCGGGTACGGGTACGTACAGGTGTCGCCCCCGCAGGAGCACGTCCAGGGCAGCCAGTGGTGGACCTCGTACCAACCCGTCAGCTACAAGATCGCCGGTCGGCTCGGTGACCGGGCCGCCTTCCAGGCGATGGTCGGCGCCTGCCACGCCGCGGGCGTGAAGGTCGTCGTCGACTCCGTCATCAACCACATGGCGGGCCCCGCGGACGCGGGCGCCACCCTCACCGGGACGGGGGGTTCTTCGTACACGAAGTACAACTACCCCGGGATCTATTCGGGCGCCGACATGGACGACTGCCGGGCGACGATCTCCAGCTACCAGGACCGCGGCAACGTCCAGAACTGCGAACTCGTCCAGCTCGCGGACCTGGACACGGGCGAGGACTACGTGCGCGGCCGGATCGCCGGCTACCTCAACGACCTGCTCTCGCTCGGCGTCGACGGCTTCCGCATCGACGCCGCCAAGCACATGCCCGCCGCCGACCTCGCCAACATCAAGTCGCGGCTGACGAACCCCGGGGTCTACTGGAAGCAGGAGGCGATATTCGGGGCCGGGGAAGCCGTCCTGCCGAGCGAGTACCTCGGCAGCGGCGACGTGCAGGAATTCCGGTACGCCCGCGACCTCAAGCGCGTCTTCCAGAGCGAGAACCTGGCCCACCTGAAGAACTTCGGCGAGGCGTGGGGCTACATGCCCTCCGCACAGAGCGGCGTCTTCGTCGACAACCACGACACCGAGCGCGTGGGCGACACCCTCACCTACAAGGACGGGTCCGCCTACACCCTCGCCAGTGTGTTCGCCCTGGCGTGGCCGTACGGATCGCCGGACGTCCACTCCGGCTACGAGTGGACCGACAAGGACGCCGGCCCGCCGAACGGCGGCACGGTCAACGCCTGTTACTCGGACGGGTGGAAGTGCCAGCACGCCTGGCGGGAGATCTCCTCCATGGTCGGCTTCCGGAACGCGGCGCGCGGTCAGGGCGTCGTGAACTGGTGGGACAACGGCGGCGACCGGATCGCCTTCGGGCGCGGCTCCAAGGCCTACGTCGCGATCAACCACGAGGGCTCGGCCCTGACCCGGACGTTCCAGACCTCGCTCCCGGCAGGCGACTACTGCGACGTGCAGAGCGGGCGCACCGTGACCGTCGGCTCCGGCGGCCAGTTCACCGCCACGCTCGGCGCCGGGACCGCACTCGCCCTGCACGTGAACGCCCGTACCTGTTCGGGCACCCCGGCGGCCTCCGGCGGGGCGGCCTTCTCCGTCAACGCCACCACCGTGCCGGGGCAGAACATCTACGTCACCGGTGACCGCGCCGAGCTCGGCAACTGGAACACCGGCGGCGCTCTGAAGCTCGACCCGGCGGCCTACCCCGTCTGGAAGCTCGACGTCACCCTCCCGGCGGGCACGTCCTTCGCGTACAAGTACATCCGCAAGGACGCCTCCGGGAACGTCACCTGGGAGAGCGGCGCCAACCGCACGGCCACCGTCCCCGCGAGCGGCAAGGTCACGCTGACCGACACCTGGCGCAGCTGAACCGCCCCCACAGACCAGGGCCGCCCGGCACCACCTTCCCCGCCCCCCGCCGGGCGGCCCTCATCCATGCGACACGTACACAAGGAGACCCGCCTTGATACGCCCTGCAGCAGGAGTGCTCGCCGCCGCCCTGGCCGTGACGCTCCTGCCCGCCCTCCCCGCCGCGGCCGCCGAGGCCAAGGTGCCCGCCCCGCCCTCGGACGCGAAACTGGCCGCAGAACCGGCCCGCAACGACCTGACCCGCGAGCAGTTCTACTTCGTGCTCCCGGACCGGTTCGCGAACGGTGATCCCGGCAACGACCGGGGCGGGCTGACCGGCTCCCGCCTGGAGACCGGCCTGGACCCCACTGACAAGGGCTTCTACCAGGGCGGCGACCTCAAGGGGCTCACCGACCGGCTCGACTACATCAAGGGGCTCGGCACCACGGCCATCTGGATGGCGCCGATCTTCAAGAACCAGCCGGTGCAGGGCAAGGGCAACGATGTCTCCGCCGGCTACCACGGCTACTGGATCACCGACTTCACCCAGGTCGACCCCCACTTCGGCACCAACGACGACCTCGAGCGGCTGGTCGACAAGGCGCACGCGAAGGGGATGAAGGTCTTCTTCGACGTCATCACCAACCACACGGCCGACGTGGTCGACTACCGGGAGGCGTCCTACTCGTACCTGTCGAAGGGGGCGTTCCCGTACCTGACCAAGGACGGGGTGCCGTTCGACGACAAGGACTACGCCGACGGGAAGGGGAAGTTCCCGAAGGTGGACGGGGAGTCCTTCCCGAGGACCCCGTTCGTGCCGGGCGCGAAGAAGAACCTCAAGGTCCCCGCCTGGCTCAACGATCCGACGATGTACCACAACCGGGGTGACTCCACCTTCGCCGGCGAGTCCTCCGAGCAGGGCGACTTCTTCGGCCTGGACGACCTGTGGACCGAGCGTCCCGAGGTCGTCAGCGGGATGGAGAAGATCTACGAGAAGTGGGTTCGTGACTTCGACATCGACGGCTTCCGCATCGACACGGTCAAGCACGTCAACACGGAGTTCTGGACACAGTGGGCGACGGCCCTCGACGAGTATGCGGCCGAGCGCGGACGCGACGACTTCTTCATGTTCGGCGAGGTCTACTCCGCCGACACCGCCGTCACCTCCCCGTACGTGACACGCGGGCGCCTCGACGCCACCCTCGACTTCCCGCTCCAGGACGCGATCCGCGCGTACGCCTCCCAGGGCGCGGCGGCCTCCCGGCTGGGCTCCGTCCTCGCCGACGACTACCGCTACACCTCCGGCAAGGCCAACGCCTACGAGCAGGTGACCTTCCTCGGCAACCACGACATGGGCCGCTTCGGGACCTTCCTGAAGCAGGACCGGCCGGGCGCGCCCGAGCAGGAACTGCTGGGCCGCTACCGGCTGGCCAACGAGCTGATGTTCTTCTCCCGGGGCAACCCGGTGATCTACTCCGGTGACGAGCAGGGCTACACCGGCGCGGGCGGCGACAAGGATGCGCGCCAGCCGCTGTTCGCGTCGAAGACGGCCGACTACCTGGACGACGACCAGCTCGGAACGGCGCGCACGCACGCGAGCGACGCTTACGATCCGGAGCACCCCCTCTACAAGGAGATCAGTGCTCTCTCGAAGCTGACCAAGGCGCACCCGGCCCTGCGGGACGGCATCCAGAGCGAACGATTCTCCGACGGTTCCGTGTACGCCTTCGCCCGTACCGACGCCCGCACCCGTACCGAGTACCTGGTCGCCGCCAACAACGCAGCCGAGTCCCGCACCGTGGAGATCGACGCCCCGGCCGGCACCCAGTACCGCACCCTGTACGGCGGCTCCGCGCTGATCCGCGCCTCCGCCGCGGGCAAGCTGACGGTCGTCGTCCCCGCCCTCGGCTCGGTGGTCCTCCAGGCCGTCACCCCGCTCGCCGCCCCCACCGCCAAGCCCGCCCTGACGCTGAAGGCCCCGGCCCCCGGCGCCACCGGCACCGTCGAGCTGTCCGCGGACGTCAGCGGCGGCGGCCTGAACCGGGTCGTCTTCGCCGCGCAGACCGGCAACGGCAAGTGGCAGGTCCTCGGCTCCGCCGACCACGCCCCCTACAAGGTCACCCAGCACATCGACGCCAAGACCCCGGCAGGGACCGCCCTGCGCTACAAGGCGGTCGTCGTCGACTCCGCCGGCCGTACCGCGAGCGCCCTCGCCGGGTCCGCCACCGGCCAGGCCCCGCCCGCCGAGGTGCCCACTGCCACCCAGCGCGACTACGCGGTCGTCCACTACAACCGCCCCGACGGGGACTACACCGACTGGCGTCTGTATGCCTGGGGCGACATCGCCGAAGGGGAGGCCACGCCGTGGCCGGCCGGCCACGCCTTCACCGGCCGCGACGCCTACGGCGCCTTCGCGTACGTCAAGCTCAAGCCCGGCGCCTCCTCGGTCGGCTACCTCGTCATCGACAAGGACGGCAACAAGGACGTCGCCGCGGACCGCACCATCGACGTGACGAAGACCGGCGAGATCTGGCTGGAGCAGGGCAAGGAGCCCGCCCGCACCGACCGCCCGGCCTACCCGCCGCAGGACCAGGGCAAGGCCGTCCTGCACTACCAGCGCCCCGACGGCGCGTACGACGGCTGGGGCCTGCACGTGTGGACCGGGGCCGCGACCCCGACCGACTGGTCCAAGCCGCTGCTGCCGACCCGTACCGACTCCTACGGGGCGGTCTACGAGGTCCCGCTCGCAGCCGGCGCCACCAGCCTCAGCTACATCCTGCACAAGGGCGACGAGAAGGACCTCCCCACCGACCAGTCCCTCGACCTCAAGGCCACCGGCCACGAGGTGTGGATGCTCGGCGGCCGGGAGAAGTACCTCCTGCCGCAGCCCGCCGGCTCCTCCGCCGCCCTCGACCTCACCAAGTCCCAGGCCGTGTGGCTCGACCGCGACACCGTCGCCTGGAACGCCCCCGCGGCCGCCGCCTCCGTGCAGCTCCTCGCCTCCCGCGAAGGCACCGTCAAGGCCGAGAACGGCGCCCTGACCGGCCCCGCCCAGTGGCTTCGGCTCGGCCGCACCGAGCTGACCGCCGCGCAGAAGCAGAAGTTCCCGCACCTGGCCGCCTACACCGCCTTCACGGTGGATTCGCGCGACCGGGACCGCGTCCGCGAGGCCCTGCGCGGCCAGCTCGTCGCCAGCGCCCGCGCCGCGAACGGCGCCGTGCTCGCCGCCACCGGCGTCCAGCTCGCCGGCGTCCTCGACGACCTGTACGCGACGACCGCCGCCCTCGGCCCCGTCTTCAAGGACGGCCGCCCCACCCTCTCCGTCTGGGCACCCACAGCCCAGCAGGTGTCCCTCGAACTCGACGGCCGCACCGTCGCCATGCGCCGCGACGACGCCACCGGCGTCTGGTCGGTGCGCGGCGAGCGCTCCTGGACCGGGAAGCCGTACCGCTACGCGGTGACCGTCTGGGCCCCCAGCACCCGCCAGGTGGTCCGCAACCTCGTCACCGACCCCTACTCCACCGCCCTGACCGCCGACTCCACCCACAGCCTGGCCGTGGACCTGGCCGACCCCAAACTGGCGCCGCCCGGCTGGAAGCAGCTGCGCAAGCCCGCGGCCGTCCCCTTCACCTCCGCGCAGATCCAGGAGCTGCACGTCCGCGACTTCTCCGTCGCGGACCGCACCAGCGGCCACCCCGGCCAGTACCTGGCCTTCACCGACACCGCCTCGGCGGGGATGCGCCACCTGCGCGACCTGGCCGGCGCCGGCACCTCGTACGTCCACCTCCTGCCCGCCTTCGACATCGGCACCATCCCGGAGAAGGCGGCGGACCGCACCGAGCCCGCCTGCGATCTCACGGTGTACGCGCCGGACTCGCAGGAGCAGCAGGCGTGCGTGGCGGCGGCCGCCGCCAAGGACTCCTACAACTGGGGCTACGACCCGCTGCACTACACCGTCCCCGAGGGCAGCTACGCGAGCGACCCGAACGGCACGGCCCGCACCGTGGAGTTCCGCAGGATGGTCCAGTCCCTGAACGGGGCCGGGCTGCGCACGGTGATGGACGTCGTCTACAACCACACGGTCGCCGCCGGGCAGTCGGACAAGTCGGTCCTCGACCGCATCGTCCCCGGCTACTACCAGCGCCTGCTGGCCGACGGCAGCGTCGCCACCTCCACCTGCTGCGCCAACACCGCCCCCGAGAACGCCATGATGGGCCGCCTCGTCGTCGACTCGGTCGTCACCTGGGCGAAGGAGTACAAGGTCGACGGCTTCCGCTTCGACCTGATGGGCCACCACCCGAAGGCCAACATCATGGCCGTCCGGGCCGCGCTGGACGCCCTGACGCCCGCCAAGGACGGCGTGGACGGCAAGAAGATCGTCCTCTACGGGGAGGGCTGGAACTTCGGCGAGATCGCCGACGACGCCCGCTTCGTCCAGGCCACGCAGAAGAACATGGCCGGGACCGGCATCGCCACCTTCTCCGACAGGGCGCGCGACGCGGTCCGCGGCGGCGGCCCCTTCGACGAGGACCCGCGCGTCCAGGGCTTCGCGTCGGGCCTGTTCACCGAGCCCAACGGCGCACCGGCCAACGGCACCCCGGCCGAGCAGCGGGCCCGCCTCCTGCACGGCCAGGACCTGATCAAGGTCGGCCTCTCCGGCAACCTCGCCTCGTACGCCTTCACCGACACCTCCGGGCGCCGCGTCAAGGGCTCCGAGGTGGACTACAACGGCGCCCCGGCCGGCTACGCGGCCGCCCCCGGCGACGCCCTCGCCTACGCGGACGCCCACGACAACGAGACCCTCGCCGACGCCCTGACCTACAAGCTCCCGCCCGCCACCGCCAACCGCGACAAGGCCCGCATGCAGGTCCTGGCCATGGCGACGGCCACCCTCTCCCAGGGCCCGGCCCTCTCCCAGGCCGGCACCGACCTGCTGCGCTCCAAGTCCCTGGACCGCAACTCCTACGACAGCGGCGACTGGTTCAACGCCATCCAGTGGGACTGCCGCGCCGGCAACGGCTTCGGCCGCGGCCTGCCCCCGGCCGCCGACAACGCCCCGAAGTGGCCGTACGCGAAGCCGCTGCTGACGGGACCGGCGCCCACCTGCACCGACATCACCGCCACCGCGGCGGCCCACCGCGACCTGCTGAAGATCCGCACCACCGAACCGGACTTCGCCCTCACCACGGCGGAGGCCGTCCAGTCCCGCCTGGCCTTTCCGCTGTCGGGACGGGAGGAGACCCCGGGCGTGATCACCATGACCCTGGGCGACCTGGTGGTGGTCTTCAACGCCACCCCCACCGCCCAGCCCCAGCGCGTCACCGCCCTCGCGGGCACCGCCTACCGCCTGCACCCCGTGCAGGCCGCCGGCTCCGACGCCACGGTCAAGCAGTCCGCCTACGACGCAAGGACAGGAGAGTTCACCGTCCCCGGCCGTACCGTCGCCGTCTTCACACGACGGTGAGCCGGTCCAGCCGCTTCTCCAGCAGGATCACCCCGTAGACCCTGCCGTCCTTCCCCCGCTTGTCGGGGAGCTCCCCGACCACCCGGTAGCCCGCGTCCAGGTAGTACGCGAGCAGCCGGGGGTTGGTGGAGACGCAGTCCAGCCGCGCCCGCTCCCGCCCGGTCCTGGCCGTCCGCCGCTCCGCATGTTCGAGCAGCCGGCGGCCGGCCCCGGCGGGGGCGGTCTCGCGCGACACCATCAGCCGGTGCACATAGCCCGCCACGGGCGGCTGGATCCCCCAGGCCTCCTCGTCGGACCACCACAACTCGTAGGCCCCGCACACCCGGCCGTCGGCGTCGCCGGCGAGCCACACCTCTCCGTCGTGCATCTTCGACCGGAAGTGCGCGGCGTCCTTGTCGCCGGGCTTCCACTGCTCGATCCCGTGCTTCTGCATCCAGCGGGCGGCCTCGTCGTACAGCCGCACCAGCGTCCCGGCGTCCTTCTCCACGGCAGGCCGGAACAAGATCCCGTCGTCAATGATCACGCGGGCATTATCGGTGATCACGACCGGTTGTGATCAAGGGAGTGCGCAGGATGCGCGCACGCTCACACCACAGGGGCCGCTCCGCCCGGAACGAGCCCGACCAGACGCCCGACCAGCTCCCCGAAGGGCCCGTCGGCCGGCTCGTCGGCCAGGATCCGTACGAGGATCCCCGCCATCTCCGCGTCGTACGCGGCGCTCACCGCGGCCAGCGCCGCGAAGTCGTGCACCAGCTGCAACTCCAGCTCGCCCCGCGGGATCCTGCGCCCGTCCAACCAGATCAACGCGGTGGACTCGGCGAGCGAGACCCACGAGCGCACCACGAGCTCCAGCCGGGCCGGCACCTCGTCCAGCCCGATCCCCAGGTGCGTGAGGATCTGCTCGTACGCCGCCTGCCGGACCTCGTCGATCATCGCGTTGGCCCGGCTGCTGCCGGCCGCGGGACCGCCGCGCATCAATGCCGAGAAGCCCGGCCCGTGGTCCTCGACGAAGGCGAAGAACCGCCCCATGACCCGCAGCAGGCGCGCCCCCAGCGGCCCCTCCCGGGGCTCCACGAACCGCTGGGCCAGCTCGTCGGCCGCCCTCCGCAGCGCCGCCTCGTACAGGCTGAGCTTGCCGGGGAAGTAGTGGTAGACCAGCGGCCGGGATATCCCGGCGGCCGCCGCTATCTCGTCGATCGACACGTCGTCGGGGGACCGGTGGCTGAACAGCTCCAGGGCAACCCCGATCAGCTGCTGCCGCCGCTCCTCGACACCCATCCTGCGCCGCACTCCGGTCGTCATGCGGACACCCTACTGGGGCGCGTTCACAGGTCCAGGGCGAGGCGGTCCCCCTTCGCGCGCGAGACGCACAGCAGCATCGACTCCCCACGCTCGGGGTCCGTGAGCAGGTCGTCGCGGTGGTCCACCTCGCCCGCGAGCACCCGGTGTTGGCAGGTTCCGCAGAATCCCTGCTCGCACGAGTACGGCGTGTCGGGCAGCTCCCTGCGCACCGCGGTGAGCGTGCTCTCGTGCGCGCCGACCTCGACCACCCGTCCCGAGCGGCGCAGTTCGACCGTGAAGGCCCGCGCCGGACCGGGCGCCGCCGACGGCGCGAACCGCTCCAGGTGCACGGCAGCCGGGTCGTGGGCCGCCGCCGTGACGGCCTGCATCAGGGGTTCCGGTCCGCAGCAGTAGACGAGGGTGTCGGGTGCCGCCTCGGCCAGCGGGGCCAGGTCGGGCAGGCCCACCTCGTCCTCGGGATGCACCGTGACCCGGTCGCCGTATACCGCGAGGTCGTCCAGGAAGGGCATCGAGTCCAGGGAGCGCCCCCCGTACAGCAGGGTCCAGTCGGCGCCGGCCGCGGTGGCGGCGCGGAGCATCGGCAGGATCGGGGTGATGCCGATGCCGCCCGCGACGAACGCGTACGACGGGGCCGGGAGCAGCTCGAAGCGGTTGCGCGGCGGCCGCAGTTCCAGCTCGGCCCCCTCGACGAGCTGGGCGTGCGCCTCGCGGGAGCCGCCGCGGCCGTCCTCGACCAGCCGGATCGCGACCCGGTAGCGGCCGTCGTCCGCCGGGTCGCCGCACAGCGAGTACTGGCGTACCCGTCCCGAAGGCAGGGTGACGTCCACGTGCGCGCCCGGTGTCCACGCGGGAAGTTCCGGGGATTCCAGGGTCAGTTCCAGCACGCCTTGCGCCGGCTGCGTTCGGGAGACGATCAGCGCGCGCAGCGCGCGGCGCGGGGAGTGGCCCGAGACCGGCACCTCCAGGGCGGGCAGCGGCCACAGCGGGGAGTTCCCGATGCGGCGGTTCAGGGCCCGGCGGGCCGCCCAGGCCGCACCCGCGACCGCCGTGGCGGCGAGGACGCGCCTCATGCCCGCACCCCGCCGTTCGCGCCGGGAGAGGAGGCCAGGTAGGCCACGGCCCGGGCCGTCGAGCCCTCCTGCGAGGGGTGGTACGTCCGGGAGAGGTACTTCGGTATGGACTTCAGCATGGCGCCCGTCGACGGGAGTACACCCTGCTGTCCGGCCATGAAGAACTGCCCGAAGGAGGCCTTGCCGTCCACGAGGTGGGGGTCGTTCTCCATGAAGAAGCGGACCCCGCGCTGCCAGAGGAAGACCAGGGCGGTGAAGGCGGTCGCCCAGGTCCGGGCCCGGCGCCGGTAGCCGCCGTCGACGTGCATGAAGAGGTCGAAGGCCACCGAGCGGTGCTCGACCTCCTCCGCGCCGTGCCAGCGCAGCAGGTCCAGCATGGTGGGGTCGGCGCCGCGCCGGTCGAGTTCGTCGGCGCCCAGCACCCAGTCGCCGAGGAAAGCCGTGTAGTGCTCGATCGCCGCGATCATCGCGATCCGCTCCATCAGCCACCAGTGCCGTGCCCGGCCCGGCGGCAGCGTGCGGTCGCCGAGCAGTTTCTCGAACATCCAGTCCACCTGGGCGGTGTAGGGGGTCGGGTCGAGACCCAGGCGCTTCAGGTGTGGGAGGACGTCGTCGTGGGCGGCGGCGTGCATGGCCTCCTGGCCGATGAAGCCGACGACGTCCTCCCGCAGCCGCTCGTCCTCGATGTGAGGGAGCGCCTGCTTGTAGACGTGCACGAACCACCGCTCCCCGGCGGGCAGCAACAGGTGCAGCACATTGATCATGTGCCCGGCGAAGGGTTCCCCGGGCAGCCAGTGGAGCGGGGTGTCCTCCCAGCCGAAGGACACGTTCCGGGGCCTGAGGTCCACGTGTTCCGACGCCACGGGGGCGGGCGCGAGCGGCGTATTAGACATGGCGTCAATGTACTGACGGGTACAGGGAGTGAGAAGCCCCCTGCGTCGACTTCTCGCGCCCGCCGCCCGCCGCCCAGCGCTCGCTCCCCGTCGTCCGGCGCCCGGCTAGCGCGTGGTGTTGCCGCTCGCGAGCGCCCACTCGCGGTTCAGGGCGCCGAGCGGGATCCTGCGCTCGAAGGCCGGTGTGCCGAACAGGGACAGCTGGAGCTGGAGCTGTCCGCTCAGGTCGAACCCGCCGTACAGCGCCCAGGCGCCGCCGACGGAGGTCTTGCCGTCGCTGGACGCGGTCGCCTTGACGTCGGCCTCGCCGCGCAGGTACGGGGCGAAGTCGCCGGTGACGCCGACCGCGCCGTAGAGGCCGACGGACGCCTCGGCGCCGAGCGCGCCCTTGACCTTCCCCGCAGCGGTGACGGTCGCCTGGACCGGCGTGCTCTTCACGTTCGACGCACTGACCGGAGTCCAGCCCTTGCCGAAGGCGTAGCTGCCGCCGACCTTGAAGTCACCCTTGACGTCCTGCTGGACGTCCAGGGTGACCTTGCCGTCGGCCTCCACCTGGATGTAGCAGGTCAGGCCGAGGTTGACGACGACCGGCACCGGGCCGACCTGGATGACCGGGGAGCTGTGCAGCTTGGCGAACGGGATCCGCTTGGGCCCTGCCGTGCTCGCGGCGGCGCGGCCCTGGAGCTTCCACTGCGAGGACCAGTCGCCGCTCATCCCGAGGAAGGCGCCGCGCGGGCCGGAGCCGCCGCCCTGTGCGCCGTCGTACCGGAACTCGACCTGCGGGGCGAGTTGGACGAAGCCGGAGACGGAGGCGCCGGCCGAGGCGGGCGCGTCCGGGGCGGTGTCCACGGCGGCGTTCACGTCGAGCCGGAGGTTCCCGAGCGGCAGCTTGGCGCCCTCGGGGCCGAACTTCAGGCCGTCACCCTTCGCCCAGGAGAAGGTGACGCCCTTCATCAGGGGCTCGACGACGACCGCCGAGGGGTCGACGGGCACCTTGCCGTCGGCCTTGTCGTCGTTGAGGACGGCGGCCAGCGTCGTGGAGGCGGTCTTGACCTCGGTGCCGCGGTCGGTCGTGCCGACGACCTCGGTGACCTTGGCGAGCAGGCCGTTCGGGGCGCCGGGCGCCGGGGCGCTGGCGATGACATCGCCCGCCGCGACGGGCTTGTCGGCCTCGGCCGACCTGTCCGGCGAGGGCGCCTGGGAGGGCCCCTTGGGCGGGGCCTTGGCTATGACGGCCCGTCCGGTCGCGGCGTCGTACGAGGCGACCTTGAGCGTGGACTTCTCGGTCCTGCCCTTCGAGCCGCCCCGGGCGACGGCCGCCGGGGTGGGCTCACCCTGGGGCGCGGCGGCCACGTCCAGCTGCTGCGGGCCGCTGTCGGCGGACGGGGTGAGGGGGGCTGGTGCGGCCGGTTCGGCCGCGCCGGTGTGGGATGTCGAGGCGCAGCCGGTGGCGGTGAGCGCGAGGGCGGTCAGACCGGGGAGGAGGAGACTGCGGGCAAGCGTACGCACGTGGTGGACCTTCAAATGGGGCAGGGGTGTGGGGGATTACCGGGTGGTAACCGGAATCCGATCATGTCATGTGTCCACTGCGCCCGTCATGCCCGGATCTCGCCAACTCCCTTCAGCCGTAAAGTCGTTGAACCTTCATCTGACCTCGCGTCGGCCCTGGGCGGCCCCGCCCTCAGCGCAGCACGCCCGCCTTCGTCCCGTCCGTCAGCTTCCCCGACAGGTCGACCTGCGCCCCGGCCGGCGCCTTGACCGCCAACCGGTTGCCGTTCGCGGAGCCGGTCACCCCGCCGCCCGTGACCGACAGCGAGGTGAACTGCGCGCTGCCCGCCGCCAGGACGTACCACTGGCCCGCCCGCGACTTCCACAGCACACCCGCCAGCACCCGCGGCTCCCGGGGCCCGCATGCCGCGGCCCCTTCCGCGGCCGCCGCCTGCGCCGCCGTGGCCGAGCCCGGCGCCAGGAACTGGGCCTGCACGCGGTCCGCCGCGCCCTGCCAGGTCTCGGCCCGCGTACAGAGCCAGGTCGCCGTCCCGTCGCCCTCCGGCAGCGGCTGCTTCGCGTACGTCCAGGAGTTGACCGTGCGGACCCCGTGCGAGCGCACCGACGGCAGCAGGCACGCGATCCTCGACCAGTCCGCGAGCTCCGCCGCCTCCGTCACGTTGCGCTCGGCCCCCGGCGCCCCCGACGTGAGCCGGGCCGGGGTCAGCTCACCCAGGTCGGTGATGAGCCGGGTGGCGCCGTCCCCGGTCAGGGACAGGGCGTTCCAGCTGGTGCAGTCGCCCGTCGGAGCCGGTCCCGGAACCGGCGGGGTGACCCCGTCCTGGGTCGTCTTCAGCACCGCCGGCGGGCCGCCGGGCTTGAGCAGGTCCCGCAGGGCCACCCCCGTCACCCAGGGCGCCGCGAGATAGCGGACGTTGCCGTCGACCCGGCTGACGACCAGCGCGGTCGCGGTGTCCGCCGAGGCGCCGTCGGTCCGGGCGAAGTCCAGGGCCGCCCCCGCCGAACCGGAGCGCGGTTCGGCGTAGCGGACCACCCGCAGACCGTCGTACAGCAGGACCACGACGGCCTGGTCGACGGCACCCGCGAACAGCAGCTGCGCCGGTCCCATCGGTGGCCCGGACGGTGTCCCCGGGGTGGCCGAGACGACCACGGACGAACCGGGCCGCGCCCAGACGGCCAGCGCCCGGCGCAGCAGGGCGGTGTCGTCCGCGCGGTCACCGCGGGCCGGCCAGGTGGAGAAGTCCGTACGGGAGGAGGTGTGCCAGAGCGCGGGCGCGACCCGGACCAGCTTGGCCGGATCCAGAGCCTGTTCGGCCGCGGCGTTGCGCGCGTACGGCGGCGCGGCGGCCCCGTCCGAGCCCCAGCCCCCGCCGGGCAGCGCGAGCAGCGCCCCGCAGACGGCGAGGGCGGCCCCTGCGGCCAGCGCGGCCCGCGTCAGACGCCGCCGTCGCAGCAGGTCGGTGGGCCGGGCCTGGAGCACGCACGGGTCGAACTCGGGGGAGGCGAACAGCGCGTCGTTCGCCGGATCACCGGACTCCCGGGCGGCGGCGGCCGGGTCCGGAACGCCGGCCTCGTCGAGCACCCGGAGCACCTCCGGCTCGGGCAGCCGCTCCAGGGCGCGCAGAACGCAGGCGGCCCGGCCGGGACCGTCCAGGGTCGCCAGCCACTGGTCGAGGGCGAGCTCCTCGGCGCCGCCCGAGCGGGGGAACAGCCGCAGGCCCCACACCTGGGGCAGCGCCGGCGGGAGCTGCGCACGGCGGGGCAGCGCCCGGAACGTCAGCGGGAGCCCCGCCTCCAGTGCCGCGCGCAGCACCCGCAGCCGGACGTACGCGTACCCGGAGTCGTCCGGGCCGCCCCGCTGCCCCGGGACCCCGCCCTGCACGGCGGCGACCCCCGCCGCCGCGTCCCTCCGCCCGCGCGGCAGTGCCCGCTGTACCAGTGAGTGGGCGGTGAGCACCCGCCGGTTGCGGCCGAGGGTCGGGGGCAGCACGAGATAGGCGAGCCGCACCAGCCGCGGGTAGTGCTCGACGATCGCGGCCTCGGCCTGCTCGACGTCGGGAGCCGCGGGAGGCTGGGGGCGGGTGGCGGTATCCGGTGCAGTCACGTTCAGCAGAACGAGCGAATCGTCGGATGGTCACCCGTCCGCGTCCCCGCGGAGGCCTCAGCCCACGAGACGTGCGCGGAGTGCCTCGACCGTTTCGTCCGCGACGCCGAGGCCCTCGCGCACGTACTTCTCCATGGAGCCGTAGCGCGTCTCGACCTCGTCGAGGGCCGCCTCCAGGTAGGAGGGGAAGACGCCGATCAGGGCGAGCGCGATGTCCGGGTTGCCGCCGGCCGCCGTGAAGCCCTCGATCATCGGGGCGAAGGCCTGCTTGACCGCCGGGTTGACGGAGAGGTATTCGGCCATCAGGGTGTCGTCGTCCGCGCCGAGCAGTGCCAGGACGACGGTCGCGCCCCAGCCGGTGCGGTCCTTGCCGGCCGTGCAGTGGAACAGCAGCGGGCCCGCCTCCGGGTCGGCGGCCTCGGTCAGCAGCATGCGGTACGCGGCCTGCGCGGAGCCGGAGTGCACGAAGGACCGGTAGGTGTCGGCGAACAGGGCCTGAGCCTTGCCGCCGCCCAAGTGCTCCTCGGCCACCACCGGGTCGGAGAGCAGGTCCTTGAGCTGGGCGGCGGCGGGCTTCTTGCCGGCCTGCCGCAGCTTGTCCGCGAGGACGTCGGCGACCAGGAGCCGGGCGCCGGCAGGTATGCGGTCGGGGTGGTCGGCGCGCTCCGCGTCGGTGCGGAGGTCGATGACGGTGCGCACGCCCAGCGCCGCCACCACCGGGTCGGTGCCGAGGTCGAGCCGGTCGAGCTGACCGGAGCGCAGGACCAGGCCGGGGCGCACGGTGCGGCCGCCGGAGAGCGGGGTGCCGCCGAGGTCGCGGAGGTTGGCGACGGTGGTGGAGGGGGTGGCGGTCATCGTGGCGGCTCCAGCGGTGTGCGAGTTACTCGTGTCATGCGGCGAGGTGGCGAGGTGGGGATGCCGTCGTGCGGTGGTGCGTCGTGCGGTCGTGCGGCGCGGGGTCATCAGGTGACGCGGCGGTTCGATTCAGACAATTTTCCGACGGTCTGTACCGGAAAGGTAATCGAGGGCCAGTGAAACGCCCATGCCGATCCCGAGGGCCGCGAGGTGCCCGGCGTCGGTGAAGGTCCGGCCGCGCTTCAGTACGGGCGCCGCCGCGAGCGTCAGCAGGCCGACCCGGACGGCCGTGCGGACGGGCCCGCGCGGCAGGGTGGAGGTGAGCGTGCCGAGGACGGCGTTGAACCCGTAGCTCGTTCCCACGTCCAGGGCGCGGCGGGTTGCGGAATCGGTCGTCCTGCGCAGTGCGCCGTACACGAGGAGGGTTGCCGAGGCGTGCCCGAACAGGAACACCGCGGCCGCCCACCAGGCCCCGTACGCGTATTCGGCGTAGCCGAGCACCGCGACCAGCAGCAGCGCGTACGGCAGGGGCATCGGCTCTTCGACGACCAGGGCGCTGCTCAGCAGCGTCTCCCAGCGCCCGGCGGCGAGATTGTCGACATTCGTCGAGCAGTCCCGGAGCAGCCGCTCCCGGTCGGCCGGTTCGGTGCGCTCGAGTGCGTACGCCCCGAGCTGGACGCCGCCTGCGTACACCGCTCCCCACGGAATTGGATTCACCTGCTCATGATCGGATAAGCCTCTGGCGGAGGCCAAGGGGCGTCGTGCGAACATGTCCCGGCCATGTTCGAATCCTTCGCGCCGCTGCGCGCCACCCGAGCCGCGATCTTCGCGGCGGTGTGCGTCATGCTGGGCGCGGTGGGGCATTCGTACATGTCCGGCATGAATGTTCCCTTCTCCGGTCTTCTGGGCGCTTTCGCGGTGACCGCCGTCCTCGCCTGGTCCCTCACCGGCCGACGACGCGGACCCGTGGGGATCGCCGCAGCCGTGCTCTCCGTACAGGGCGTGCTGCACCTGGTCTTCTCCGGCAGCCAGGCGGCCGAGTCCGCCCCCGGGCCGGCCGCGATGCAGGGGCACCACCACATCCCCGCCGCCGAGGCCCCCGGCATGGCGGACGCCGGCATGGCCGAGGTGGCAGGCATGGCCTCCCACGGCGGCGCCGGGATGATCGCCGCGCACGTGCTCGCCGGGCTGGTCTGCGCCGCCTGGCTGGCGCGGGGCGAGGCCGCGGTCTTCCGGCTGGCGCGCGTCCTGGGCGCCGCCGCTCTGCACGCCGCCCGGCCGCTCGCCCGCGCGCTCGACCTGCTGCGCGCCCGGGTCGCCGCCGTAGCGGCCCCTCCCGTCTTCCGTGCTCCCTACCGGCGCCCCCGCCGACTGCGCGGAGCGGTTCACGCCCACGCCGTGGTGCGCCGAGGGCCGCCGTGGAGCGGCAGTGTCCACCGCTCCACGGCCCCCGGCCGTCCTGCCCGCGCCTGATCCGGCGCACCTCCACGGCACCCGTGCGAGGGGAGGCGAGACCTGGGGCCGCCGTTCCCATGCCTTCGCCAACACCTAGGACCGACATGTCCGTCGAAGAGATCCAGGACGTCCGCACCCCGGACTCCGACCCGTCCGCCACACCCAAGAGCCGCGGCGGCGGCTGGGCCGCCGTACGCCCGCTGCTCCTGCGCATGCACTTCTACGCGGGCCTGCTTATCGCCCCGCTGCTGTTCCTCGCCGCCGCCACCGGCCTGCTGTACGCCGTCTCGTGGCAGGCCGAGAAGATCGTCTACGCCGACGAGCTGACCGTCCCCCGCGTCGGCGACGGAGCCCTGCCGCTCAGCGCCCAGGTCGAGGCGGCCAAGGGCGCCGCACCCGAGGGCGAGGTCGTCTCCGTGTGGCCGGGCCCCGACGCCGAGGCCACCACCCGGGTGATCATGGAGAGCTCCGGCCTCGCGGAGGGCGAGACCCTCACCGTGTTCGTCGACCCGTACACCGCCGAGGTGCGCGGGCAGCTCACCACCGTCGGCGACGCCCTGCCGCTGCGGGCGTGGCTGAGCACCTTCCACTCCAACCTCCAGCTCGGGGAGTTCGGCCGCAACTACAGCGAACTCGCCGCCAGCTGGATGTGGGTGGTCGCGCTCGGCGGCCTCGCCCTGTGGATCGGACGCCGCCGCAAGCGCGCGTCGCAGCTCGTCCTCCCGGACCGGGAGGCCACCGGCCGGCGCCGGACCCTGTCCTGGCACGGGGTCGTGGGCCTGTGGTCCGTCGCCGGACTCGTCGTGCTCTCCGCCACCGGCCTGACCTGGTCGAAGTACGCCGGTGAGAACATCGGGCAGCTCCAGGACGGCCTCGGCGGGGCCACCCCGGCGGTCTCGGCGAAGCTGAACCCGGGTACGGAGGCCGGCGGCGCCGACGAGCACGCGGGCCACACCATGCCCGAGGGCACCCAGATGCCGGCGCCCGCCCCCACCGCCGACGTCGGCCTCGACCGGGCCGTGGCCGCCGCCCGGGACGCCGGCGTCACCGAGGCGATCCGCGTGACCCTGCCCGCCCAGGGCAAGGGGTACGTCATCAAGGAGCAGGACAAGCAGGTGCCGGTGCACTTCGACACCGTCGCCGTCGACCCCGCCGACGCCCGGATCATCGACGAACTGCCTTTCGCCGACTACCCCGTGCTCGCCAAGATGACCCGCTTCGGCATCGACCTGCACATGGGGCAGACCTTCGGGCTCCTCAACCAGATCGTGCTCGCGGCGCTGGCCGTCGGCGTGATGTTCCTGATCTTCTGGGGCTACCGCATGTGGTGGCTGCGCCGGCCGACGAAGGACCGCACGCTGTCGGCCGGCCGCGCGCAGCCGCGCGGCGCCTGGCGGAAGCTGCCCCTGACCGTGGTGCTGCCGCTGGCCGCGGTGACCGCGCTGGTGGGCTGGTTCATCCCGCTGCTGGGCATCAGCCTGGTCGTCTTCCTGGTGGTGGACCTGCTGCTCGGTTTCGCGGCACGCCGACGGGCGGTGGCCGCGGCCGCGTAGTGCCGCACCGGTGAAAGAGGTGGGCCCGTGCTCCGGGGAGGGGTACGGGCCCACCGTCGTCCCGGTCGGTCAGGGGGCGTACTTGTAGCCCACGCGGCGCACCGTCTGGATCGCGCCGCGGTGGGCCCCGCCCAGCTTGCGCCGCAACCGGGCGATGTGGACGTCCACGGTCCGGCCGTCGCCGACGTGGCCGTACCCCCAGACCGTGGTGACCAGCTGGTCCCGGCTGTGCACCCGGTGCGGGTGCTGCACGAGGTGGGCCAGCAGCTCGAACTCCAGGTACGTCAGGTCGAGTACGCGGCCGTCGACCTCGGCGGTGCGCTGCGCCGCGTCGATGCGGATCAGGACGTCGTCCTGGCCGGGGGCCGGGGCGGTGGCCGCGGGCTCGGGGCGGGCGCCGGGGGCCGGGTGGAGCGGGGCGGCCACGGCCTGCGGGGCGAAGGCGATGGGAGGCTGCTGGTCCGCCGGCACGAGAACCAGGTAGCCGACCATCGGCGGCCGGCCCGGCAGCGCCGGAAGGGTGTGCTGGGGTGCGGGCAGCCAGGTGGCGCCGGGCGGGAGGAAGTCCGCGACCCGGGCCACCTCGTCCCGGTCCACGGCGCGCAGCCGGTGGCGGGGACTGGGCGGATAGGTGAGGGGAGCGGCCGCAGCGGAGGTCAGGGAGCGGGTGTTCGCCATGAGTGGTCAGCTCTTTCACGCGGAGTGGTCGGCAGGAGACGTACGTGCGTCATCGATGTCGTGCCGCGCAGACCGAAGGCCTCGGGGAAACCCGAAGGGGAGGTCCCGGAGGCTTTAGAGGGCCGGCGCGTTCTTCGCGCGGCAACACTCACGATCGAAGTCGTGGTCCTGACGGGACGGCCAGAACGGCTCGAGGTCGCTGCGACCTGACGAGGTGTGCGAGTGGCTGGCCATGGCCCCATTCAAGCAGAAGAGCCGCCGTCGGGGCAGGCTGCGTCTCGCATGATGGATCAACGTCTCATGATGCGGTCCAGGGACGGGCAAAGCGGGGCAATCCCTCAACAGGCCAGCCGCTTGCGCCAGTCCAGTCCCGTCATGCGTATCGCATCGCGGACGGAGCCGCCCCACGCCCGCCCGACGCCCTCGGCGCCGAGCGCCCCGACGGGATCCTGATCGCCGACATGGGGCCACACCGTCCCGGCCGGTACCGACAACGCCCGCCGGGCCTGGAAAGGCGCGGCGGGCGTGGGTGTCCGGGGGAGGCGGGGGCCGTCAGGCCAGGCCGTCCTTCTCCAGGCCGGTGCAGCAGGTGTCCGTGATGAGGCGGGTCACCACGTACGGGTCCACGTTCGCGTTCGGGCGGCGGTCCTCGATGTAGCCCTTGCCGTCCTTCTCCACCTGCCACGGGATGCGGACCGAGGCGCCGCGGTCCGAGACGCCGTAGCTGAACTCGTTCCACGGGGCCGTCTCGTGCAGACCCGTCAGGCGCTCGTCGATGCCGGCGCCGTAGTTCTTCACGTGGTCGAGCGGCTTGCTGCCCTCGCCCAGCGCCTCGCACGCCGAGATGATCGCGCGGTACTCCTCCCGCATCGACTTCGTGGAGAAGTTGGTGTGCGCGCCCGCGCCGTTCCAGTCGCCCTTGACCGGCTTCGGGTTCAGGGTCGCGGAGACGTTGAAGTCCTCGGCGGTGCGGTAGAGCAGCCAGCGCGCGATCCACAGCTGGTCGGAGACCTCCAGCGGGCCCAGCGGGCCGACCTGGAACTCCCACTGGCCGGGCATGACCTCGGCGTTGATTCCGGAGATCTCCAGCCCCGCCGCCAGGCAGTGGTCCAGGTGCTTCTCGACGATCTCGCGGCCGAAGATCTCGTCCGAGCCGACGCCGCAGTAGTAGCCGCCCTGCGCGGCCGGGAAGCCGCCCACCGGGAAGCCGAGCGGCCGGACGCCGTCGAAGAAGGTGTACTCCTGCTCGATGCCGAAGATCGGTTCCTGGCCGGCGAACTTCTCGGCCACCGGACGCAGCAGCGCGCGGGTGTTCGACTCGTGCGGGGTCATGTCGATGTTCAGGACCTCGCACAGCACAAGGATGTTGTCCCCGCCGCGGATCGGGTCCGGGCAGGAGAACACCGGGTTCAGCACGCGGTCGGAGGCGTGGCCCTCGGCCTGGTTGGTGCTCGATCCGTCGAAGCCCCAGATCGGCAGCTCGGCGCCGTCGGCCAGGATCTTCGTCTTGGAGCGAAGCTTCGCCGTCGGCTCGGTGCCGTCGATCCAGATGTACTCAGCCTTGTAGCTCACGGGCCCATCCTCAGACTCTGCGGGTGCTGCTGGACGCTGCTTCATCGCTGCGGTGTTGACCGCAGCGTGCCCGTCCGCGATTTCTCTTCCGTTGCCCGTGTGTGAACCCCGTGTTACCGAGGTTTACGCCGCTGGTCCGGCGGCTTGTGCGGGTTGGCGGTCGAGCACCCGTCCGGGTGGGGCAGACTGGCGGCGTGAGCATTTCGTCTGATTTGAGCCCGGCCGGAGACGCCGGCGCAGAACGCGCCGGAGTTCCCGCCGAGACCGCCGCCCCAACTGCCGCCGGTCAGAACCCCGCAGGGCCCCGCCCCCGGGTCGGGCTGCTCGGCACCGGCCCCTGGGCCCACCGCACCCATGCCCCCGCCATCGCCGCCCACGCCGGATCCGAGTTCGCCGGCGTGTGGGGCCGCAGGCCCGAAGCCGCGGCGGAGCTGGCGCAGAAGTACGGCGTGAAGGTGTACGAAGAGCCCGACGAGCTGTTCGCCGACTGTGACGTCGCCGCCTTCGCCCTGCCGCCCGACGTACAGGCCCCGCTCGCCGTGCGCGCGGCCGCCGCCGGCCGCCACCTGCTGCTCGACAAGCCCGTCGCGACGACGCCGCAGGACGCCCGGGCCGTCGCCGAAGCCGTCGCCCGCCACCAGGTCGCCTCCGTCGTCTTCCTCACCCTGCGCTTCGCCGAACCCACGGCGGGCTGGGTCGACGAGCAGGCCGCCCGCACCGGCTGGTTCACGGCCGCCGCGCACTGGCTCGGCGCCGTCTTCCCGCCCGACGGCACGCCCAGCGCCTACGCCGACTCGCCCTGGCGCAAGGCCAAGGGCGGGCTGTGGGACGTAGGGCCGCACGCCCTGTCCGTCCTGATCCCGATCCTCGGGGACGTCACCGAGGTCAGTGCCACCCGCGGCCCCTCCGACGTCGTCCAGCTGGCGCTGCGGCACGCCTCCGGCGCGGCCAGCACCGCCGTGCTCAGCCTGGGAGCCCCGCAGGCGGCCGCCGGGGTGGGACTGGAGCTGCGCGGCAGTGCGGGCGTGCACGAGCTGCCCGGCTGGAGCGATGTGCCGGGCGCCTACGGGCGGGCCCTGGACGCACTGCTCACCGCGGCCCGGACGGGCGTGCCCGATCCGCGCGGAGCGGAGTTCGGGGCCCGGCTGACGGAGATCCTGGCGCAGGCGGAGGCGCAGCTCCCTACTTGATGAGGGCGTTGGCCACGATGATGGCGAGGCCGATGGCGGCATCGGCCAGGCCGGTCAGCAGGGCCCGGCCGAGCCGGTGGCCGGCCCGGAGCGCCGTGAGCGAGCCCCAGCCGAACAGCAGGGCGGTGTTCAGGCCGAGTCCGCCGGCCGTCACGGCGTAGGCGTCCCAGCCGCCGACCCCCGCGACGGTCAGCAGCAGGACGGTCGGAAGGGTGGCCGCGATCAGTGGCCACTCGTTCCACAGGGCCCGGGCAAGGACCTGCCGGCGGAGCCTTCCGGATTCCTCCCGGTGGGAGGCCATGTGGTGCGAATAGCCGTGCGCGAGCCCGGCCGTGGCCGCCGTCACCAGGACCCAGCTGGCGTCGTAGAAGGGGCTGAAGTCCTCTCCCTCCTGGTTCAGTGCGGCCAACAGGGCACCGGCCAGGACCGTCCCGTAGACCCCGCCGAACATCCAGTCGGCGTGCCGGTGGGACGGCTGGGGAGGGCGGGCGGTCAGGCCCTCTTCCTGCGGCTGCTGCTCGGTCACGACTGAGTCCTCAGGTGCGGTATGTCCTCTTTTGGTGCTCCGGTCACCCTACGAGAACCGGGGGTGGGGGCGTTGTGAAGAACGCCGCCGCCCGACGGGCCGCCTCCGCCGGGCCCCCGTCAGAGCCCGCCGGCCGCTCGGGGGCGGGGGTGTGGCGGCGGTCAGGGGCGCGGCTCCGACGCGAAGACGGTGTGGGTGGCCGTCAGGAAGCGGCGGACGGTGTCGCGTTCGGCGGGGTCGAAGGAGTCCAGCACCCGCAGTACCCCGTCGATCAGGGGCCCGAAGAACTCCCGGCCCAGACGGATCGCGGCCGGCTCCACCCGCAGCAGGATCCGGCGCCGGTCGTGCTCGTCGCGGATCCGGGCCACGTGGCCGAGCCGTTCCAGCCGGTCGATCACGGCAGTGGTGCCGGCCGAGTTGAGGCCGAGCCGAGCGCCGAGCAGGCCCGCCGTGGCCGGCTCGGCCGCGCGGGCCGCGTCCAGCAGGCAGATCAGGGCCCGTACGTCGGTGGGGTGCATGCCGTTGCGGGCGGCGAACTCCGCCTGGCGCAGGCCGAAATCGACGGTCACCGCCCGCAGCAGGTGCACCAGTCGCAGATTGTCGGGCTCGTGGTTGTCGGGCACATCGCCTCCTGCCTAATATCTCGTTCAGCGAGATTATCGCCTGGCGAGACATTGGAGCAGCCCGTGTCCCGGATGTCGCCCCACCGTTCCTCTGCGTCCCCGTCCCCGTCCCCGTCCCCGGCCCCGGCCTCTGCCGCCTTCCGCAGCGCCTACGAAGCGGTGCTCGCCGGGTGGCCCGGACCCGTCGAGTCCGCCGACCTGCCGACCCCCTACGGGGTCACCCGCGTCAACAGCTGCGGCCCGGCCGGCGCCCCGCCGCTGGTGCTGCTGCCGGGGGGCGGGGCCACCTCCGCGGTGTGGGGCGCCTGCGCCGCCGCCGGGGCGGCCCGCACCCACCGCGTGCACGCCGTGGACCTCGTGGGTGAACCTGGGCTCAGCGTCCCGGGGCCCGGGCGGGCCCCGCGAACCCCGGAAGACCTGGCCGTCTGGCTCGACGCGGTGCTCGACGGGCTCGGCACGCGCGCACCGGTGACCCTCGGCGGGCACTCGTACGGCGCCTGGATCGCCGCCCACCACGCCGCCCGGCGGCCCGCCCGGATCGGCCGGCTCGTCCTGCTCGACCCGACCCAGGTCTTCGCCGGACTCCGCCCCGGCTACGTCCTGCGCGCCCTGCCCGTGCTGGTGCGGCCCACCCCGGAGCGGATCCGTGCCTTCCTCGCCTGGGAGACCCGCGGGGCCGCCCTCGACCCGGCCTGGCTCCGCCTCCAGGACGAGACCGCCCGCTTCCCCACCGCCCGGCCGGTCACCGGGCCGCGCCCGGACCTCGTCCGCCTCGCGGAGCCGGACCTGCGGGTGGACGTCCTCTTCGCCGGGCAGGCCCGCTGCCACGACCCCGGCCGGGCGGCCCGCGCCGCGCGCGAGGCGCTGCCGGGCGCGCGGGTCGACGTACTGCCCGGGGTCCCGCACCACGCCATGCCCCTGACGGCCGCCGCCGAGATCGCCCGCCTGCTCGCCGACCGCCAGGCTCTCCGCCGCTGATCGGCCCGGGCGGCGTGCTGGAGCACCTGCCGTGCCCGGGCGGGGGAGCGGCCGCCGCGCGCGGGCTGCGGCGTCCGGGCGTGCGGCGCGTCTCAGGCCGTACGGGACAGCGCGTCGCGGACGGCCTCCTCGGTGCGGGCGACCACGGCCGAGCCGTCCTCGGCGGTGATGATCGGGCGCTGGATGAGCTTCGGGTGCGCGGCCAGATGGGTGATCCACCGGGCCCGCGCCGCGTCCGTCTCCTCGCGCGGCAGGTCCCGCACGCCGGTCTCCCGGGCCAGCGGGTCCGACGTACGGGTGATGTCCCACGGCTCCAGCCCGAGACGGCCCAGCACCTCGCGGATCTCGTCCTCGGAGGGCACGTCCTCCAGGTATCGGCGCACGGTGTACTCGGCGCCCTCCGCGTCCAGCAGGTCGAGCGCGCTGCGGCACTTGGAACACGCGGGGTTGATCCAGATCTCCATGGCCCCAACCCTACTCAGGGCCCGCCTGGCCAGGGGCTTTTGTCAGTGGTCCCCGGTAAAATCGAAGCAGAACGACAGGAAGCCAACTACCGTTTGGGAGGCTGTAGATGGCCACTGCCAGCACCGTCCGGCCCGTCCAGAAGAAGCCGCTGCCGGCGGGCCTGCCCCGCGAGTGGTACGAGAGCCACAACCGCCGTCTGAAGGCGATGCGGCTGGCGATATCCCTGCTCGACTCGGGGACGTACGACGCCAAGCGCGCCACCAACCGGAAGATCCGGACGATGGCCGTCCGCACGGGTATCCACCGGCCGTCCAACGTCACCTGCAAGATGGTGCGCGCGTTCATCAAGGAGTCGTGACGGCGCCTCATTGCATGCCGGGCCCCGGCCGACCGCCCGAGGGCGGAGGGCGGGGCCCCGGCCGAACTCCCGGCACCGCCCGGGACGGGGGGTTCACGGACGTCCGTCCGGAGAGAGCAGCAGCAGTGCCACGTCGTCGCCCGGCCCGCCGCTCGTGAAGGCCGACAGGTCCTTCCAGACCGCCCCGACCAGGCCGACCGGGTCCCGCGCCAGGTCAGGCACCCGGGTCGCCAGCGGGTAGAAGTGCCCGGCCGCGTCCCGGGCCTCCGTCGCCCCGTCGGTGTGCAGCAGGAACTGGTCCCCGGGCCGCACCGGCAGCTCCACCACCTTCGGCGGATCCGGTCCCGCGAGCCCCAGGCCCAGCGGGGGCCCCGGCTCCACGGTCACCTCCTCGACCTCGGCCCCCCGCAGCCGCAACGCCGGCGGATGCCCGCACGACACGAACCGTACGAGGTCCAGACCGTGCGGGAACTCCACCAGCACCGCCGTCGCGAACAGTTCGGGATGGTCCACATGGGCGTCCGCCGCGTCCGCCAGCAGCCGCCGGTCCAGCCGGACCGCCACGGCCGCCAGCTCCGCGTCGTCGAGTACGGCCTCGCGGAAGGCCCCGAGCAGCGCCGCCACCGTGGACACCGCCGCCAGGCCGTGCCCCTGTACGTCCGCGACCAGCGCCCGGACCCCGAACGGCCCCACCCGTACGTCGTACAGGTCGCCTCCCACCAGCGTGCCGCGCTGCGCCGCCCGGTAGAGCCCGGAGCAGCGCACCTCGCCCACTTGTTCGGGCACCGGCGGCAGCACCGCCAGCTGGGCGGCCTCGGCGACCGTCCGCACACTGACCAGCTGTTCGTCCCGGCGCTGGCGGACCCAGGCGATGACCACGCTCAGCAGCCCGACGACCGCCACCGTGGCGAGGTCCGTCCCCTTGGCCTGGGCCACACCGATGTCGTGCACGCCCAGCAGCAGCAGGACGAGGGCCGCGAAGATCGCGGTTCCGGCCGCCCCGTACGCGAACGCCGCCACCGGCGGCAGGCCCGCCAGGAAGAAGCCCAGCTCCACGTCGGTCGTCAGCGACTGCGCGAGGACGAGCGCCACCAGGGCCGCCGCGGGCGCGATCCGGGCCCAGCGCGGCGGTGGCTCGCCGCGCAGCCCGCCCGGCTCAGCGCGTCCACGTCTCACCCCTCCACCCTGGTACGGGGTGCGGGCCCGCGCACCCCGGACCGGCCCGCCGGGGGACCGGCGCTGCTTTGCGGACACTCCCCGGGGCCGCCACAGTGGTGGCGTGACGGGAAACGACAGCCCGGGAAAGGCGCCCGGCCGGGCCCACGTCGAGGCGCACGGCACCGCCGACGCCCCGGCGAGCGCGGAGATGAGCACACGGCTCAACTGGCTGCGCGCGGGCGTGCTCGGCGCCAACGACGGGATCATCTCCACCGCGGGCCTAGTGGTCGGCGTGGCCGGCGCCACCACTTCCCGCCCGTCGATCCTGGCGGCGGGCGTCGCCGGACTGCTGGCGGGCTCCCTCTCCATGGCAGCGGGGGAGTACGTGTCCGTCAGCTCACAACGGGACTCCGAACGGGCCGCGCTCGACATGGAACGCCGGGAACTGGCGGAGGAGCCGGAGGCGGAGCTCGACGAGCTCACGGATCTGCTGACGGAGCGGGGCCTGAGCCGGGACGTCGCCCGGGAGGCCGCCGAGCAGCTCACGGAACGGGACGCCCTTCGGGCCCACGCCCGGGTGGAGCTCGGGATCAATCCGGACGAGCTGGCCAACCCGTGGCACGCGGCCTACGCGAGCCTCGCCGCCTTCACCGTGGGGGCGCTGCTGCCCCTGCTGGCGATCACCCTGCCGGGGCCGTCGGCGCGGGTGCCGGTGACGGTGGTGGCGGTGCTGGCGGCGCTCACGCTGTGCGGGGTGCTCAGCGCACGGCTGGGCGGGGCCCCGGTCCCGCGCGCCGTCGCCCGCAACGTGGCCGGCGGCGCCCTGGCCATGGCCGTCACCTACGCGGTCGGCACCTGGCTCGGCACCGCGACCGCCTGACGCCCCGCCCTCCGCCCGCCCCTGGCCCTCAGGCCGGGCCCGGCTCTGCCCGGCCCTGGCGCTCTGCCGGGCCCCCGGCGCTCTGCCGGGCCCCCGGCTCTGCCCGGCCCTGGCGCTCTGCCCGGCCTCGGTGCTCTGCCCGGCCCCGGCGCTTCGCCCGGTGCCTCGCGCCACGATCGCCGGCGGGTGGGACTGGAACGGCCGTCTCGATCGCCGGCGGGGCTGGAACGGCCGCCTCGAACTCCGGCGGGGCCTGGCCTTCGGAGGTCGGGGCGGATCCGGCGGGCCCTCCCGGCCCCGGCGGCGTCTGAGGCGCGGGCGCGGAGCGCCGTGTCGTGACGCCGCCGGGGCACGCCCGTCCGGCGAAGGACCGCGACGCGCCCCGAACCGCCCGAGCACAGCGCAGCGACCCGGCAGGATGGCCCCATGCGCATCGCAGTCACCGGCTCGACCGGTCTCATCGGCAGTGCACTCGTGCGGTCCCTGCGGGCCGACGGCCACGAGGTGGTGCGGTTCGTGCGGCGGGATCCGGCCCGCGCTGACGAGGCGCGGTGGGATCCGGAGCGCGGCCACGTGGACCCGGCCGGGCTGGCCGGCTGCGGCGCCGTCGTGCACCTGGCCGGGGCGGGGATCGGGGACCACCGGTGGACCGCCGCCTACAAGCGGAAGATCCGCGACAGCCGCGTGCTGGGCACCGCCGCGCTCGCGAACGCGCTCGCCGGCCTCGACGAGCCGCCCGCCGTCCTGGTCAGCGGCTCCGCCGTCGGCTACTACGGGGACACCGGCGACCGGCCCGTGGACGAGGACACCCCCGCCGGGCACGGCTTCCTGCCCTCGGTCTGCGTGGAGTGGGAAGCCGCCGCCGCCCCCGCCGGGCAGGCCGGGATCCGCACCGCGTTCGCCCGTACCGGACTGGTCGTCGCCAAGGAGGGCGGGGCCTTCGGTCGGATGTTCCCCCTCTTCCGGGCGGGCGTCGGCGGCCGCCTCGGCGACGGCCGGCAGTACTGGCCGTACATCTCCCTCCACGACGAGGTCGCGGCCCTGCGCCACATCATCGACACCCCGGCGCTGAGCGGCCCGGTCAACCTCACGGCCCCCGAACCGCTGACCAACCGCCAGGTCACCGCCGCCATGGCCCGTGTACTGAACCGGCCGGCGGTGCTGCCCGTACCGGCCGTGGCCCTGCGCGTCGGGCTGGGCGAGTTCTCCCGGGACGTGCTGGGCGGTCAGCGCGCCCGCCCCACCAGGCTCCTGCGGTCCGGGTTCGTCTTCCGCGACCCCGGCATCGAACAGGCCATCCGCGCCGCGCTCCACTGATCGGCGTGCGACCGTGTGCGACCGTTCGTGACCCGGATGCGACCGTCGTGCGACCGGAGTTGTCCGCAATACCCGGTCCAACTGGGGTTCCCGTTCGACCGGTTGAGGGAAGGAGGATCCCCACACAGCCGCGCCGACCTCGGGGAGGGGCACGTGCTCAGCAGCGCACCCAATGCCGCACACCATGCGGACGTCGTCATCGTAGGAGCCGGAGTCTCAGGACTCGCGGCCGCGCACCACCTGATCGCAGCCGGGGTCACGGTCACCGTCCTGGAGGCCGCGGACGATCCCGGCGGACGGATGGCCACCGAATCGGCCGACGGGTTCCGGCTCGACCGGACCGCCCAGTTGCTCAACACCGCGTACGGCGAACTCGAGCGCACCCACGCCCTCCGGGCCCTGGTCCTGCGCCCCTTCACGCCCGGCGTCCTGGTCCACACCGACGGCAGGCAGTTGCGGGCCGGGTCCCTCACCCCGGCGCGGGCCCTGGCCAGCGGCTCCCTCGACCAGGCCCGCCTCAGCGCCGCCCTCGGCAGGCTCGCCGCGCTGCCCGAGGACAAGCTGCTCGCCCGGCCCGAACGCACCGCGGCCGCGGCCCTGCACACCCGCGGTCTGCCGTCCCGCACCCTGAACGGCGTGCTCCGGCCGCTGCTCGCCGCCCTGCTCCGGGACCCGGAGCTCACCACCTCCAGCCGGGTCGCCGACCTGGCCCTGCGCACCTTCGCCCGCGGCCGGCTCGCCGTGCCCGAAGGCGGCGCGGCGGCCCTGCCCGACCTGCTCGCAGCGGGCCTGCCGCCCGGCACCGTACGGACCGGCGTCAGGGTCCGGTCGGTGGCCACCAACCTGGTCACCACCGAGGAGCACGGCGACTTCCGCTGCCGCTCCGTCCTGCTCGCCACCGGCGCCCGCGCCGCCGCCGAGCTCCTGCCCGGGCTGCGCGTGCCCGCGTTCCACGAGGTCACCGTCCTGCACCATGCCACCGCCGGCCCTCTGCCCCGGGACGGCTCGCTGATCCTGGACGGGGACCCCAACTGGCCCGTCTCCCACACCGCCGTCATGAGCGCGGTCGACCCGACGCGGGCCCCGGCCGGGCGCAGCCTGGTCACCACGACCGTGCTCGGCCCGCCGCCGGTCCTGCGCACCGCCGCCTCGCGACTCGCCCGCCTCTACGACACCAGCACCCGCGAGTGGGAGCTGCTGGCCGTCCACCACACGCCGGAGGCCGTCCCCGCCATGCCCCCGCCGCACGACCGGAGCCGCCCGGTGCGGGTGCTGGCGGGGCTCTACGTGTGCGGCGACCACCGCGACACCAACACCGTCCAGGGCGCCCTGCACTCGGCCCGCCGCGCCGGCGGCGCGATCCTGCGCGACTTCGGCATCCCGCTCCCGGTCGCCCCGGAGCCCGCACTCCCGGTGGCGGCCTGAGAACCACCCACGACCCAGGGGCCCGGTCCTCCCGCCTCGGGACCGGGCCCCTGCCGTACCCCCGGGCCGCCCGGACGGCCCGGGCGCGCGGATCCCGCCGCGATCAGGACAGCGCCGCCACCCGGTCCCGGTAGGTCCGCACGGCCGACGCGTCCCGGTACGGCTCCAGCCGCCGCTCGAAGTCCCGTACGTACTCCACCGCCCGCACCGACCGCATCTCCATCGCCTGCTGCGCCGCCTCCGCGCCCAGCGCGCACGCCTGGTCCAGTTTGCCCAGCCCCAGCCGTGCCGTGGCCAGCACCACCCGGCAGAACAGCCGCGAGCGCGCGAACCCCGGCGCCCTCAGCTGCAGGGACCGCTCCGCGTGCTGCGCCGAGGCCCGGTACTGCTGGAGGTCCCGGTGGCAGTGCCCGAACTCGTCCGCGAGCTGCGCCTCGTCGTACAGGCGCGCCCAGTGCGGTACGTCGTCCCCCGGCCGGGCCGCGCCCAGCGCCCGCTCGGCCCGCACCAGGGAGGCCGTCGCCGCCCGGACCTCGCCGAGGACCGCGTGCCCGCGCGCCTCCGCCGCGTGCAGCAGCGCCTGCACCACCGGCGGCGGGCCGGAGCCGACGCCCTGCTGGGCCACCCGGGCCAACTGCACCGCCTCCCGGCCGTGCCCGAGGTAGACCGCCTGCCGGCTCATGGTGACCAGCACGTACGAGCCGTACGGCCGGTCCCCGGCCGCCTGCGCGAGCCGCAGGGCCTGCACGAAGTACCGCTGGGCGAGCCCGTGCGCTGCGATGTCGTACGAGGTCCAGCCCGCGAGCCGGGTCAGGTCCGCGGCGGCCGCGAACAACCGCCGCCCCGTGGTCTCGCCGTAGGTTCCCCGGAGCATCGGCTCGGCCTCGTGCTCCAGGTACCGCACGAGGGCCTGGCGGGCGTGCCCGCCGCCGTAGGTGTGGTCCAGGGTCCGGAAGAGCTCGCCGACCGATCTCAGCGCGGCGATGTCGCCCGCCGTCACGCGCTGCCCTGGCCCCCGGTCGATCTGCCGCTGCCGCGGCACCGAGGTCCGGCCCTGGAGCGGGACGCGGGCGGCGGCCGGTTCCGCGCCCCGTGCCACACGCTCGTCGGGCCGCCCGATCAGCCAGTCCCGGCTGGGCACGACCAGCCCGGCCGGCGTGAAGGCGATCTTCCGGAGTTCGGCGTGGGAGCCGGAGTCCTTGCGCCACAGGCCGCTCGCGATGTCCACGGCCTCCTCGGGGGTGGCCGCGAACTCCAGCCCCGCGTAGACGGGGGCGCATGCGTCGAGGCCCAGGTCCTGCGCGGAGAGCCGGCGACCCAGACGCCGGGTGAACACCTCGGCGATCAGCGCCGGGGTGGTCCCGCGCGGCTGCTGGCCGCGCAGCCAGCGGGTCACGGAGGTCTTGTCGTACCGCAGGTCGAGACCGTGTTCCAGACCGAGCTGGTCGACGCGGCGGGCGAGCCCGGCGTTGGAGAACCCGGCTTCCGCGATCAGCGCCGCCAGCTGGCGGTTGGGGACGCGCTGGGCAGGTCGTTCCGTCATCGGCTCCACGGTTTCCTGACGCGGCGGACCGGAGTCCCGGCCCTTGAACGGCGTGAATGTAGCGGCGAACTTCACCGGTGCCGCCCTCTCTGCCCCACATTCATCCGATCGTGTGCAGAATCGGTAGGGCTCTTTACGGACTCGCCCCCTCCGCCCGCGTACGCTGCGGGCCATGACCCGCCGGCACCACCCGTCACGCCTGCCCCAGGAGCGGCCCGACTCGACCGCTCCGCTGCCTCCGCCCGAGCTGACCGAGGCCGAGTGCCGACGCTGCGGCACCTACATCGCGGGGCTGGACGGCCGGTACGCCTGCGGCGTGTGCGGCTGGGTGAACGACCACTCGGAGGGCCACCGGCGGCTGCCGCGCGCGGACGAGGACCCGGACCGCCCGCCGAAGGGCCGCCGACGGCCGAGGCAGCTGCCGTCGCGCCTGCCGGAGCCCGGTCCGGAGCCCGGCCCCGAGTCCGACCCGGAGCCGGAAGCGGGGCCCTGAAGGGGGCCGCACGGGCAGCCGTACCCTTGCTCAGTGAAGTGCGTGCACACAGCAGGTTCAATGAGGAGGCGCTGCGGTGGCTGAGCTTGGGTTTGTCCGTCTGGGCTTCGGAGCGGAATCCGTGGAGTACACCCAGGCCTGGGAAGAGCAGCGCCGGGTGCACGCGGCCCGCTTCGCGGACGAGGTCGAGGACACCTGCCTGCTGGTGGAGCACCTGCCGGTCTACACGGCGGGGCGGCGCACCGACCCCAGTGAGCGCCCGCTCGACGGCACCCCCGTCATCGACGTTGACCGCGGGGGGAAGATCACCTGGCACGGCCCCGGCCAGCTCGTGGGCTACCCGATCATGAAGCTGCCCCGGCCGGTGGACGTGGTCGCCCACGTGCGCCGCCTGGAGGAGGCGCTGATCCGCACCGCCGCCGAGTTCGGCCTGGAGACCACCCGGGTCGAGGGCCGCTCCGGCGTCTGGGTGCTCGGCGACCCGGTCGAGGAGCGCCCGAAGATCGGCGGCCTCTCCCTCGACTTCGACCCGCGGCTCGCCGACGAGGAGTTCGACCCCCGGCTCAACGGCCCCGAGTACGCCCCGTCCAACGCCGGCCAGCGGCGCGAGGACCGCAAGCTCGCCGCCATCGGGATCCGGGTCGCCAAGGGCGTCACGATGCACGGCTTCGCGATCAACGTGAACCCGGACAGCACCTGGTTCGACCGGATCATCCCCTGCGGCATCCGCGACGCCGGTGTGACCTCGCTCTCGTACGAACTGGGCCGCGAGGTCACCATCGCCGAGGTGCTCCCGGTCGTCGAACGCCACCTGAAGGACGTACTGGAGCACGCCGAGTTGCGGCCCCGCGAGATCGAGACCGCATAGAGACCTCCCGGCTGCGGGAATGAGTCCGGCCGCCCGCAGGTTGAGCGGCGTAAGAGCGTACGAAATTACGGGCGTACCCTGGTGGGCGCCCGAACAATCGAAGTCACAGGGAGCCGGTCGTGTCCGCAGTCGCACCCGACGGACGCAAGATGCTGCGCCTCGAGGTCCGGAATGCCCAGACCCCCATCGAGCGCAAGCCCGAGTGGATCAAGACCCGGGCGAAGATGGGCCCCGAGTACACCAAGATGCAGGCCCTGGTGAAGGGCGAAGGACTGCACACGGTGTGCCAGGAGGCCGGCTGTCCCAACATCTACGAATGCTGGGAGGACCGCGAGGCCACCTTCCTCATCGGCGGGGACCAGTGCACCCGGCGCTGTGACTTCTGCCAGATCGACACGGGCAAGCCCGAGGCGCTGGACCGCGACGAACCGCGCCGCGTCGGCGAGTCCGTCGTCACGATGGACCTGAACTACGCCACCATCACCGGCGTCGCCCGCGACGACCTGGCCGACGGCGGCGCCTGGCTGTACGCGGAGACCGTGCGGCAGATCCACCAGCAGACGGCGGGCCGGGAGGCCGGCCACACCAAGGTCGAGCTGCTGGCCCCCGACTTCAACGCGGTGCCCGAGCTGCTGGAAGAGGTCTTCGCCTCCCGTCCCGAGGTCTTCGCGCACAACGTCGAAACGGTGCCGCGGATCTTCAAGCGGATCCGCCCGGGCTTCCGCTACGAGCGCTCCCTCGACGTGATCACCAAGGCGCGCGAGTACGGCCTGGTCACCAAGTCGAACCTGATCCTGGGCATGGGCGAGGAGCGCGAGGAGGTCTCGCAGGCCCTCAAGGACCTGCACGAGGCCGGCTGCGAGCTCATCACCATCACCCAGTACCTGCGGCCCTCGCCGCGGCACCACCCCGTCGAGCGCTGGGTGAAGCCGGCCGAGTTCGTGGAGCTGGCGAAGGAGGCCGAGGAGATCGGCTACTCGGGCGTGATGTCCGGGCCGCTGGTCCGCTCGTCCTACCGGGCGGGTCGCCTCTACCAGCAGGCGATGGAGAAGCGCAGCGGAGCCGAGGAGCGCGCGAGCGCCTGACGCGGGGCGCGACCGTCCGTGTGAAGTCGCGCACAAAGTGCTACCAACAAGTAATACGGCATCGACGCGGCCCCTAGGCTCTTTCCTGAGGAGAGAACCCGGCGGGCCGCGTCGGCGTCTGCAACGTGTCCATCACATTTGACCGACCGGTCACGCCCTGGTAACACCAGTCAGTGACGCTTGGTCCACGCACCGTAGACGCCCGCCCACCTCGCGAAGACGTGAGCATCGTGAAAGGGATCGACATCATGCAGGCCGCGCCAGTACGCGCCATCGCCATCCCGACGCTCTCCGACGCCTTCCGGGGCTTCGAGTCCCTCCTCATGAGCGGAGCCCGCCGCAACGCCTGGACGGCGGTCCTGGAGGACCGCAAGAGGGCGAAGGACCGGGTCGAAACCGAACACGTACTTGAGGCCGCGGCTACCCGAACCCCGCAGGCCACGTAAACTTCGCTGTATGGCGAGGAAGTCAAACGCAGAGACTGCTGCGAACCCCGGGCGACTGAAGCAGATCGCCCTGACCTACAAGATGACGCGCAAGGCCGACCCGAAGGTCGGTCTGATCGTCGCGGGCGTGGGAATCGTCACCTTCGGTGTCTTTCTTGCGATCGGCTTCCTGATCGACCACCCGGTCTACCTGGGCATTCTGGGCTTCCTGGTGGCTTTCCTCGCGATGGCGATCGTCTTCGGGCGACGGGCCGAGCGGGCTGCCTTCGGGCAGATGGAGGGACAGCCGGGAGCGGCCGCGGCCGTACTGGACAACGTGGGACGGGGCTGGACGACCACCCCGGCCATCGCGATGACCCGGCAGCAGGACATCGTCCACCGTGCCGTGGGCAAGGCCGGCGTCGTGCTGATCGCCGAGGGCAACCCCAACCGGGTGAAGCCGCTGCTCGCGAACGAGAAGAAGAAGATGGCCCGGATCATGCCGGACGTGCCGGTCCACGACTTCATCGTGGGCACGGGCGAGGGCGAGGTGCCGCTCAAGAAGGTGCGCACCACCCTGCTCAAGCTGCCGCGCGTACTGACCGGCCCGCAGATCACCGTGGTCAACGACAAGCTGCGTGCCATGGGTGACCTCATGAGCAACATGCCGCTGCCGAAGGGCCCCATGCCCAAGGGCATGAAGATGCCGCGCGGTGGAAAGATGCGCTGACCGCATCGGCCGATTTTCGTATACGACACAGGGGCGCCCCCCGAGCCGCGGCTCGGGGGGCGCCCCTGTGTCTGCTCGCCGCTAGATGCGGACCTGGACGGCGCGCGCGAGGCGGTCGTGGAGGCCGCGGCCGTCGCGGTCCCAGATCAGCGCCGGGATGACCAGGGCCAGCAGCAGCGTGCGCACGACCACCCGGACGATGCCGAGGCGGCCGCCGTCCTCCGCGACCACGCGCAGGCCCAGGACCCGCTTGCCGGGCGTGAAGCCCACGGTGCCGACCGTCAGTACGGTCAGGGCCACGAAGAGGCCGAGGGTCCAGTTGCCCGCGGCGCCCAGGTTTCCCCCGGTGATCAGCCCGTACGCGATGAGCTGGCAGCCGATCCAGTCGAGGGCCACGGCTCCGATCCGGCGCCCGAAGCGCGCCACGGAGCCGGGGCCCTGCTGCGGCAGGCCGAGCCGCTGGCCCGGATAGCCGAAGTCGACGCCCATCTCCTCGGCGGCCGCCTTGGGGCCGGAGAGCCAGGATCCGATTGCCTGTCTGTTGTCCACCCGACCACGGTACCGGTGGCGCCTCACGGCGCTCCGCCCGGACCCTGGTTAACTTGTGCGAAACAAATGGGTCATGCTTGGGAAATCCCGTCTGCTTATGGTCGGGTCAGCGTGCGGCACCGCACTGACGCACCACGAGCTATAAAGCCCGTCCCTCCCCCGGGGTCGGGAGTAGGAGGAGTTGGATGTTCCAGAACGCCGACGAAGTCAAGCAGTACATCGAGGAGAACGACGTCAAGTTCGTCGACGTCCGCTTCTGCGACCTGCCTGGTGTGATGCAGCACTTCACGATCCCGGCGCGGGCATTCGACCCGGCGGAGGAGCTCGCCTTCGACGGATCCTCGATCCGCGGCTTCCAGGCGATCCACGAGTCCGACATGGCCCTGCGCGCCGACATCACCACCGCGCGCCTGGACCCCTTCCGTCGCGACAAGACGCTGAACATCAACTTCTTCATCCACGACCCGATCACGGGTGAGGCCTACAGCCGCGACCCGCGCAACATCGCGAAGAAGGCCGAGGCGTACCTCGCCTCCACCGGCATCGCCGACACCGCGTTCTTCGGTCCCGAGGCCGAGTTCTACATCTTCGACAGCGTGCGCTTCGCGACCACCGCGAACGAGGGCTTCTACCACATCGACTCCGAGGCCGGCGCCTGGAACACCGGTTCCGAGGAGAACAACCGCGGCTACAAGGTCCGCTACAAGGGCGGCTACTTCCCGGTCGCCCCGGTCGACCACTTCGCGGACCTGCGCGCCGAGATCTCCCTGGAGCTGGACGCCCAGGGCCTCCAGGTCGAGCGCCAGCACCACGAGGTCGGCACCGGTGGCCAGGCCGAGATCAACTACAAGTTCAACACGCTGCTGGCCGCGGCCGACGACCTGATGCTCTTCAAGTACATCGTGAAGAACGTCGCCTGGAAGAACGGCAAGACCGCGACCTTCATGCCGAAGCCGATCTTCGGTGACAACGGCTCGGGCATGCACGTCCACCAGTCGCTGTGGGCCGGCGGCGAGCCGCTGTTCTACGACGAGGCCGGCTACGCGGGCCTGTCGGACACCGCCCGCTACTACATCGGCGGCATCCTCAAGCACGCCCCGTCGCTGCTCGCCTTCACCAACCCGACGGTGAACTCCTACCACCGCCTGGTGCCGGGCTTCGAGGCGCCGGTCAACATGGTGTACTCGCAGCGCAACCGCTCCGCCGCCATGCGCATCCCGATCACGGGCTCGAACCCGAAGGCCAAGCGCGTCGAGTTCCGCGCGCCGGACCCGTCCTCGAACCCGTACCTGGCCTTCTCGGCCCTGCTCCTCGCGGGCCTCGACGGCATCAAGAACAAGATCGAGCCGATGGAGCCGATCGACAAGGACCTCTACGAGCTCTCCCCGGACGAGCACGCGAGCGTCCCGCAGGTGCCCACCAGCCTCGAGGACGTCCTCAAGGCCCTGGAGGAGGACCACGAGTACCTCCTGGCCGGCGGTGTCTTCACCCCCGACCTGATCGAGACCTGGATCGACTACAAGCGCACGCACGAGATCGCCCCGATCGCGCAGCGTCCGCACCCGCACGAGTTCGAGCTGTACTTCGACCTCTAAAATGCCTGATGGGAGGCCCCCCGCCACGCTCCACGGAGCGAGGCGGGGGGCCTTTTCGCTTTGACAGGTGAGCCAGGCGGAGTGAGGGTGGAAATGACCTAAAGGCCTGATAAGCGAGACATGTTCGGAGGTGCATGAGGATGCGCCGTAGGATCGTTGCGGCAACCATGGCCGGAGCCGCAGGAATCGCCATAGGTCTGCTCCCCGTAGCCAGTGCTTCGGCCTCGGTCGTCGCCGGCAGTGGCGGCGGGAACGGCGGCTACGACTGCTACCGGTACCCCTCACACCGCTCGGACGCCCGGTGGGACTACTGCTGCAACCGCGACTGGCGCGACCGGCCCAGCTGGTGCTGGGACAACGCGGGTGTCGGCGGCGACCGCGGCTACTGGCGCGACAACAACTGGCGCGACTCCGACCGGCGCCACAACAACTGGCACGACGACGCGAACTGGAACAACTCCGGCCGCGGCGGCAACGGCCACTGGAACGACTGGGGCAACGGTCGCGGTGGCAACGGTGACTGGGGCGACGGTCGCGGTGGCAACGGTGACTGGGGCAATGGCCGCGGTGGCAACGGTGACTGGGGCGACGGTCGCGGTGGCAACGGTGACTGGGGCAACGGCCGCGGTGGCAACGGCGACTGGGGTGGCGGCAACGGCGGCGGCAACGGTGGCGGCGGCTGGGGTGGTGGCCACTGACACCGATCAGACCACGGAGGGCCGTGGGACCGGGGCGATGCCCCTGCGGCGCTGGTTCAGCGCAGCAGGGGCATCGCGCCTGTGAGGTCGCGCAAGCACAGCACCGCGAGCTCGGCGGGGGAGCCGGGCCCCGAGACGGGAGCGTCCGTCCGCGACCACAGCTCCAGCGCCACCCTGATCGAGTCCGTGGCGGCAGCGGCCAGCAGCCGCACCTCCCGCAGATCCGCGTCCGCCCCCGCCAGCCGGCCGATCACCGGGAGCAGGCGCTCCTCGGAGTCCTGGTTCACCCGGTACCAGACCGCCCGCAGGGCCTCGTCGCCCGCCGCGGCGCGCAGCAGGCCGCGGGTCACCTCCAGACCCTCCTCGACCGCCTGCGGGCCGCTCAGCGACCGGATGACGGCGCGTTCCAGGGCCTCGCCGAGAGGGGTGCCCGGCTCCTCCTCCGCGAGCAGGGCGCGCCAGGCGTCGCCGCCGCCCGCCAGCAGCGGGGCCACGGCCTCCTGCTTGTTGCGGAAGTAGCGGTAGAAGGTGCGCAGCGCCACGCCCGCCCGGTGGGCGATGTCCTCGGCGGTGGTGCCGTCGGGGCCGTGCTCGGCGAACAGCTCACAGGCGGCGCGGGCGATGTCGAGCTGGGTGGCCGCCTTGCGGCGCTCGGTCAGCGACCGGGCGGCGGGGCCGGCCTGGGCGGCGTAGGGACGAGGGGAACTCACGGAAGCAGCCTATCGTTCGCCTCCTTCACCCAGACATTTTTTGACAGCATGACAAAACGTGCCATGCCTTCGGTACGCTCACGCCATGAACCGTTACGAAGGACGCCGGGTCCTCATCACCGGCGGCGGCTCCGGCATCGGCCGCGCCACCGTCCACCGCCTCCTCGCCGAGGGCGGCCGGGTCCACGCGGTGGACGTCGGCGAGGCCGGCCTCAAGGCCACCGCCGACCACGCCGCCGCCGCGGGCCACGAAGACCGGCTCACCACCGCGCTCCTCGACATATCCGACGAGAGCGCCGTAAGGGAAGGCGTCGCCGCCGCGACCCGCACCCTCGGGGGGATCGACGTACTCGTCAACGCGGCGGGCATCCTGCGCTCCGCGCACACCCATCGGACCACGCTCGAGCTGTGGAACCGGGTCATCGCGGTGAACCTGACCGGGACCTTCCTGATGATCCGCGAGTCCCTGCCGGCCCTGCTGGCCGCCGACCGGCCGGTCGTCGTGAACTTCAGCTCCACCTCGGCGTCCTTCGCCCACCCCTACATGTCCGCCTACGCGGCCAGCAAGGGCGGCATCCAGTCCATGACCCACGCGCTGGCCGCCGAGTACAGCAAGCAGGGTCTGCGCTTCGTCAGCGTCGCGCCCGGCTCCATCGAGAGCGGTATGACCACCGGCAGCGGCCCCGGCCTGCCCGAGGACACCGACTGGTCCCTCTTCACCAAGCTCGCCCCGGCCATCGGACAGGGCTTCGCAGGCCCCGAGACCGTCGCCGGCGTCGTCGCCATGCTCGGCTCCGAGGACGGCGCCTTCATCACCGGCACCGAGATCCGCATCGACGGCGGCACCCACTGCTGAACGGGGACGTCAGCCCCTGAACCGGGCCCACAGCCGGGGGAAGCGCTCCGCGAGAACGGCCTCGTTCTCGAAGTCCAGCGGGGTGCCCTCCGGCTCCGCCGCCTGCAACGCAATGCCCAGGTCCGGGGCCACCGCCCCGGTCAGCTGCTCGTACGCCTCGTCGGCCGCGTACCCGAGCTCCTCGCCGTCCCCGTCGATCTCCTCGTCGAAGTCGCCCAGCAGCTCCGCCAGATGGTCCGGGTCGTGCACCCCGCCCTCGAAGACCTCCCGGCCCTGGCCGATCAGCCAGCAGCGGAAGTAGTCGAAGGCGTCGTCGCTCGCCCCGTCGAGCAGCACCCAGGCCGCACCCCACAGGTCCCAGGTGTACGCCCGGTTGTACCGGGACTCGAAATGCCGGGCGAAGTCCAGGACGGAGTCCGGATCGAGCTGCGCCAACCGCTCCACGAGCAGCTCGGCATGCTCCTCGGGGTCGCCGTCGGCGGCCTCGCGGGTACGGTCGACGATCTCCCAGAACTCCGTTTCGTCCATCACGGCTCCAGCATCACGGCTGCGCCCCCGCGCCGCCACCGCGTGTGCGTCGAAGGGCTGGTTCCGCCCTTGGAAAAGCCGGGAGGCGGCCCGCCCCCTGGGGACGGACCGCCTCCCGGCACGGTCGTGCGCACGGCTCAGAGGCCGTAACGCTCCCGGGCCTCCTTGACCGCGGACGCCGGTACCTCGCCGCGGCGGGCGAGCTGGGCCAGGGCGGCCACCACGATCGACGGGGCGTCGACACCGAAGTGGCGGCGGGCGCCCTCACGGGTGTCGGACAGACCGAAGCCGTCCGTGCCCAGCGAGGTGTAGTCCTGCTCCACCCACTGGCTGATCTGGTCCGGGACCTGGCGCATCCAGTCGGACACGGCGAGGACCGGGCCGGCCGCACCCTCCAGCGCGCGGGTGACGTACGGGGTGCGCACCTCGCCGCGCAGCAGCGCCTCGTCGCACTCCAGCGCGTCGCGGCGCAGCTCGCCCCAGGAGGTGGCGGACCAGACGTCGGCGGCCACGTTCCAGTCGGCGGCGAGCAGCTGCTGCGCCTCCAGGATCCAGTGGATCGCGGTGCCCGAGGCCATGAGCTGGATCTTCGCGGCGTCGGCGGCCGGCGCGTTCTCCAGGTCGGAGGCCTGGTTGAAGCGGTAGAGGCCCTTGAGGATGCCTTCCTCCACGCCCTCCGGCATGGCCGGCTGCACCTTCGGCTCGTTGTAGACCGTCAGGTAGTAGAAGACGTCCTCGGGCTGCTCGCCGTACATGCGCCGCAGACCGTCCTTGACGATCACCGCGATCTCGTACGCGAAGGCCGGGTCGTAGTTGAGCGACGCCGGGTTCGTGGAGGCGATCAGGTGCGAGTGGCCGTCCGCGTGCTGGAGGCCCTCACCGGTCAGCGTCGTGCGGCCCGCGGTGGCGCCGACGATGAAGCCCTTGCCGAGCTGGTCGGCGAGCTGCCACATCTGGTCGGCGGTGCGCTGCCAGCCGAACATCGAGTAGAAGATGTAGAACGGGATCATCGGCTCGCCGTGCGTCGCGTACGACGTGCAGGCGGCGATGAAGTCGGCCATGGCGCCGGCCTCCGTGATCCCCTCGTTGAGGATCTGGCCGTCCTTGGCCTCCTTGTAGTACATCAGCTGGTCGCGGTCGACCGGCTCGTACGTCTGACCCAGCGGCGAGTAGATGCCGGCCGACGGGAAGAGGGACTCCATACCGAAGGTACGGGCCTCGTCGGGGACGATCGGCACCCAGCGCTTGCCGGTCTCCTTGTCCCGCATCAGGTCCTTGACGAGGCGGACGAAGGCCATGGTGGTGGCCATCTCCTGCTTGCCGGAGCCCTTGATGAGGGGGGCGAAGGAGCGCTCGGCCGGGGCGGGCAGGGCCACGTGGTGGACCTTGCGGGCCGGTGCCGGACCGCCGAGGGCCGCGCGGCGCTCGTTGAGGTACCGCACCTCGGGGCTGTCCGCACCGGGGTGGCCGTACGGGACCTTGCCGTCGGCGAAGGCGCTGTCCGGGATCGGGAGTCCGAGCAGGTCGCGCATGCCCTTGAACTCGTCGATCGTCAGCTTCTTCATCTGGTGGTTCGCGTTCTTCGACTCGAACCCGGCACCCAGGGTGTAGCCCTTGACGGTCTGCGCCAGGATGACCGTCGGCGCACCCTTGTGCTCCAGGGCGGCCTTGTACGCGGCGTAGACCTTACGGGGCTCGTGGCCGCCGCGCGAGGTGTGGAAGCACTCGGCGATCTTCGCGTCGGAGAGCAGGCCGCCGAGGGCGACCAGCTCGGCGTTGGCGCCGAAGAAGTGCTGGCGGATGTAGGCCACGTCGCGGGTCGCGTACGTCTGGAACTGCGCGTCCGGTACCTCGCGCAGGCGGCGGACGAGGGCGCCCGTCGTGTCGAGCCGGAACAGCTCGTCCCAGGCGCTGCCCCACAGGGTCTTGATGACGTTCCAGCCGGCGCCGCGGAACTGGGCCTCCAGCTCCTGGACCACACGGAAGTTGGCGCGGACCGGACCGTCGAGGCGCTGCAGGTTGCAGTTGATCACGAAGGTCAGGTTGTCGAGCTGCTCGCGGGAGGCCAGGGCCAGGGCGGCGGTCGACTCGGGCTCGTCCATCTCGCCGTCGCCGAGGAAGGCCCAGACGTGCGAGTTGGCGGTGTCCTTGATGTTCCGGTTCTGCAGGTAGCGGTTGAAGCGCGCCTGGTAGATCGCGGAGAGCGGGCCGAGGCCCATGGAGACCGTGGGGAACTCCCACAGCCACGGCAGGCGCCGCGGGTGCGGGTAGGAGGGCAGGCCGTTGCCGCCGGCCTCCTGGCGGAAGTTGTCGAGCTGCTGCTCGGAGATCCGGCCGTCGAGGAAGGCGCGGGCGTAGATGCCGGGGGAGGCGTGGCCCTGGATGTAGAGCTGGTCGCCCGATCCGTCGGCCTCCTTCCCGCGGAAGAAGTGCTGGAAGCCGGTCTCGTACAGCCACGCGGCCGAGGCGAAGGTGGCGATGTGGCCGCCGACGCCGTACTTGGAGCCGCGGGTCACCATGGCCGCCGCGTTCCAGCGGTTCCAGGCGGTGATCCTGGCTTCCATCGCCTCGTCACCCGGGAACTCGGGCTCCGCGGAGGTGGGGATGGTGTTGACGTAGTCCGTCTCCAGCAGCTTCGGCAGGGCGAGGCCGGCGGCCTCGGCGTGCTGGAGCGTGCGGCGGAGCAGGTATTCGGCGCGGCGCGTACCGGCGGCCTTTGCGACGGCGTCGAGGGAGGCCGCCCATTCGGCGGTCTCCTCGGTGTCGCGGTCCGGGAGCTGGTCGAGCTCGCTCGGAAGCTTTCCTACGGGGTCGGACATCGCTGTGCGCCGCCTTCCGGACAAAGGAGAGGTGGTGAAGAAAATCCCTGACGGGCAGGACAGGGTCGATGGACCTGGTTGAGGTCCGCGACGACTGTAAATCCCTGATCGATGATCGATCAAATAAAAGTGACAAAGAAACGTCGTTCTGGCGAAAGTCGGCACCGGGTGCCAGTTAAACGGGCACGCGGTGCCGGGCGAATCGGGGCGTAACGGCCGCTCAGGCCCGGGGCGCGCATCCCAGGACGTGCCGCTTCACCAGCACGCCGATGTCCGGATCCCGACTGCGGAAGGCCTCGACGAGCGCCTCGTGCTCCTCCGCGTAGGACTTCTGGACGGTCCCCAGCCAGCGGATGGACAGGGCCGTGAACACCTCGATGCCCAGGCTCTCCCAGGTGTGCAGCAGCACGCTGTTCCCGGCCGCCCGCACCATCTCCCGGTGGAAACCCACCGTGTGCCGGACCTGCGCCGTGCCGTCCGAGCTGCGGTCGGCCTCCCACAGAGCCGCCACGTGCGGCTCCAACGCCGAGCAGTCGGCCGCCAGCCGCGGCGCCGCCAGCTCGGCCGCGATCTGCTCCAGACCCGCCCGGACCGGGTAGATCTCCTCCAGGTCGGCGGCGGAGAGGTTGCGCACGCGCACGCCCTTGTTCGGCGCGGACTCGATCAGCCGCAGCGTCTCCAGCTCGCGCAGGGCCTCCCGTACGGGGGTCTGGCTGACCTCCAGCTCCACGGCGATACGCCGCTCCACGATCCGCTCACCGGGCTTCCAGCGTCCGCTGACGATCCCCTCCACGATGTGCTCGCGGATCTGCTCGCGCAGCGAGTGCACGACGGGTGGGGTGATCATCGGGGCTTCATCTCCTGGTGGGTGTGCAGGGTCGTGCGGGGCCTGATGCGTAGACAATACGGCGGCGCCCCCGCCCGGGAGTATCCCGGACGGGGGCGCCGACAGTGAGGCTGGTTACAAGCCGTTCGGCTCAGAGGCCGAGCTCGACCTCGAACTCGCCGGCCTCGAGGATCGCCTTGACCGCGGTGAGGTACCGGGCCGCGTCCGCGCCGTCCACCAGACGGTGGTCGTAGGACAGGGTCAGGTACGTCATGTCGCGGATGCCGATGTTGGTGCCCTCGGCGGTCTCGATGACCACCGGGCGCTTCACCGTGGCACCGATGCCCAGGATGGCGACCTGGTTCGGGGGCACGATGACCGTGTCGAACAGCGCACCGCGCGAACCGGTGTTGCTGATGGTGAAGGTCGCGCCCGACAGCTCGTCCGGCGTGATCTTGTTGCCGCGGACCTTGGCGGCCAGGTCGGCGGTCGCCTTCGAGATGCCCGCCAGGTTGAGGTCGCCCGCACCCTTGATGACCGGGGTCATCAGGCCCTTCTCGGAGTCGACGGCGATGCCGATGTTCTCCGAGTCGAAGTAGGTGATGGTGCCCTCGTCCTCGTTGATCCGGGCGTTGACGACCGCGTGGGCCTTCAGCGCCTGGGCAGCGGCCTTGACGAAGAACGGCATCGGGGACAGCTTGACGCCCTCGCGGGCGAGGAAACCGGCCTTGGCCTTCTCGCGCAGCTTCATGATCTTGGTGATGTCCACCTCGACCACGGAGCTGAGCTGCGCCTGCGAGTGCAGGGCCTTCATCATGTTGTCGCCGATGACCTTGCGCATGCGGGTCATCTTGACCGTCTGGCCGCGCAGCTCGGAGACCGCGGCGGCCGGGGCCTTCGCGGCAGGAGCGGCAGCCGGCGCCGGAGCGGCGGCAGCGGCCTTGGCGGCGGCCAGGACGTCCTGCTTGCGGATACGGCCACCGACACCGGTGCCCGAGACCGCGGACAGGTCCACGCCGGACTCCGAGGCGAGCTTGCGCACCAGCGGGGTCACGTACGCGCCCTCGTCACCGGCGGACGCCGGAGCCGGGGTCACCGGAGCCGGAGCGGCCACCGGAGCCGGAGCGGCCACCGGGGCGGCAGCCTGCACCGGAGCCGGAGCCGGAGCCGGAGCCGCGGCCGGGGCGGGCTGGACCGGTGCCGGAGCCGCGGGGGCGGCGGGAGCCGGGGCAGCGGGAGCCTCGGCAGCGGGAGCCTCGGCAGCGGGGGCCGGGGCGGCGGCCGGAGCCGGGGCGGCCGGGGCGGCACCGGCGACGCCGATGACGGCCAGACGGGCACCGACCTCGGCGGTCTCGTCCTCGCCGACCAGGATCTCCAGCAGCGTGCCGGAGACCGGCGCGGGGATCTCGGTGTCGACCTTGTCCGTGGAGACCTCGAGCAGCGGCTCGTCGGCCTCGACCGACTCCCCGACGGCCTTCAGCCAACGGGTGACGGTGCCCTCGGTGACGGACTCGCCCAGGGCGGGCAGCACGACATCGGTGCCCGAGGCGGCAGGGGCGGCGGCAGTCTCGGCGGCGGGCGCCTCGGCGGCCGGAGCCGGAGCCGCGGGGGCCTCGGCGGCAGGGGCGGCGGGGGCCTCGGCAGCGGCCGGCTCGGCGGCAGGGGCCGCGGCCGGGGCGCCGGAACCGTCGTCGATGACGGCCAGCTCGGCGCCGACCTCGACGGTCTCGTCCTCGGCGACCTTGATGGAGGCCAGGATGCCGGCGACGGGCGACGGGATCTCGGTGTCGACCTTGTCGGTCGAGACCTCGAGCAGCGGCTCGTCGGCCTCGACGCGCTCGCCCTCGGCCTTCAGCCAGCGGGTGACAGTGCCCTCAGTGACGCTCTCGCCGAGCGCCGGAAGGGTTACGGAAACCGACATGGTTTCTGTTGCTCCTTACGAAAGTGCGGAAGTGGTCGTCGCGCCCGGGACGAACTAGTCGTGCGAGTGAAGCGGCTTGCCGGCCAGGGCCAGGTGGGCCTCGCCGAGCGCCTCGTTCTGGGTCGGGTGCGCGTGGATGAGCTGCGCGACCTCGGCCGGCAGGGCTTCCCAGTTGTAGATCAGCTGGGCCTCGCCGACCTGCTCGCCCATCCGGTCACCGACCATGTGGACGCCGACCACGGCACCGTCCTTGACCTGGACGAGCTTGATCTCGCCCGCGGTCTTCAGGATCTTGCTCTTGCCGTTGCCCGCCAGGTTGTACTTGAGGGCCACGACCTTGTCCGCGCCGTAGATCTCCTTGGCCTTGGCCTCGGTGATGCCGACGGAAGCGACCTCGGGGTGGCAGTAGGTCACGCGCGGGACACCGTCGTAGTCGATCGGGACGGCCTTGAGACCGGCCAGACGCTCCGCGACCAGGATGCCCTCGGCGAAGCCGACGTGCGCGAGCTGGAGGGTCGGGACGAGGTCGCCCACGGCCGAGATCGTCGGCACGTTGGTCTGCATGTACTCGTCGACCAGGACGTAGCCGCGGTCCATCGCGACGCCCTGCTCCTCGTAGCCCAGGCCCTGGGAGACCGGCCCGCGGCCGACGGCGACCAGCAGCACCTCGGCCTCGAAGGTCTTGCCGTCGGCCAGCGTCACGCGGACGCCGTTCTCCGTGTACTCGGCCTTGTCGAAGAAGGTGCCGAGGTTGAACTTGATACCGCGCTTGCGGAAGGCGCGCTCCAGCAGCTTGGAGCTGTTCTCGTCCTCGACCGGCACGAGGTGCTTGAGGCCCTCGATGACGGTGATGTCGGAGCCGAAGGACTTCCACGCCGAGGCGAACTCGACGCCGATGACGCCGCCGCCCAGGACGATCGCGGACTCGGGCACGCGGTCCAGGACCAGCGCGTGGTCCGAGGAGATGATGCGGTTGCCGTCGATCTCCAGGCCGGGCAGGGACTTCGGCACGGAGCCGGTCGCCAGCAGGATGTGGCGGCCCTGGATGCGCTGGCCGTTCACGTCGACGGAGGTCGGCGAGGAAAGGCGGCCCTCACCCTCGATGTACGTCACCTTGCGGGAGGCGACCAGGCCCTGCAGGCCCTTGTACAGGCCCGAGATGACCTCGTCCTTGTACTTCTGCACACCCGCGACGTCGATGCCCTCGAAGGTGGCCTTCACGCCGAACTGGGCGGCTTCGCGCGCCTGGTCCGCGATCTCACCCGCGTGCAGCAGAGCCTTCGTGGGGATGCAGCCGTTGTGCAGGCAGGTGCCGCCGAGCTTGTTCTTCTCGATCAGGGCAACGTCCAGACCCAGCTGGGATGCGCGCAGCGCTGCGGCGTAACCGCCACTGCCACCGCCGAGGATCACTAGGTCGAAAACGGTGCTGGCGTCGTTCGCCACGTCACGTCCTCCATGCATGTGCGCCGGGCACCGGTCCTCTGTGACCGGGCGGCGGCTGGTAATCGGCCGCTGTTTCTTCGGCCCTGTGGTGGGGGCCCTGTCCTGCCGAGAACCCATCTTCGCATTTGTCGGGGGAACGCGGGACGCCGGGCCCACGTTGTGAGAGGGCGTTCTCTCCCAAGCCGGGGTTACCGCTGCGTAGAAACCTACGGATTTCGTTGTCGGCTGAACACACCCCGGGGCCCGCCGGGCCCCGGGGTGCGTCACGCGTCACACCGGTGCGTCAGCCGAGGTCGCCGGTGGCCGTACGCTCGGCCAGCCGCACCAGGGTGCGCACGGCCGAGCCGGTGCCGCCCTTGGGGGTGTAGCCGTGCGGCGCGCCCTCGTGGAAGGCCGGGCCGGCGATGTCGAGGTGGGCCCAGGTGATGCCCTCGCCGACGAACTCCTGAAGGAAGAGGCCGGCGACCAGGCCGCCGCCCATGCGGACACCCATGTTCGCGATGTCGGCGGTGGGGGAGTCCATGGTCTTGCGCAGCTCGGCGGGGAGCGGCATCGGCCAGGAGGACTCGCCGACCTCCTCCGCGATCTCGTGGATCGAGGTGCGGAAGGCGTCGTCGTTCGACATGATCCCGAAGGTCCGGTCGCCGAGGGCCAGCACCATCGCGCCGGTCAGGGTGGCGACGTCGACGATCGCGTCCGGGGTGTCCTCGGAGGCCTTGGTCAGCGCGTCACCGAGGACGAGGCGGCCTTCGGCGTCCGTGTTGAGGACCTCGACCGTCTTGCCGCTGTACATGCGCAGCACGTCGCCGGGCTTGGTGGCGGAACCGGACGGCATGTTCTCGGCGAGCGCGAGCCAGCCGGTGACGTTGACCCGCAGGCCCAGCTTCGCGGCCGCGACGACGGAGGCGAAGACGGCGGCGGCGCCGGCCATGTCGCACTTCATCGTCTCGTTGTGGCCGGCCGGCTTCAGGGAGATGCCGCCCGAGTCGTAGGTGATGCCCTTGCCGACGAAGGCGAGGGTCTTCTCCGCCTTGGGGTGCGTGTAGGTCAGCTTCACCAGGCGCGGCGGGTTCTCGGAACCCTTGCCGACGCCCATGATGCCGCCGTAGCCGCCCTTGATCAGGGCCTTCTCGTCCAGCACCTGGACCTTGACGCCGTTCTCCTTCGCGGCCGCGGAGGCGACCGCGGCGAAGGCCTCGGGGGTCAGGTCGTTCGGCGGGGTGTTCACGAGGTCACGGGCGACGTTGACCTCGGCCGCGACGACCGCGGCGCGCTCGGCGGCGGCCTTGTGCTCCTTGTCGCGCGGCTTGGCGCCCAGCAGGGCCACCTCGGCGAGCGGCTGCTTCGGACCGGAGTCCTTGCCGTTGCCGGCCTTCTTCTCGCCGCCCTGGTAGGCGGTGAAGGCGTACGCGCCCAGCAGCGCGCCCTCGGCGACGGCGGTGACGGCGGAGGCGTCCTCCAGCGGGAGGGCGAAGCCGGCCTTCTTGCTGCCGTGCAGCGCGCGGGCGGCGGCGCCGGCGGCGCGGCGCAGCACCTCCTCGTCGAACGACTCGTCCTTCTCGGGGACGGAGCCGAGCCCCACCGCCAGCACGACCGGGACCTTGAGGCCTGCCGGGGCCGGCAGCTTGGTGACCTCGCCTTCGGCACCCGAGGCGCCGAGTGCGTCGAGGACACCGGCGAGCTTGCCGTCGAACGCCTTGTCCACGGCCTCGGCGCCCGCGGCGACGATCGCACCCTTGGGGCCCTTGGCGACACCGACGACGAGGGCGTCGGCGCGCAGCGTCGCCGCGCCGGCAGTGCTGAGAGTCAGAGCAGTCACGGTGGTGAAGTCTCGCTTCCGTTTGTGTGTGTGGGCCGAGTGGGTGGACGGCCATCCGTGGCGATCGTATTCGGGGCCCGACGGCCGCCTGAAAGGAGCCTACGCGCACGGCTCGCCCGTACGTCACTCGAAGGTTTGGCAAGTTGTTCGATCAAGAAGCCGCCAGGTTCACCCATCCGTGGACTCTGCTCCAGGTTTGCCCCGTAGACCTGACGAGGTCCGAAAGACTCGGTCCACTCTCGCAAGGGGACGCGGGGTTCCTTTGCATGATTTCCACAGAGCCTCCCCGGCCCGGCCGACCGCCAAGGGCCGTGTCGAGGGATGCCTGCGGGGGGAAAGGCCGAAATGGTCAACAAGAACCGGATGAACAGGCTGGCCGCCGTCATGGCCGCGGCCGCCCTGGTGTCCGTGGCAGTACCCGCCGCGACCGCCCGGGCGGCCGTGGCACCACCGCGGATCGACCTCAAGGTGCTCGTCGTCGACGACGGCGGCAGCTCGGTCGAGGCGATCACCGCGGAGCTCCGGGACACCGGAGTGCCCTACACCCGCGTCCAGCTGGGCAGCGCGGGCCGCCCGGTCATCAACGCGGCGTTCCTCAGCGAACCCGCCGACAGTGCGACCGGCCGGCCGCGCGCCAAGTACCAGGGTGTGGTCCTGCCCAACGAGAACCCCTTCGGCGAGGGCTCCGCCGAGATGGCCGCGCTCACCGCGTACGAGACGGCGTACGGGATCCGCCAGGTCGACGCCTACACCTGGGCCCATCCGGGCGTCGGGCTGGAATACACCGACAACGGCGGCTTCGCGGGCCAGCTCGACGGCACCCAGGCCGCCGTCACCACCGCCGGCAAGGCCGGCCCCTTCGCCTACCTCGGCGGGCAGCTCACCTTCGAGGACAATTCCGCCCTCGTCCCCGAGAGCTACGGCTACATGGGCAAGCCGCGCCCCGGCTACACCAGCTACGTCGACGCCCCCGTCGGCTCCGGCCGGGCCTCGCTCGTGGGCGAGTACACGCACGACGGACGCAGCGAACTGGTCGTCACCTTCGGCTACAACCAGTACCAGCAGCAGTTCCGGCTGCTCGCCCGCGGCATCGTCGACTGGCTGACGCAAGGGGTGCACCTCGGCCAGAGCCGCAACTACTTCGCGGTCCACGTCGACGACGTCTTCGCCCCCGACGCCCGCTGGAACAAGGAGCTGAACTGCACCCCGGGCGACTACGCCTGTGCGGGCGGCGAGGGCAAGGAGAGCACCATCCGGATGAGCGCCGCCGACGCCGTGTACGCGGCGCAGTGGCAGACGTCCAAGAACTTCAAGCTGGACATGCTCTTCAACGGCGGCGCCGGCGAGGAGTGGAAGGCCGAGAACGGCGGCGTCGACGCGCTGACCGCCCAACTCGTCGCCGACCGCGCCAAGTACCGGTGGATGAACCACACCTACACCCACCCGTTCCTCGGCTGCGTCCAGAACACCGCCGTCACCCCGTGGACCTGTACCAAGGACGCCCAGGGGGTGGTCCAGTACATGAGCCGCGCCGAGATCTCCGCCCAGATCCGGGACAACAACAACTGGGCCGCCTCCAAGGGCATCACCCTCGACCGGTCGGAGCTCGTCACCGGCGAGCACTCGGGCCTGAAGACCGCTCCGCAGCAGCCCGTGGACAACCCCAACCTGGCCGGCGCCCTCGCCGACAACGGGGTCAAGTGGGCCGGCAGCGACAACTCCCGCGAGCCCGCCCAGCGGGCGATCGGCTCGACCCTCACCGTCCCCCGGCACCCGATGAACGTGTACTACAACACGGGCACCAACGCCGAGATGGCCGACGAGTACAACTGGATCTACACCAGCCGCGCCCACGGCGGGAGCGGCGTCTGCGAGGACAACCCGGCGACCTCCACCTGCCTGCCGGCCCCCCTGGACGTCAACACCGGCTACCTGGACCACATCGTCCCGGCCGAGGCCCGCACCGCCCTGCGGCACGTCCTGGCCAACGACCCGCGGCCGCACTACGTCCACCAGTCCAACCTCGCCGAGGACCGGACCCTCTACCCCGTGCTCAACCAGGTCCTCGACACCTACCGCGCCCTCTACGCACCCAGTGCGCCGATCGTCAACCAGTCCATGAAGGACACCGGCGTCGAGCTCCAGCGCCGCGCCGCCTGGGACAAGGCGCTCGCGGCCGGCAAGGTCACGGCCTACCGCATCGGCAACGACGTCACCATCAAGGCACCGTCCGGAGTCGTGGCCCCGGTCACCGCCCCCAACGGCACCAAGAAGCAGATGCTGCTCGGCACGTCGGACTTCGGCACCGCCTACGCCGGCAACCGCTCCGCCTGGACCGGCCCCGAGCTGCTGCAGAGCGCCGTCACGCTCAAGCTGCCCAGCTGACCCACCGGCCGACCACCACCGGTAACACCTACTGCCGGCGCTCCGCGATCCCGACGGGCGCCGGCCCCTTTTCCGTCCTGGGGGGACACACCGCATGAGTCATGGGCGTCATGTCACCATGCTCACCGAAGGCACCTATCCACACGTTCACGGGGGCGTCAGCACCTGGTGCGACCAACTGGTCCGCGGCATGCCGGAGGTCGACTTCAACGTCATAGCCCTGACCGGCTCAGGCCGCGAGCCGGTCACCTGGGAACTGCCCCGCAACGTCTACCGGCACACGGCCGTCCCGCTCTGGGGCCCACCGCCCGGACGTGGCCGCCGGTCGGCCCTGCGCGGCAGGGCCCACCGCCGCTTCACCCAGGTCTACGAGAGCTTCCTGCTCTCCCTGCTCCACCCGTCGGCCGACCCCGCCGACCGCACCTTCTCCGAGGCCCTGCGCGAACTGGCCGTCCTGGCCCGCGCCGGGAAACTCGCCCCGGCCCTGCGCTCCGAATCGGTTCTGCGCCTCCTGATGAACGTCTGGACCCGGCCAGGGCTCTGCACCGCCGAGGCGGCACCCACCATCCACGACGCGCTCACCGCGACCGACCTGCTGGAGCACGCGCTGCGTCCGCTCGCGGTGCGCATCCCGCCCGACAGCGTCGCCCACGCCGTCAGCAGCGGCCTCGCCACCCTTCCCGCCCTCGCCGCCAAACACCTCGACGGGGTCCCCTTCCTCCTCACCGAGCACGGCATCTACCTGCGCGAGCGCTATCTCGGCTACCGCACCGCCGAACAGCGCTGGCCCGTCAAAGCGCTCATGCTCGGCTTCTACCGCGAGCTCAACACCGAGGGATACCGCCAGGCGGACCTGATCACCCCCTGCAACCAGTACAACCGCCGCTGGGAGGAACGCGGGGGCGCCGACTCCGAGCGGATCCGCACCGTCTACAACGGCGTGGACCCGCACGCCTTCCCCGAGGCCGGCCCCGAACCGGACGTGCCCACCCTCAGCTGGTGCGGCCGCATCGACCCGATCAAGGACCTCGAAACCCTGATCCGGGCCTACGCCTTCATGCGCGAGGAGATGCCCGCCCTGCGGCTGCGCCTCTTCGGCCCCGTCCCGGCCGGCTGCGAGAACTACAGGCTGCGCCTGGAGAAACTGGCCGCCGAACTCGGCGTGACCGACGGCATCACCTACGAGGGCCGCATCGAGAAGGTGGCCCGGGCGTACGCGGCCGGCAGCATCGTGATGCTCTCCTCCATCAGCGAGGGCTTCCCCTTCAGCATCATCGAAGCGATGTCCTGCGGCCGCACCACCGTCTCCACCGACGTCGGCGGGGTCCGCGAGGCCGTCGGGGACACCGGCCTGGTCGTCCCGCCCCGCGAACCCGAGACCATGGCCCGCGCCACCCTCGCCCTGCTCCGCGACGACGAACGCCGCGCCGAGCTCGGCCGGATGTCCCGCCGACGGGTCGTGGAGAAGTTCACCCTCCACCAGTCCGTCGACGGCTTCCGCCACATCTACCGGGAACTCGCCGGCCAGCCCCTCCTGCCCGTCCACGCGGGCGACGCCTGGACCCAACGGCTCGCCGACCCCTGGTACCGCGAACTCGCGGCGATGGGACGCCCCCAGGCGGAGTCCGGAGAAGGCAGGGTCTGGTGAGCGGATCCCTCTGGCTCAAACCCCCCGGTCCCGGCTCCGGCCCGGACTCCGGAACGCTCCCGGCGATCCCCCGGCAGCGCGCCGGGGACCCCGGCCCCGCCGCCGACCCGATGGAGGAACTCGCCGAACGCCTCGACGCGTTCATCGCCTCCGCCGTCCACCCCGACGAGATCGCCGCCGTCCTCGAATCCGACGGCATGACGGACGAGTACATCCGGCTCACCTACGGCCGCCACGACTCCTTCGCCCTCGCCGAGGAGCTCTACGCCCGCGTGCCCCGCTCCTTCCCGGAGCCGGGGCCCGCCCCCGACCCCTGGAAGGTCTCACTCACCGCCTGCCTGCTGCGCGGCGTCATCTTCGCCCTGCCCGGCCTGGCCTACCTCCTGGGCGCGCCGCTCCTCGAAGGCCCGCCGGACCGTCTCGGACTGCCCGCCGGGACGCTGACGCTGCTCGCCGGAGCCCTCATCGGCTGGGTCTGGGACCAGACCCTGTCGCACCGCGCCTACTCCTGGCTCGGCCTCGGCGACCGGGCCGCCGCCGGGCGCACCCTGCTCGTCGGCGCCCCCGTCGGAGCCCTGCTGGGCACCGCCGCGGCGCTGTCCGTACCCGGCGGGCCGCCGTTCTCCTACGCCTTCGCCGCCGGACAGGCCCTCTACGTCGGCGCCGCCACCGTCCTGCTGGTCCTCGGCCGGGAACGGGTCCTCCTCGCCGCTCTCGCCCCCATGGCCGCCGGGGCCGTGACCGTGCTTTTCGTCGACCTGCCCGTTCCGGTACGGGTGGCCCTCCTCCTGGTGTCCCTGCTGGCCGCCTGCGCCCTGGCCGTACGGGAACTCCCGCTGGCCGACGGGCTCCGGACGGCCGCGCACCGGATCCGGGACCGGTCGGCCCGCCGCCCCGCGCGCGTCGGCCCCGTGCGCTGGCAGATGCTGCGCGGCGCCGAGGAGGAGTACACACCCCGCGGGCCCCGGCTCGGGGACTCGGTGCCCTTCGGCGTCTTCGGCCTGGGCACCGGTCTGCTCGTGCTCTACGCCGCCCTGGGCGAGGTACTCGCGGGAGGCCCCGCCGAGGCCGTCGGAGCGCCCGCGGCGGTGGCCCTCACCCTCAGCATGGGCCCCGCCGAATGGCTCCTGCACCGCTTCCGCAGCGGCACCCTCTCCGGGCTCCAGGGGGCCCGCTCGCCCCGCCAGTTCCGGCGCCGGATGCTCGCCACCCTCACCCGCTGCCTGGGCGTCTACCTGGCGGTGCTGCTGGTCCTCGGCGTGACCGGAACCCTGCTGTGGCCCGGAGCCCCCGGACTCACCGGGGTCCGCGTCGCCGCCCTGCTGCTCCTCGGGGCGGTGATGTGGAGCGGACTGCTCCTGCAGTCCTTCGGAGCCGTCCGGCCCGCGGCCGTGGTCTGCGCCTCGGCCGCCGTCGCCCAGAGCCTGGCGCTGCTGACCGAGCTGGGACAGCCCCGGGTCGTCCAGCTGGCCGTTGCGGGTACGGCCGCGGCGGCGCTGGCCGTCCTGGTCTGCCTGCTCCTCGGCCGGGCGACCGCCCACCGATGAGGCACGAGACGTACAACAAGACGAAACGGACGAGAAGAAGGACCCCATGCTGCTGGTGCCCCTGTACGAGCATCCCGCCGACCGGCCCGAGGCCTGGGAACGGCTGATCCGCTGCGCGGACCGGCTCCACTCGGTGGTCCTCAACCCCGACAACGGGCCCGGTGCCACCCGCGACGAGCGGTTCGCCCTCGTCGCCGAGCGGCTCCGGGAAGCCGGCGTACCCGTACTCGGCTACGTCGACACCGACTACGGGCGGCGCCCGCACGCCGCGGTGGTGCAGGACCTGCTGCGCCACCGCGACTGGTACGCCACCGACGGGGCCTTCCTCGACCAGGCCTGCGCGGACCCCGAACTGCTCCCGCACTACGGGCGGCTCACGGTCGCCGCCCGGGCCTCGGGCGCCCGCACCCTCGTCCTCAACCACGGCGCTCACCCGCACCCCGGCTACGCGGAGCTCGCCGACCTGCTCGTCACCTTCGAGGGGCCCTGGGACGCCTACCGGGACGCGGAGGCGCCCCCGCCCTGGACGGCCGACCACCCCGCCCAGCGGTTCTGCCACCTCGTCTACGGCGTCCCGCCCGGCGAACTCGCCGCCCGGCTCGCAGGGGAACTGGCCGCGCAGCGGGGTGCGGGCGTGCACTGCGCCGTCTCCGGAACCGGCCCGCACCCGTGGGGGACCCTCCCGTACGCCCTGGAGACGGCCGGATGAGGACGTCACGGCCGCTGCGGCTCCTGCTGGTCCTGCCCCTCCTGCTGCTCGCCGCCTGTACGGCAGAACCGGACGGCGACGGCGACGACGTACCACACCGCTGGCCGGAACTCGCCCCCGGGCAACGCTGGCAGCCCCCGCCCGGCACCGACTGGCAGTGGCAGCTCACCGGCAGGCTCGACACCTCGGTGAAGGCACCCGTGTACGACGTCGACGGTTTCAACACCACCAAGGAGCAGGTCACCGCGCTGAAGAAGGCCGGCCGCAAAACCATCTGCTACCTCTCCACCGGCGCGTGGGAGGACTTCCGGCCGGACGCAGAAGCGTTCCCGCGGGACCTCCTCGGCAAGGGCAACGGCTGGGAGGGGGAGCGCTGGCTGGACGTCCGGCGCGTGGCGGAGCTGGAACCGCTGATGGCCAAGCGGTTCGACATGTGCCGGGACAAGGGCTTCGACGCGGTCGAGCCGGACAACATGGACGGCTACAAGAACACCACCGGCTTCCCGCTCACCGCCGACGACCAGCTGCGCTACAACCGGCTGATCGCGAAGCTCGCCCACGACCGGGGCATGTCCGTCGGCCTGAAGAACGACCTCGACCAGATCCCCCAGCTCGTCGGTAACTTCGACTTCGCGGTGAACGAACAGTGCGCGCAGTACGACGAGTGCGAGCGGCTGACCCCCTTCATCGAAGCGGGCAAGGCCGTCTTCCACGCGGAGTACGAACGGTCGACGTCGAGCTTCTGCCGGGAGTCGAAGACGCTGAAGCTCAGCTCGATCCAGAAGCGGTACGACCTGGACGCGTGGCGCAAGACCTGTCGTTAGACCTGCGGGTCCGCTCCACCGACCCGGCCGGACCCCGGCCGGCCGAGGGGGTCCGCCCCGGCACAGCCGGTCGCGGGGCCGGGGCGGAGCCCGGGAAGCGGCGGAGGGGCGGGCGGGGACAGTCGGCGGTCAGGCCCACGGCAACACGGCGTGGACGCGGTAGCCGCCGCCGAAGCGGGGGCCCGTGGAGCAGGAGCCGCCCAGGGCCGTGGCCCGCTCCCGCATGCCGAGCAGGCCGTGGCCACCGCCCGGCTCGGTGTCGGCGGGCTCCGTGCCCCCGTCGTCGAGTACGGTCACCTCCACCGACGGCCCGACCCGGACCACGCTCACCTCCGCCCGCGCTCCCGGCCCCGCGTGCTTGCGCACGTTGGTCAGCGCCTCCTGGATCACCCGGTACGCCGCCAGGTCCACCGCGGCCGGCAGCGGACCCGTCCCGCAGTCCAACTGGACGATGACCTCCACCGGCAGCCCGGCGTGCCGGAAGGTGTCCACCAGCTCGTCGAGGACGCCCAGCCCCGGCGCAGGCTCCGTCGGCGCCTCCGGGTCACCGGACTGCCTCAGCAGGCCGACGGTCGCCCGCAGCTCGTTCAGCGCCGACCGGCTGGCGTCCCGTACGTGCGCCAGCGCCTCCTTGGCCTGGTCCGGGCGCTTGTCCATGACGTGCGCGGCCACCCCGGCCTGCACGTTGACGAGGGCGATGTGGTGGGCCACCACGTCGTGCAGGTCCCGGGCGATCCGCAGCCGTTCCTCCGCGACCCGCCGCCGGGCCTCCTCGTCGCGGGTGCGTTCGGCACGTTCGGCCCGCTCCCGGATGGCGTCGACGAAGGCCCGCCGGCTGCGCACGGCGTCCCCGGCGGCCGCGGCCATGCCGGTCCAGGCGAAGATCCCGAGGTTCTCCTGCGCGTACCAGGGCAGCGGCCCGGCGAGCATCGCGACGCCCGTCAGACCCGCCATGGTGAGCAGCCCGATCCGCCATGTCGTCGGCCGGTCGGTGAGGGCCGCCACCGTGTAGAGGGCGATCACCGTGCACATGGCGACGGGCGCCCGCGGCTCCCCGGTGGTCAGCTCCAGCAGCGAGAGCCCGCACGCCACCGCGAGCACGGCGATCGGCTGCCGGCGCCGGAACACCAGCGCGGCCGATCCGAGCAGCATCAGCAGCAGGGAGAAGGGCTCGGGGGTGCGCGTCCCGAAGGTGGGCCCGTGCGGACCGTGCGGATCGGCGAAGGAGCCGACGACCATGGCGACGAGCGCGCCGAACGCCAGCACGGCGTCGGTGGCCAGCGGATGGGCCCGCATCCACTGCCGGGTGGGGGCGAACCGCCCGAGGTCTGTCGTCACCCCGATACGGTACGGCCTGCCGGGACGCCGCTCAGGGCGGAGGGCCCTGCCGGACCGGGACGCGGGAGCGCACCGGGCCCCACTGGGACCGGACCACGCAGACGGCCATGACGGTGGCGATGGCCGCCAGGTGCTCCTTGCCCGCGAGGTTGTTCTTGATCAGCACCTCGCCGATCATCGCGAGGATCACCAGGGCTCCGGTCAGGTACGCCCGGTAGCGCCAGCAGAGGTAGACGGCGAGGCCGACCACGGCCGCCGAGGGCCCGGTGTCGTTGACGATGCGGTCGGAGACCGGCAGGCCGAGGGGGTGTTCCGGTCCCAGCGCGAGGCCGAGGCGCGCGTACGTGGTCCCGGCGAGGGTGGCGAGGTAGCCGATCACCAGCGTGCGCCGCCAGCCGATGCAGATCTCCGCGATGCCGAACACCAGCCCCACCTGCGCGAGCGCCCCCCACACCGGCAGGTCGAGGGCCGGGACGAACAGCGACAGGGGAGTGCGCAGCAGGGCCAGCCAGAACGGGTCCGCGGCCCTGACCGACCCGAGGTCCTGTACCGGCTGGAAGCCCCACGAGGTGTTCTGCACGAGCTGGAAGACCGAGGTCAGGAAGACCGCGCCGAGGGTCATCGGGACGGCCCGCCACCTGTCGCGGACCAGGGCTTCCCGGACGGTCCGGTACATGGGGCCCCACTCGCGGCGGGCGAACCGCCGCAGTGGGGTGCTGCTGTTCCGCGCTGTCAACGGCGGGTCTCCAGGTGTCTGCGGTGCAGCCACTTCGGAAGGCCGGGGGCCTCCAGGAAGCCCTCGGCCCGTCCGGCCGCGACACCGATCCGCAGCAGGTCCGAACTCTTCTCGAAGAGCATGAACCGCGGTTCCCAGATCGGCCGGTATTTGGCGTTGGCCCGGTAGAGGGACTCGATCTGCCACCAGCGGGAGAAGAAGCTCAGCAGCGAGCGCCACATCCGCAGCACCGGACCCGCTCCGAGCCTGGACCCGCGCTCGAAGACCGACCGGAACATCGCGAAGTTCAGCGAGACCTGGGTGACCCCGATCTCCCTGGAGCGTTCGAGGAGTTCGATGACCATGAACTCCATGAGGCCGTTCTCGGAGTCCCGGTCGCGCCGCATCAGGTCCAGCGACAGGCCCTTGGGGCCCCACGGCACGAAGGACAGCACGGCCCGCAGATCGCCGTTGCCGTCGGTGCACTCCAGCATCACGCACTGGCCGTCGGCGGGGTCGCCCAGCCGGCCCAGCGCCATGGAGAAGCCCCGTTCCGTGGCCCCGTCGCGCCAGTCGTCGGCACGGCGCACCAACTCGGCCATCTCCTCGGCCGGGATGTCGGCGTGGCGGCGGATGCGGACCGTGTACCCGGCCCGCTTGACGCGGTTGTAGGCCTGCCGGACCGTGCGCATGGCGCGGCCCTCCAGGGTGAACTCGGCCGTCTCCACGATCGCCTCGTCGCCGAGCTCCAGCGCGTCCAGGCCGTGCCGGGCGTAGATCTGCCCGGCCTCCTCGCTCGCCCCCATCACGGCCGGCACCCAGCCGTGCTCGCGGGCCTCGGCCAGCCACGGGTCGATGGCGCCGGGCCAGGCCTCCGGGTCGCCGATCGGGTCGCCGGAGGCGAGGGAGACCCCGCCGACGACGCGGTAGGTCACCGCGGCCTTGCCGGTGGGGGACCAGATGACGGACTTCTCGCGGCGCAGGGCGAAGTAGCCGAGAGAGTCGCGGTCGCCCTGACGGGCCAGCAGCGCGCGCAGCCGCTCCTCGTCCTCCTCGCTGATCGGGTCGACGGCGCGGCGCGAACGGAACGCGGCGAACAGCACGGCGAGCAGGAGCAGCATCGACATGACGTTGATGGAGACGTCCACCCAGCCTGGCGGGGTGATCGCCGCGGAGGCCCGGTCGTCGGGGGCCAGGGTGATCAGGCGCATCACGCCGTACTTCCAGCGCTCCGGGAAGGAGACGCCGGCGCTGTCCGGGGAGGTGTTGGCGGCGCCCACCAGGAGGGCCGCGACGAGCGAGGTGACGAGCAGGCCGACGGCGGCGACGGCGGCGGCGAACGCCGGGTTGGAGCGGTCGCCCTTGGCGTAGAACTCGCGGCGGCCCAGCAGCAGCGCGCCCGTGAACAGCGCGGTCAGGGCCAGCGAGACCCAGTTCTGCGGGTGCTCGCGGATTTCCTCGTACGCGAAGAGCGCATAGGCGAGGAGCAGCGCCAGGAGGCCGCTCAGGACGAGGTTCAGGATCCAGGAGGCGCGCTTGCGGCGGCCGAGGGTGACGGCCAGCAGCAGCGTGAACAGGCCGGAGGCGAAGCCCGCGGTGAGCATGTACGGGGTGTAGAAGTCCTCGACGTTGTGGCGCCGCAGGTCCTGCCCGAGCGAGACCCACACCGCGCTGAGGAAGTTGATGAAGGTGACGACGCGCAGGTACCAGACCGCGAAAGCGGCTCCGCGCTGTGAGCGGGCGCTCCCCCGACCGGTCTCCCGGCCGCCCCCCGCCGCCTTGCCGGCGGGGTCTGCGCCGGTGTGTTTCCTGCCGGTTGACGGACCGGTCGCCGGTGCGGCGGTGCGGTCGGTCTCTGCGCTGGTCAAACGGACCTCTCCCATAAAAGCGATCATATGGGGCGTCGCTGTCCGTGATGGTGCGGTCGGGGCCACGGCCTGGTCAGGGCCGCGGACCCCGGCGACTCATTCCGTCGGCTTCTCCACCGCTCGCTCAGGAAGCTCCGCCGCGAGTGCGGCGGCCGCCTGGACGAGGGGGAGAGCCAGCAATGCCCCGGTGCCTTCACCCACTGTGACGCCGTGATCGAGCACGGGGTTGAGCGCCATTCGGTCAAGTGCCTTCGCCTGACCCGGCTCGCCGCTGGCCTGACCCGCCAGCCACCAGTCAGGAGCCCGGAACGCGGCCCGCTGGGCCACCAGTCCGCACGCGGCCGAAACAACACCGTCGAGGATGACGGGCGTACGGCGCACCGCACACTGGAGCAGGAATCCGGTGATGGCGGCGACGTCCGCACCGCCGACCGCCGCCAGCAGCGCGACCTGGTCGCCCAGGACCGGCCGGGCCCGGCACAGCGCGTCGCGGATCGCCGCGCACTTGCGCATCCAGGCCAGGTCGTCGATGGGCCGGCCGCCACGGCCGGTGACCACCGAGGAGTCCGTTCCGCACAGGGCGGCGACGAGGGTCGCGGCGACGGTCGTCCCGCCGACGCTCAGGTCGCCGAGGACGACCAGGTCGGTCCCCGAGTCGGCCTCCTCGTCGGCGATGCGCATGCCGAGCCGCACCGCCGCCTGCGCCTCCTCGACCGTCAGCGCGTCCTCGACGTCGATCCGGCCGCTGCCGCGCCGGACGCGGTGCGCCACCACGTCCTCGGGGAGCAGCCCCGGATCGCAGTCGAGACCGGCGTCGACGACCCGTATCGTGGCGCCGAACCGGCGGGCCAGGACGGCGACGGGGCTGGACCCGTCGAGCACGTCCCGCACCAGCTCGTGACCGGTGGACGCGGCCCGCGCGGAGACCCCCTGGGCGGCGATCCCGTGGTCGGCGGCGAACAGCACCACGCGGGGCCGCTCGATCGCCCTGACCGGCACCCGCCCCTGCGCGGCGGCGAGCCACTCGGCGAGCTCGTCGAGCCGCCCCAGCGCGCCGGGCGGAACGGCGAGGCGCTCACGGCGTTCCTCGGCATCACGCCGGACGCCCCCGTCGGGGCGCTCGATCAGATCGGAGAAGTCGTCGAGATTCAGCGTGCTCATCTGCCAGAGAGTACAGCCGGTGAAGCCCTCCCTCAGGCCTCGCAGGACCCGGCCCGTTCCGGCCCCTCCGGGGGCGCCCCGCCCGGCTGAACACCCCGGCGCCGCCTACTCCTTCAGTACGATCGCCTGCCCGGCGACGACGAGCAGGACGTGCTCGCACTCGCCCGCCACCCGGGCGTTCAGCCGGCCCAGCTCGTCACGGAAACGACGGCCCGAGGCGGTCGCCGGAACGACGCCCGATCCGACCTCGTTGCTCACCAGGACCACCTGGCGGCGGGTCGCGCGCACGGCCGCCACCAGAGCGGCGGTCCGCTCGCCCAGCTCCTGCCGCCCGTGCTCGGCCCAGACCTCCTCGTCCCAGGCCCCGGCCCGGTCCATGGCGTCGGTCAGCCACAGCGCAAGGCAGTCGATCAGCAGCGGCGGCCCCTCGTCGGCGAGCAGCGGGACCACCTCGCACGTCTCCACCGTCCGCCAGCTCGCCGGCCGGCGCTCCCGGTGCAGGCCGACCCGCCGGGCCCACTCGGCGTCCCCGTCCCGGGTGCCCCCGGTCGCCACGTAGACCACCTCGGGGAAGGATTCCAGGCGCCGTTCCGCCTCCACGGATTTCCCCGAGCGGGCCCCGCCCAGCACCAGCGTGCGGCGCGGCAGGTCCGGCACCGCCGGGTAGTCCCCGACGAGCACGGTGGTCCCGTCGGGCACCGCCCGCGCTCCGGCGGCCGCCAGCGTGCGCGCCAGCTCCCGGCCAGGCGGCACGTCGTGGTCGAGGTGGACGGCGATCACGTCCGTGGCCGGGCCGACGGCCCCGCTCGCCCGCAGCCGTGCCAGCGCCTCGGGCCGGCCCTGCACGTCGGCGAGCACCACGTCGTACGGGCGCTGGCCGACCCGCCCGGCGGTCCCGGCCGGCGCCCCACCGGGCGGCAGGTACAGCAGCCGGCCGCCGTCCGGGCCGGTCACCTCGTAGCCGGTGCCCGGCGCGTCCATCGGCACCGCCCGCACCCGGTGCCCGGAGATCACCGAGAGCTCCTGCCCGTCCGGCACCCGCCCGGCGGTCGGCAGCCCCGGCGGCAGCTCCACCGCGGGTCCGTCGTGGGGGTGGGTCAGCAGGACCTGCCGCACCCCGGCCAGCGAATGCCCGGCCCGGGCGCCGGCCAGCACCGCACCCGGGGTCAGGTCGAGCAGCAGGGCCCCGTCGACGAGGACCGCGGTGGCGGCGCGGGAGCGCGGCCCGACGGAGACGGCGCAGGCCGCACAGGGGCAGTCGGGGCGGGGCAGCCCCTCGGGGGTGCCGGTGCCGAGCAGAGTGAGTTCCACAGGATGATCCTCCCGCGTCGCGGAGACTGCTGCGCGCCCGGTTACTCTGCGGGCAGACTCAAGGCGAGAAGCGTGTGAGCAGCGGACGAGCAACGGAGGCGGACATGGCGTGGACGTGGCGGTTCGAGACGGCCGAGGGCACCGAGACGAGCCCGTCGGTGGTACCCGAGGAGTTCACCACGCAGGGCGACGCGGAGTCCTGGATCGGCGAGTACTGGAAGGACCTGCTGGAAGGCGGTACCGAACAGGTGAAGCTGTCCGACGACAGCGGCACGGAGCTCTACACGATGAGCCTGCGGTCCGCCCTGGAGGCCTGACCGCTCCGAATCGTTCGGCCCGCCGGAGTTGCGGCGGGCCGAACGGCCGGAATCAGCCCCGGACGCCGCAGAGGTGCAGCAGCGCGGCGACAGCCCGGTAGGGGTCGGTTCGGCCGGCCCGGTCCTCTGCGGCCAGCAGCCGCTCCAGCTCCTCGTCGGGCGGCAGCGCCTCGCCGGCCTCGGTGCCGTCCGTGAAGACGCGTACGCCGTACCAGGCCTGCAGCGGCGCCCCGATCCCCGACAGCGTCGCGGTCAGCCCGGCCAGCCGGTCGGCGCGAACGTCCAGGCCGAGGCGGTTCGTGTAGTCGGTGCTGTCGAAGGCGGCCAGCGCGCCCTTCCAGTCCCCGTCGAGCCCGTGCCGCATGGCGAGCGCGTCGCCGTTGCGCACCAGCAGGGACAGCAGTCCGCCGGGGGCCAGCATCCGGGCCAGCCCGGCGAGCATGGCGTCCGGCTCGGGCACGTACATCAGCACCCCGTGGCACAGCACCACGTCGAAGCTGCCCGGCAGGAAATGGGCGCCGGTCTCGCGCCCGTCCCCCTCCAGCAGCTTGACCCGGTCGCGGATCCCGGCGGGCTCCACGGCCAGCGCCTCGCGTGCGACGGCCAGCATGCCCGGATCCTGCTCCAGGCCGGTCACCATGTGCCCGGCGCGGGCGAGGCGAAGTGCCTGGGTGCCCTGGCCCATGCCGACGTCGAGAACGCGCAGCCGCTGCCCCACGGGGAAGCGCTGCGCGATCTGTTCGTCGACCTGTCGGCCCACGAGCTCCTGACGGACCGCGTTGCGCAGTCCGCCAAGGCCCTCGAGCCACAGGCGTGCCCCCTCGGCGAAGCCTTCCCCCGACGCGCCGGGCGTCCCTCCGGTCAGGGTCGTTCCCCGCGCTTGACCTGCGGCTTCGGCAGGCGCAGCCGGCGCATCTGCAGGGTGCGCATGAGGCCGTAGGCGACGGCGCCGCGGCGCGGCTCGTTCGGGAAGCGCTCGTTGAGCGCCTTGCGCAGGCGGAACACCAGGCCGATGGAGTCCAGGATGATCAGCGCGATCACGCCGAGCCACAGCAGCAGCGCGATGTTCTGGATCGTGGGCTGGCGCACCATGCTGAGCACGAGGATGACCACGGCCAGCGGCAGGAACATCTCGGCGACCGAGAAACGGGAGTCCACGAAGTCGCGGACGAACCGTCGGACGGGGCCCTTGTCGCGCGTGGGCAGGTAGCGCTCGTCGCCGCTGGCCAGCGCCTCGCGCTGCTTGGCCATCTCGGCGCGGCGGCGCTCACGGGCTCGCTTCACGTCCTCCTTGCGGTTGCCGGTCGAGGCCACCACGGCCTTGCGCTGCGACTGTGCCACGGCGCGCTTCGGCGTAGGGCGGCCCTTCGGGGCCTGCGGGTCACGGGGCTGCGAGAGGTCGGCGCTCACCTTGTCGGTGGCGGCGGCCTTCTCTTCCTTGGAGGAGCGGCTACCAAACACAAAACCCAAGCCTACGTGGTTGCGGGCACGGGCCCCACCCCGGTGGGGAACGATCCGGCAACGGCGGGCGTCCTTCCCTGTGCACGGTCCGAGCAGCGGGGCCCGCCGTCCGTACGGTCGGGGACCCACCTACTCCTCACGCCTGATACGGCGGAGGCGTAGTCGTCCTGGAGGAGGAGCGCATCCGTCCTCGAACAGTGCGGTAATGGAGGCAGGGCCCGTACTGTGGGTTCTGTCGGTGACCTGGAGCACAGTCCGTCTAGAAGGGGGCGCGCGAAGCCCATGAGCGGTGTCATGAAGCGTATGGGGATGATCTTCCGCGCGAAGGCGAACAAGGCCCTTGACCGGGCCGAGGACCCGCGCGAGACCCTCGACTACTCGTACCAGAAGCAGCTCGAACTGCTGCAGAAGGTGCGCCGCGGCGTCGCCGACGTGGCGACGTCCCGCAAGCGCCTGGAACTGCAGCTGAACCAGTTGCAGGGGCAGTCCGCCAAGCTGGAGGACCAGGGCCGCAAGGCCCTCGCCCTGGGCCGCGAGGACCTGGCCCGGGAGGCACTGTCCCGCCGGGCCTCGCTCCAGCAGCAGGTGAGCGACCTGGAGGTGCAGCACCAGACCCTCCAGGGCGAGGAGGAGAAGCTGACGCTGGCCGCTCAGCGGCTCCAGGCGAAGGTGGACGCCTTCCGCACGAAGAAGGAGACCATCAAGGCCACCTACACCGCGGCCCAGGCCCAGACCCGGATCGCGGAGTCCTTCTCCGGCATCTCCGAGGAGATGAGCGACGTCGGCCTGGCCATCCAGCGGGCCGAGGACAAGACCGCGCAGCTGCAGGCCCGCGCCGGCGCGATCGACGAGCTGCTGGCCTCCGGCGCGCTCGACGACCAGAGCGGCCTGGGCTCCAAGGACGACATCCAGGCCGAGCTGGACCGCCTGTCGGGCGGCACGGACGTGGAGCTGGAGCTCCAGCGGATGAAGGCGGAGCTGGCCGGCGGCCCGTCCGCGCAGCAGCAGGCCATCGAGGGCGGCGCCCAGGGCGGCGCCCAGCAGCCGCAGACACAGCACCGGTTCGACAAGCAGTAGGACGGGGCCGTCATGATCGTCCGCATCATGGGGGAAGGCCAGCTGGACGTGGCCGACAGCCACTTCGCCGAGCTCAACAAGCTGGACGACGAGCTGCTCGCGGAGATGGAGGGCGGCGACGAGGAGGGCTTCCGGCGCACCCTGGGAGCGCTGCTCGAAGCCGTCCGGCGGCTGGGCGAGCCGCTCCCCGACGACGCCCTGGAGCCGTCCGAGCTGATCCTTCCGGGGCCCGACGCGAGCCTCGACGAGGTCAGGCAGATGCTCCGCGACGACGGCCTGATCCCGGGCTGAGACCGGACGCACCGACACGACGACGGGTCCTCCCCCTGCCGGGGAGGGCCCGTCGTCGCACGTCCGGTCCGGCGCCCCGCCCTCAGTCCGGCGGCGCCGGCGGCTTCTCCAGGGGCACCGGCCGCGGGTCCGGGGCGCCGCCGATGAAGTCCTCGAACCTGCGCCGCCGCCGCGTCCAGCGCCGGTCGTGGTGGAAGGCCCGCAGCCCGGCCTTGGCCCGGGCACGCGGCCGGTTCACGTAGAACCGCTTCGCGTACGGGGAGCCGGGCCGGGCCAGCCGGATCGCGCCGACCAGGGCCACGAAGGGGATGACGACCCCGAAGAGCGCGGTGCGCGCCTTGCCCTTCCACAGGGCGATCAGGGCGAGACAGAAGTTGCCGGCCGCGTTCATGACCACCAGCCCGCGGCTCTGGCGCTCCTCGGCGGTCAGGTCGTTCACCCCGAAGGGCACGAACCCGCCCAGCACCAGGGCCACCACCGCGGCCGTCACGACCACGATCTCCACGCTCTTGCGGCCCTGCTCGCTCCAGTAGACGTCGTCGAGGTGCAGGATCAGCGCGAACTCGTCCAGTACCAGCCCCGCGCCCAGCCCGAAGATCACTGCCGAGAGGGCCGCGCCGAAGCCGTTGCGGGCGCTGCCGATCGCACCGAAGCCGCCGATGATCACGAGGATCACGCCCGGCACCACGTGGTGGATGTGCAGGCCGCCCGGGGTGACGTTCTTGAAGGGCCCTCGGCCGGCCCGGATCGTGCGGGTGATCACACGGGTGACCAGGAACGACATCACGAAGGAGACCAGGGCGAGCAGCATGGGCAGCTTCCCTGGCTCGATGATGTTCCGATACCACCAGTGACCCATCCCACTGACTCCCTATTTGCAACGTAATGGGTAATTTACCGCCCGTCGCGAGCGGGTACCGTTCGCGCCGATGACAGATTCGTTCGACGGTCCGCCCCTGACGCCGCCCGCGGACCGCGCCTCGTTCCGCGACGGCGTCCGCTTCGCCTTCGGCACCCTCACCGTGCTGCCCGCCCGCATCACCCGCTGGGACCGCACCGCGGCCCGCGCCGGAATGGCCTGCGCCCCGCTCGCCGGACTGGTCGTGGGCGCGCTCGCGGCCGTCCCCGGAGTACTCCTGCTGCTGCTCGGCGCGGGGCCGCTGCTCGCGGCGGCCGTCACCGCCGCCGTACCGGCCGCGCTGACCCGCGGACTGCACCTGGACGGGCTGGCCGACACCGCGGACGGCCTGGGCAGCGCCAAGCCGGCCGACGAGGCGCTGCGCATCATGAAGAAGTCCGACATCGGGCCCTTCGGCGTGATCGCCCTGGTCGTCGTCCTGCTCGTGCAGACGGCCGCCCTGTCCGAGCTGTACGCCGAGAGCTGGGTCCGCGGCGCCCTCGCCGCCGTGATCGCCGCCGTCACGGCCCGCCTCGCCCTGACCCTGGCCTCGCGCGAAGGGGTCCCGCCCGCCCGGCCCGAGGGGCTCGGGGCCGCGGTCGCCGGGGTCGTCCCGCGCCCGGCGGCCGCCGCCCTCGCGGCCCTCGTCACCGTCGCCGCGGCCGCGGCCGCCCTCCCGATCGGCCTGCCCGCCGCGGCCCGCTCCGCGGCGGCGGTCCTCGCCGCCCTGCTCGCCGCCGAACTGCTGCTGCGCCGCTGCGTACGCCGCTTCGACGGGGTCACCGGCGACGTGTTCGGCGCCCTGGCCGAAGTGTCGGCGACCACCGCGCTCATTGTCCTGGCCCTGGGCTGAGGCCGTCCCGTCCGACGGGACCCCGGCCGGACCGGAGCGGGCCCACGTACGCTCACCCCCGTGGACCACACTCCTACGGACCTGCCCCCCGCCGCACCGATCAAGGTGCTGCTCGCCGACGACCAGGCCCTGCTGCGCAGCGCCTTCAAGGTGCTCGTCGACTCCGAGCCCGACATGGAGGTCGTCGGGGAGGCCTCCGACGGGGCGCAGGCCTTCGCGCTCGCCCGGCTGGAACGCCCCGACGTCGTGCTGATGGACATCCGGATGCCCGGCACCGACGGGCTCGCCGCCACCCGCATGATCAGCGCCGACCCGGAACTCGCCGCCGTCCGCGTGGTGATGCTGACGACGTTCGAGGTGGACGAGTACGTGGTCTCCGCCCTGCGTGCGGGCGCCTCCGGCTTCCTCGGCAAGGGCGCCGAGCCCGACGAACTGCTCAATGCCATCCGCGTCGCCGCCGCCGGTGAGGCGCTGCTCTCCCCGGCCGCCACCAAGGGCCTCATCGCCACCTTCCTCGCCCAGGGCGGGGGCGCCGACCCGGCGGCCTCCGCCCCCTCGGCCGGGATGCACGCGGAGCGGCTCGCCGCACTGACCGGCCGGGAGCGGGAGGTCCTCGTACACGTCGCCGCGGGCCTGTCCAACGACGGCATCGCGGGACGGCTGGAGGTCAGCCCCCTCACCGTCAAGACGCACGTGAACCGGGCCATGGCCAAGCTCGGCGCCCGCGACAGGGCCCAATTGGTGGTCATTGCCTATGAATCGGGACTCGTCCGGCCCCGCGTGGAGTAGGGGCGGAGTAGGGCCGCGTACTACAGGCGCGGTATGCCGCACATAAGGACGGGACCTGCGAGCGACGAAACCGCCCCGCCCCATGGGCCAGGGTGGGAGTGCCCTCGCGTTCGTCACTGCAGAGAGATCCCATACCCATGTCCTGGCTGTCCCGCTTCAGCCTTGCCCAAAGGGCGTTGGTCGGCCTCGTGTCGATCGTCGCGCTCCTCTTCGGCGCCATAGCCATCCCGCAGCTCAAGCAGCAGCTGCTGCCCTCCATCGAACTCCCGATGGTGTCCGTGCTCGCGCCGTACCAGGGCGCCTCGCCCGACGTGGTGGAGAAGCAGGTCGTCGAACCGATCGAAGCCATGCTCAAGGGCGTCGACGGCATCACCGGCATCACTTCCACCGCCAGCGAGGGCAACGCCCTCATCATGGCCACCTTCGACTACGGCGACAGCGGCACCAAGCAGCTCGTCGCCGACGTCCAGCAGGCCGTCAACCGGGCCCGCGTCCGGCTGCCCGCCGACGTGGACCCGCAGGTGGTGGCCGGTTCGACCGACGACATCCCGACGGTGATCCTCGCCGTGACCTCCGACAAGGACCAGCAGGCCCTCGCCGACCAGCTCGAGAAGTCGGTCGTGCCCGTCCTCTCGGACATCGAGGGCGTCGGCCAGGTCAGCGTCGACGGCGTCCAGGACCTCCAGGTCACCGTCACCCCCGACGACGCCAGGCTCGCCGCCGCCGGCCTCGACGGCTCCGCCCTCGCCCAGGGCCTCCAGGCGGGCGGCGCCGCCGTCCCCGCCGGCTCCTTCGACGAGGCCGGCAAGAACCGCACCGTCCGCGTGGGCAACGGCTTCACCTCCCTCGCCCAGGTCGAGGACCTGCGGCTGAGCCCCGGTCCGGGCAGGCCGGCGGTCCGTCTCGGCGACGTCGCCGTCGTCAAGCAGGAGCCGGCCAAGGCCGTCTCCATCACCCGCACCAACGGCAAGCCCAGCCTCGCCCTCGTCCTGACCATGGACAAGGACGGCAGCGCCGTCGCCATCTCGGACGCCGTCAAGGACAAGCTGCCCGAGCTGCGCTCCACGCTCGGCGCCGGCGCCGAGCTGACCGTCGTCAGCGACCAGGGCCCGGCCGTCGCCAAGTCCATCTCCAGCCTCACCACCGAGGGCATGCTCGGCCTGCTCTTCGCGGTGATCGTGATCCTGGTCTTCCTGGCGTCGCTGCGCTCGACGCTGGTCACCGCGGTCTCCATCCCGCTGTCCGTGGTCCTGGCGCTCATCGTGCTGTGGACCCGCGACCTGTCCCTCAACATGCTCACCCTGGGTGCGCTGACCATCGCCATCGGCCGGGTCGTCGACGACTCGATCGTGGTCCTGGAGAACATCAAGCGCCACCTCGGCTACGGCGAGGAGCGCGAGGCCGCGATCATCACCGCGGTCAAGGAGGTCGCCGGCGCGGTCACCTCCTCCACCCTCACCACCGTCGCCGTCTTCCTGCCGATCGGCCTCACCGGCGGCATGATCGGCGAGCTGTTCGGCTCCTTCTCGCTCACCGTCACAGCGGCCCTGCTGGCCTCGCTGCTCGTCTCGCTGACGGTCGTTCCGGTGCTCTCGTACTGGTTCCTCAGCGCACCCAAGGGCGTCACGCCCGGAGACGCCGAGAGTGCCGCCGAGGCCCGGCGCGAGGCCGAGGAGAAGGAGGCGCGCAGCCGCCTCCAGCGCTTCTACGTCCGGGTCCTGGGCTTCGCCACCCGGCGCCGCCTGACCAGTGTGGCCATCGCGGTGGTCGTCCTCCTCGGCACCCTCGGCATGACCCCGATGCTGAAGACCAACTTCTTCGACCAGGGCGAGCAGGAACTCCTGACGGTCAAGCAGGAGCTCGCTCCGGGGACCTCGCTGGCCGCCGCCGACGAGGCGAGCCGCAAGGTCGAGAAGGTGCTGGGCTCGGTCGACGGGGTCAAGAGCTACCAGGTCACCGTCGGCTCCTCCGGCTTCCTCGCGGCCTTCGGCGGCGGCACCGGCTCCAACCAGGCCTCCTACCAGGTCACCCTGAAGGACGCCGGGGACGCCGAGACCGTGAAGAAGCGGATCGAGGACCAGCTCGCCGCCCTCGACGGCATCGGCGAGACCCGCATCGCGGCCGGCGACGCCTTCGGCAGCCAGAACCTCAGCGTGGTCGTCAAGGCCGGCGACGGCGAGGTCCTCGCCAAGGCCGCCGAGCAGGTCCGCGCCGAGGTGGCCGAGCTCGACAACGTCACCGACGTGCAGAGCGACCTGTCCCAGTCCGTGCCCCGGATCTCGGTGACCGCCACCCCCAAGGCGGCGGAGGCCGGCCTGAATCAGGCCGCGCTCGGCGCGATCGTCGCCCAGGCCGTCCGCGGCAACCCGGCGGGCAAGGCGGTACTGGACGACACCGAGCGGGACATCGTCATCAAGTCCGCGCAGCCGGCCACCACCCTGGCCGAACTGCAGGCGCTCCCGGTCGGCCCGGTCAAGCTGGGTGACATCGCCGAGGTCAAGGAGGTCCCCGGCCCGGTCGCGATGACCCGGATCGACGGCGCCCGCGCCGCGACCGTCACCGCGCGCCCGCAGGGCGACAACACCGGCGCGGTCAGCGCCGAGCTCCAGACGAAGCTCAAGGCCCTGGACCTGCCCGACGGCGCCACGGCCTCCATCGGCGGCGTCTCCGAGGACCAGGACGAGGCGTTCGGCTCGCTCGGCCTCGCCATGCTCGCGGCCATCGCGATCGTGTTCATGCTGCTGGTGGCGACCTTCCGCTCGCTCGTCCAGCCGCTGATCCTGCTGGTGTCCATCCCGTTCGCGGCGACCGGCGCCCTCGGCCTGCTCCTCGTCACCGGCACCCCGATGGGCGTCCCGGCGATGATCGGGATGCTGATGCTCATCGGCATCGTCGTGACCAACGCGATCGTCCTGATCGACCTGGTCAACCAGTACCGCGCCCAGGGCCTGGGCGTCGTCGAGGCGGTCGTCGAGGGCGGCCGGCACCGGCTGCGCCCGATCCTCATGACGGCCCTGGCGACGATCTTCGCGCTGCTCCCGATGGCGCTCGGCGTCACCGGCGAGGGCGGCTTCATCTCGCAGCCGCTCGCGGTCGTGGTGATCGGCGGCCTGGTCAGCTCGACCCTGCTGACGCTGCTGCTGGTGCCGACCCTCTACACGATGGTCGAGCTCCGCAAGGAGCGCCGCCGAGCGAAGAGGACGGCCCGCCTGACGGTGGTCCCGCCCCAGGACCGCGCGGAGGAGACTCCGGCCGAGGTCTGAGCGGACCGGGTGGGCCGAGCCGCTCGGCCCACCCCCCGAACGCCGGTGAGGGGCGGCTCCCGTACGGGAGCCGCCCCTCACCGGCGTCTGTGGCAGGAGACCTGCCGCCACCCGCTACGGGAGGGCGAGCATGCGCTCCAGCGCGAGCTTCGCGAAGCTCTCCGTCTCCTTGTCGACCTGGATCTGGTTGACGAGGGTGCCCTCGGCCAGGGACTCCAGCGTCCACACCAGGTGCGGGAGGTCGATGCGGTTCATCGTCGAGCAGAAGCAGACCGTCTTGTCGAGGAAGACGACTTCCTTGTCCTGCGCAGCGAATCGATTCGCCAGTCGGCGGACCAGGTTCAGCTCGGTGCCGATGGCCCACTTGGAGCCGGCCGGGGCCGCCTCCAGCGCCTTGATGATGTACTCCGTCGAGCCGACGTAGTCCGCGGCCGCCACGACCTCGTGCTTGCACTCGGGGTGGACCAGGACGTTCACGCCGGGGATGCGGGCGCGGACGTCGTTGACCGAGTCCACCGAGAACCGGCCGTGGACCGAGCAGTGCCCGCGCCACAGGATCATCTTGGCGTCGCGCAGCTGCTCGGCGGTCAGGCCGCCGTTCGGCTTGTGCGGGTTGTAGACCACGCAGTCGTCCAGGGACATGCCCATGTCGCGGACGGCCGTGTTGCGGCCCAGGTGCTGGTCGGGGAGGAAGAGCACCTTCTCACCCTGCTCGAACGCCCACTCCAGGGCCTTCTTCGCGTTGGACGAGGTGCAGATCGTGCCGCCGTGCTTGCCGGTGAAGGCCTTGATGTCGGCGGAGGAGTTCATGTACGAGACGGGAACCGTCACACCGGCGATGCCGGCCTCGGTCAGCGCGTCCCAGCACTCCGCGACCTGCTCGGCGGTGGCCATGTCGGCCATCGAGCAGCCCGCGGCCAGGTCCGGCAGGACCACCTTCTGGTCGTCCGAGGTCAGGATGTCCGCGGACTCGGCCATGAAGTGGACGCCGCAGAAGACGATGTACTCGGCCCCCGGCTTGGCGGCGGCGTCCTTGGCCAGCTTGAAGGAGTCGCCGGTGACGTCGGCGAACTCGATGACCTCGTCACGCTGGTAGTGGTGGCCGAGGATGAAGACCTTGTCCCCGAGCTTCTCCTTGGCCGCGCGAGCGCGTTCCACGAGGTCCGGGTCGGACGGCGAGGGCAGGTCGCCGGGGCACTCCACCCCGCGCTCGCTCTTCGGGTCGGCCTCACGGCCGAGCAGCAGCAGGGCAAGGGGCGTCGGCTGGACGTCCAACGGCTGGGCGGTGGTCACGACACGCACCCTTTCTGTTCTGCGACGAGGGATTTCAGGATCATCGCTTCGACTTCTCGTCTACTTGACGCTATCTATCATAACCGCTTCACGTCAGTTTGACGATGCCGATAGTGTCAATGTGACGCATCAGCCCTCGATTCGCCGGGCCCGCGCCGCGCGCGGTGTGCGAGCATGAATGTCTGAAACAAGCGTCGGGTCCCGGAATGAATCCGTGGTCCCGCTCGTTGCCACCGACGGCAAGAGTCCGACGTTTCCCCGCGCCCCGCGGGGAGCCGCCCACTTCGGGAGTGAATGCAGATGTCCGTACAGGACGACAAGACCACTGTGAGCGACGGCATCCTCCTGTCCGACGCCGCCGCCGAGAAGGTCAGGACCCTGCTGGAGCAGGAAGGCCGCGATGACCTGGCGCTGCGCGTCGCCGTCCAGCCCGGCGGCTGCTCCGGCCTGCGCTACCAGCTCTTCTTCGACGAGCGCTCCCTCGACGGCGACGTCGTGAAGGACTTCGACGGTGTGAAGGTCGTCACGGACCGCATGAGCGCCCCGTACCTGGGCGGCGCGTCCATCGACTTCGTCGACACCATCGAGAAGCAGGGCTTCACGATCGACAACCCCAACGCCACGGGCTCCTGCGCCTGCGGCGACTCGTTCAGCTAGGCCTGGACAACCCGTACGACGAGGGCCCGCTCCGGTCGCATCCGACCGGAGCGGGCCCTCGCGCATGCCCGGCAGGGCCGCTACTGGCGCGGGAGCTCCTTGCCCGTCGTGGCGTCCAGCACCTTCCGGTCGCCCAGCGGCTCCTTCAAGGTCACCGACTGGGACTTCTCCTCGGCCAGCATGATGCAGGCCTGACCCGGCTTGTTGGGCGTGTCAGTGATCTTCACGATGACCGACTCCGCCTGCTCCCGCGCCTCCACGGCGTACGTGCTGCACACGCTGCCCCAGAAGTTCACGGTCAGCTTCCGGTCGGCCTCCTTGTACGAGAATCCGGGCACGGTACGACTGCCCGGCCCCGGCGTGCTCTCCTTCGCGGACGCCGGCTCGGCCACCGTGTGACCCGGCGCGCCGCCCTGGCCCGCCACCTCGAACAGCCAGGCCGGAACCAGCCCCCGTGCTCCGTCGACCGTCCCCGGGGCCAGGCCGAGCACCGCGCCCTTCACCGTCTCGGTCCGCGGCGGCTTCATCGGCCGCGGCTCCGGATTGCACGGCACCGTCTCCGCCGCCCCCGCCGCGTTGTCCGCCGTCAGCGGCACCGCGCTCGCGCAGCCGCTGGGCTCCGGCGCGCCGCCCGAACCGCTCGACCTGGCGTTCAGCCGGGCCAGCGCCTCCACGGCGCCGACCACCGGCTGCTCGGCCGCCCGTACCGGCGCCTTCAGTTCGCCGTTGCCGCCCACCACCGAGCCGTCAGCACCCACGCTCACCTTGGTCGACCAGCCCTGCGTGGGCAGCCCGCCGACCACCGGATCCGCCATCACCACCCGCACCGCGCCCTGGGTGAGCCGGGCGTCCAATGCGGCCCCCTCCTGCCCCACGGCCTTCAGCACCGGGGCCGCCGCGGCCTTGGCGGCCTCCTCGGACACCGGCTTGCCGGTCCCGCCCGCCCCGCCGCCGTCCCGGGGGAGCGTGGCGGGGCCGCAGGTGTCCTTGCCGCGCACGCAGTCGTCCCCGGCGCCGTTGCCCGCGCCGTCGCCGCCGGCCTGGAAGCGGTTGAAGTTCCAGGTGCCCGGGGCCGTGCGGGCCACCGTCAGCCGCGGCCCGGAGCCGTCGGCGGCCTCCCCGGCCAGCCAGACGTCCCCTTCCAGCCGAGGTGCGCCGGCGATGCCCAGGGCCGCCGCGAGGCGGGCCACGTCAGCCTGGGCGACCTCCCCGGACACGCTGTAGGCGGGCGCCGTCGCCGGGGCCTCGGGCAGCTTCACGTCGGCCCGGTAGACCACGCCGGCCCCCGACGGATCCGGCTCGCCCGGTGCGATGCCCGGCCCCGAAGGATCTCCCGCGTCACGCGGCGCGGATGCCGCGCTGTCACCGGTACGGCGGGACGCGCCGTCACCCTGGGCCGCGGACGCCCAGTAGGCGGTACCGCCGCCCGCGAGCAGGACGGCGGCCGCGATCGAGCCGACGGCCCAGGCGGGCCGCCGTCGTGTACCGCTTGACGTGCCGGGTTCTTCGCTGGTCACCACAACGCTCCTTCACTGGTCCCGCAGTGTCTGATGCGGGTGTGACGGAACAGGGGCGCAACCGGTTCCCCTCGTGCCTGCTACTGGTCCCCGTACGCGGCGGTCGAGGCGATCAGCCGGGCCGACGAGGCCGGGACCCTGACCCCGTGGATCTGCGAGGGCGCCACCCGGACCGGCCGGGGGCCCTCCTCGACGCCCCAGTGCGGGGCCATCCGCGCGCAGTCCCCCAGCAGGCGGGCGAAGCCGGGCCGTCCAGGGCCTTCCGCCCCGCGCCTCTCAGCGGTGTACTCGCAGTAGCCGTAACCGTCGGTATAGGTCATGCAGGCACCGTAGGCACCGGAGCTCTCGCGAAGAAAGACCTACTAAGGGGTAGTTTCTGGGGTTCGTCCTGGGGTTCGGCCCGCGGGCACTTACCGGGTAGTTTTGACTGTCCCTCGCCGTCCTCAGCAGGAGCGTCCACGCCGTGCGCATCGCAGTCACCGGCTCCATCGCCACCGACCACCTCATGACCTTCCCCGGCCGTTTCGCCGACCAGTTCGTCGCGGACCAGCTGCACACGGTCTCCCTCTCCTTCCTCGTCGACAACCTCGACGTCCGGCGGGGCGGTGTGGGCCCGAACATCTGCTTCGGCATGGGCCAGCTCGGCAGCCGCCCGATCCTGGTCGGCGCCGCGGGCTCCGACTTCGACGAGTACCGCGCCTGGCTCGACCGGCACGGAGTCGACACCGAGTCCGTCCGCATCTCCGAGGTGCTGCACACCGCGCGCTTCGTGTGCACCACGGACTCCGACCACAACCAGATCGGCTCCTTCTACACGGGGGCGATGAGCGAGGCCCGCCTGATCGAGCTGAAGTCCGTGGCCGACCGCGTGGGCGGGCTCGACCTGGTCCTCATCGGCGCGGACGACCCCGAGGCGATGCTGCGCCACACGGAGGAGTGCCGGACGCGGGGGATCCCCTTCGCCGCCGACTTCTCGCAGCAGATCGCCCGCATGGACGGCGACAACATCCGCACCCTGATGGAGGGGGCGACCTACCTCTTCTCGAACGAGTACGAGAAGGGCCTCATCGAGTCGAAGTCCGGCTGGACCGCCGAGGAGATCCTCTCCAAGGTCGGCACCCGCGTGACCACGCTGGGCTCCAACGGCGTCAAGATCGAGCGGGCCGGCGAGGCCCCGATCGTCGTCGGCTGCCCCGAGGAGAACGCGAAGGTCGACCCGACCGGCGTCGGCGACGCCTTCCGTGCCGGGTTCCTGACGGGCCTGGGCTGGGGCGTCGGCCTGGAGCGCGCGGCGCAGGTCGGCTGCATGCTGGCGACCCTCGTCATCGAGACGCTGGGCACCCAGGAGTACACGCTGGCCCGTGCGCACTTCATGGAGCGCTTCACCAAGGCCTACGGCGACGAGGCCGCGGCGGAGGTCCAGGCCCACCTGGCCTGACGCCTGCCGCTTTCAGACTCGCCGGCGGTCGAGGCGCGGGTCCGGGCGGAGCCCGGTGGGGCCGCTGTCCGGAGCTGTCCCCACCCCGCCCTTTCTCCGTCTCCCGGGCTCCGTCCGCACCCCGGCGCCGGCGGCTCGGGCCGCGCCGGCCACATCCGGCCTCACCGGCTGTTGAGCCGCAGAGTCCGGGCGGCGCCCCAGGGCACCGGGCTGCGCCGGGCACCGGGCTGCGCCGGGTACCGGGCTGCGCCGGGTACCCGGCTCCGCCCGGACCCGCGCCCCGAACTCCCCGGGCCACCGCCGGGAGGTCCCCCTGGCGAGGCTGGACGCCCGGCGCAGCCGGAGGGGCCGCGGCGTGGGTTGCGAGAGGCGGCTGCCACGCAGCCGGCGGGGCCGGATGTCGCCCCTGCGCGGCTACGCTCCGCGGCGGACGGTGTAGGCGGTGCCCGTGGGGCGCGCGGCCTCGCCGAGGTATTCGTGCCCCCGCATCGCGCACCACGCCGGGATGTCCAGCCGGGCCACCTCGTCGTCCGACAGGACGGTCACCGTGCCGCCCACCGGGACCCGGACGATCGCCCGGGCCAGCTCGATCACCGGCTGCGGGCACCGCAGCCCGAGCGTGTCGAGCTCCAGGGAGTCCGCCTCCGGCGCCGCCGCGGGCGGCTCCGAGACCCCGAGCCGCTCCCGTACGCCCGCCACCGCACCCGGCAGCACATCCAGGAACGCGTTGACCTCCGCCGCCGGCGTCCCCGGCGGCAGGGACACCCGTACGTTCCCCTCGGACAGCACCCCCATCGCCCGCAGCACGTGACTGGGGGTCAGTGTGGAGCTCGTGCAGGAGGAGCCCGAGGAGACCGAGAAGCCCGCCCGGTCCAGTTCGTGCAGCAGCGCCTCCCCGTCGACGTACAGGCAGGAGAAGGTGACCAGGTGCGGAAGCCGCCGGTCCGCGTGGCCGACCACCTCGACGTCCGGGACCAGCCGCACGACCCGCCGCCGGATGCGGTCCACCAGGACCCGCAGCCGGGCGGCCTCCGCGTCCGCCTCCGCCCGTACGGCCCGCAGCGAGGCAGCCGCCGCCACGATCGCGGGAAGGTTCACGAAGCCGGGGGAGCGGCCCGACTCCCTTTCGTCCGCGGGGCCTTGGGGCGAGAACCGCACCCCCTTGCGGACCGCCAGCAGGCCGACCCCGGGCGGGCCGCCCCATTTGTGCGCACTCGCGGCCAGGACGGACCAGGCGCCCTCGACGGGCCCCCAGGCCAGCGACTGCGCCGCGTCCACCAGCAGCGGCACCCCGGCCGCCCCGCAGACCTCGGCCACCTCGGCCACCGGCTGGACCGTGCCCACCTCGTGGTTGGCCGACTGCAGGCAGGCCAGGGCGGTCGCCGGGACCAGCGCGTCCGCGTACCCGGCGGCGGACGCCGCACCCCACCGGTCCACCGGGACCTCGGCGACGCTCCCGCCGCGCGCCTGGTGTGCCGCAGCGGAATGCAGTACAGAACTGTGTTCGACCGCGGATACGACCAGATGGTCGCCCACACGTCGCCGCCCCGCGAGGACGCCGGCGATGCCCGTGTGAACCGCGTGCGTCCCCGAAGGAGTGAACACGAGCTCGTCGGCGCGGCATCCCACCGCCTCCGCGGCGGCCTCCCGCGCCGCGTCCAGGAGCAGCCGCGCGCGCCTGCCCTCCCGGTACAGCCGGGCGGGGTCGGCCCAGCCCTCGTCCAGGGAGGCCTGCAACGCCTGGCGGGCCACGGGGTGCAGGGGAGCGGCGGACGCGCTGTCGAAGTACGGCATCCGGCCACGCTAGCTCCAGACCCCGAGTGTTCGAGGTCAGGGGGCGTCAGAAGGGGTCCGGAGGCCGCCATTCAGGGCCATTCGCACCGTCCCCCGTACGGCGGATCCATCCCTTCGGGGGCAGTAGCGGCGCGTTGGGCACCCTCCCCGCGCGACCCCAAATAGCGTCCAGTAGGGTTTGGTCCGCATAAACATCCAAACCCCTGCCTGCGTCAGGGCCGGCGACCGACCCGAACACGGCCGCGGCCGGCCGCGCGGGCCGAGACTCTCGGGAAGGCGCTACGTGAGTCCCTACGGCTCCGACCGCTCGCCGCGGCGCCCGATGCGGCGGAAGCTGCTGCAGGCGCTGACTGCGGGCGTGGTCCTGGCGACCGCCACTGGTTGCTCGTATACATGGAAAGACTTCCCCCGCCTCGGAATGCCGACTCCGGTAACCGAGGAGGCGCCGCGCATCCTCTCCCTGTGGCAGGGATCCTGGGCCGCCGCGCTGATCACGGGCATCCTGGTGTGGGGCCTGATCATCTGGAGCGTCATCTTCCACCGGCGCAGCCGGACGAAGGTGGAGGTCCCCCCGCAGACCCGGTACAACATGCCCATCGAGGCGCTGTACACCGTGGTCCCGCTCATCATCGTCTCGGTGCTCTTCTACTTCACCGCGCGTGACGAGTCGAAGCTTCTCGCCCTCACCCCGAAGCCGCCGCACACGATCAACGTGATCGGCTTCCAGTGGAGCTGGGGCTTCAACTACATCGAGAACGTCGACGGCGACGCGGCGACCCCGAAGGCGGGCGCGGTTCCCAAGGAGCTCTCCTCCATCCCGGACCGCTTCACCAAGGACTTCCCGGCGGGTGCCGAGGGCGTCTACGAGAAGGGCGTCCCGAGCGACCGCAACCCGCAGACGGGCAACCCGGGTCCGACCCTGGTCCTCCCCAAGGGTGAGAAGGTCCGCTTCATCCTGTCGTCCAACGACGTCATCCACTCCTTCTGGGTGGTCCCCTTCCTGTTCAAGCAGGACGTCATCCCGGGTCACACCAACGTCTTCGAGGTCGTCCCGAGCCAAGAGGGCACCTTCATGGGCAAGTGCGCCGAACTCTGCGGCGTCGACCACTCCCGGATGCTCTTCAACGTCAAGGTGGTCTCGCCCGAGAAGTACCAGGAGTACCTGAAGGACCTGGCGGAGAAGGGTCAGACCGGCTTCCTCCCCGCCGGCATCCAGCAGACCGACCCGGCCCGGAATGCGGAAGTGAACAAACTGTGAGCATCCTCAACGAATCCCAGGGTGCCGCCGCAGCTGACTCGTACGAGAACGAGCTGCCGGTGCGGCGCAAGCAGCCGGGCAACGTGGTCGTGAAGTGGCTCACCACCACCGACCACAAGACCATCGGCACGATGTACCTGGTCACCTCGTTCGTGTTCTTCATCATCGGCGGTCTGCTGGCGCTCTTCATGCGCGCCGAGCTGGCCCGTCCGGGCACGCAGATCATGTCGAACGAGCAGTTCAACCAGGCGTTCACCATGCATGGCACGATCATGCTGCTGATGTTCGCCACCCCGCTGTTCGCGGGCTTCGCCAACTGGATCATGCCGCTGCAGATCGGTGCGCCCGACGTGGCGTTCCCGCGGCTGAACATGTTCGCGTACTGGCTGTACCTCTTCGGCTCGACCATCGCGGTGGCCGGCTTCCTGACCCCGAACGGCGCCGCCGACTTCGGCTGGTTCGCCTACTCCCCGCTGTCGGACGCGGTTCGCTCGCCCGGCATCGGCGCGGACATGTGGATCATGGGTCTGGCCTTCTCCGGCTTCGGTACGATCCTCGGCTCGGTCAACTTCATCACCACGATCATCTGCATGCGCGCTCCGGGCATGACGATGTTCCGCATGCCGATCTTCACCTGGAACGTCCTGCTGACCGGTGTCCTGGTCCTGCTCGCCTTCCCGGTCCTGGCCGCCGCGCTCTTCGCGCTGGAGTCAGACCGCAAGTTCGGCTCGCACATCTTCGACAGCGCCAACGGTGGCGCACTGCTCTGGCAACACCTCTTCTGGTTCTTCGGACACCCAGAGGTGTACATCATCGCGCTGCCGTTCTTCGGAATCGTTTCCGAGATCATCCCGGTCTTCTCGCGCAAGCCGATGTTCGGTTACATCGGCCTGATCGCCGCGACGATCGCGATCGCCGGCCTCTCGGTGACCGTGTGGGCCCACCACATGTACGTCACCGGCGGTGTACTGCTGCCGTTCTTCTCCTTCATGACCTTCCTGATCGCGGTACCGACCGGTGTGAAGTTCTTCAACTGGATCGGCACCATGTGGAAGGGCTCACTGTCCTTCGAGACCCCGATGCTCTGGACGATCGGCTTCCTGGTCACCTTCACCTTCGGTGGTCTGACCGGCGTCATCCTGGCCTCGCCCCCGATGGACTTCCACGTCTCCGACTCGTACTTCGTCGTCGCGCACTTCCACTACGTCGTCTTCGGCACCGTGGTGTTCGCGATGTTCGCCGGCTTCCACTTCTGGTGGCCGAAGTTCACGGGCAAGATGCTGGACGAGCGCCTCGGCAAGATCACCTTCTGGACGCTGTTCATCGGCTTCCACGGCACCTTCCTGGTGCAGCACTGGCTGGGCGCCGAGGGCATGCCGCGTCGTTACGCGGACTACCTCGCGGCCGACGGCTTCACCACGCTGAACACGATCTCGACGATCAGCTCCTTCGTGCTCGGCCTGTCGATGCTGCCGTTCATCTACAACGTGTGGAAGACGGCCAAGTACGGCAAGAAGATCGAGGTCGACGACCCGTGGGGCTACGGCCGTTCGCTCGAGTGGGCCACGTCCTGCCCGCCGCCGCGGCACAACTTCCTCACGCTGCCGCGCATCCGTAGCGAGTCGCCCGCCTTCGACCTCCACCACCCGGATATCGCGGCGCTCGACCACCTCGAGGACCACGGCGCCAAGGCGGCCGTCACCGGTGGCAAGGAGGCCGGCAAGTGAAGATCCAGGGCAAGATGTTCCTCTGGCTCTCCTTCTTCATCCTGATCATGGCCGTCGTGTACGGCGTGTGGTCGAAGGAGCCCGTCGGAACCACCGCGCTCTTCCTGGCCTTCGGCCTGAGCGTCATGATCGGCTACTACCTGGCCTTCACGGCCAAGCGCGTCGACGAGATGGCCCAGGACAACCTGGAGGCCGACGTCGCCGACGAGGCCGGCGAGCTGGGGTTCTTCTCCCCGCACAGCTGGCAGCCGCTCTCGCTCGGCATCGGTGGCGCGCTCGCCTTCATGGGCGTCATCTTCGGCTGGTGGCTCATGTACTTCTCGGCCCCGATCATCCTGATCGGCCTGTGGGGCTGGGTGTACGAGTACTACCGCGGTGAGAACGCGAACCAGTAGGCGAAGAAGCAGCACCCGCGCGGCCCGGCCGCGCACCACGTGGGGCCCGGACACCTCTTCGGAGGAGTCCGGGCCCCTCGTTTGCAGTCACCCCGCGCGCCGTAATTGTCATATCTTCATAGCGTTGGCCCCATGAAGCACTCACCGCGTCTTTGGACGGTACTCAGCTGCTCCCTGCTGGTCGCGTCCCTCGGGGCCGGCGCCACCGCATGCGGGTCCGGCGACAACCCGCTGTCGGCCCGCCCGGTCGACGCGGGCGAGCAGGTCGCCTTCAACCAGACAGCCGGCAGCCGCCCCGTCGACCCCAGCCGGCCGCTGGAGATCACCGCCAAGGCCAAGGGCAGTCGGATCACCGACGTCACGGCCGTGGACACCCACGGCCGCCGCCTGGCGGGCGAACTCAGCGCCAAGGGCGACCGCTGGCACAGCACGGTCCCCATGGCCGCAGGCGTCCGCTACACCGTCACCGTGAGCACGGAGGACGAGAGGGGCACCCCGGGCCAGCGCACGATGGCCTTCGACACCACCCCGTCCAAGGGCGTCCTCAAGGTCGAGTTCGGCCCGGAGGAGGGCAAGTACGGCGTCGGCCAGCCCCTCACCGCCGAGCTCAACGAGCCCGTCAAGGACAAGGCCGCCCGCGCCGTCGTCGAACGCGGTCTGATCGTCGACGCCCCGCCCGGGGTCGAAGGCGCCTGGCACTGGGTCGACGACAAGAACCTGCACTACCGCCCGAAGGACTACTGGCCCGCCAACACCACCGTCTCCGTACGGAGCAACCTGGAAGGCATCAAGATCACCGATGACCTCCACGGAGCCGCCGCCAAGCCGCTGAAGCTGGAGATCGGCGACCGCGTCGAGGTCACCACCGACGCCGCCGCCCACTGGCTGACGTTCAAGCGCAACGGAGAAGTGATCAATTCCATCCCGGTCACCACCGGCAAGCCCGGGTTCTCCACCCGCAACGGCATCAAGGTGGTGCTGGGGAAGCAGTACTACGTACAGATGCGCGGGGACACCGTCGGCATCGGCGGCAGCGAGTACTACAACCTGCCCGTCTACTACGCCACCCGCGTCACCTGGAGTGGTGAATACGTCCACGCCGCGCCGTGGTCCGTCGGCTCCCACGGCTACGCCAACGTCAGCCACGGCTGCACCGGCATGAGCACGGGCAACGCCGCCTGGTTCTACGAGAACATCACCGAGGGCGACATCGTCCAGGTGATCAACAGCATCGGCGACGACATGGACATCTTCGGCAACGGGTTCGGAGACTGGAACATGGACTGGAAGGACTGGCGCGAGGGCAGCGCCCTCCTCAAGGGCACCCAGGAAGGCCGCAGCCACATCGACCAGGCCCGCCTCAGGCCGACGGTCTGAGCAGGGCGCCGGGCCCCCGGACCCTGTCCGGGGGCCGCCGCCGGGGTCAGGCCGCCGAGGAGGACAGCCGGGAGCGCAGCAGGCCCGCCAGGGTGTCCGCGAACTCCACCGGATCCACCGGAAGGGTCACGGCGGCGTCGGCGCGGCTCCAGGTGGCCAGCCAGGCGTCCTGGGGGCGCCCCATCAGCAGCAGCACCGGGGGGCACCGGAAGATCTCGTCCTTGATCTGCCGGCACACACCCATGCCCCCGGCCGGAACCGCCTCGCCGTCCAGCACGCACACGTCGATGCCGCCCGCGTCGAGCTCCGACAGGACCGCCGGCAGGGTCGCGCACTCCAGGAACTCCACCGGCGGCAGATCCGCGGCAGGGCGGCGGCCCGCCGCCAGTCTCACCTGCTCCCGGGTGCCCGCGTCGTCGCTGTAGACCAGAACCCGCGCAGTCGCCCGCATTTCGATCCTCCACGTGTCCCATGAATCACGTTGATGTTGCGCGGGATGCTACTCCTCCCGCCGCCCCCTCAACATCGGTTCGGACATGTGCACGAGCCCGTTCGGAGAGGTGATCTGATGGGCCGTTCGGGCCTTGCACACGCCCCGGACACTCCGAACGGCACCCCCCGGGGTGAGGGCGGGATAAGCGACCGACATAATGTCGGTCGTGGCGACAGCAACGACAGTAGATACCGGGCACGCGCACCCGACGGTCAACCGGCCGAACCTCGTCAGCGTCGGAACCATCATCTGGTTGAGTTCCGAGCTGATGTTCTTCGCGGCCCTCTTCGCGATGTACTTCACCCTGCGATCCGTGACAGGTCCCGAGTACTGGACAGAGCAGGCCTCGGCCTTGAATCTGCCCTTCTCGGCGACGAACACGACGATCCTGGTGCTTTCCTCCCTCACCTGCCAGCTCGGCGTATTCGCCGCGGAGCGCGGTGACGTGAAGAAGCTCCGGACGTGGTTCATCATCACGTTCGTCATGGGTGCGATCTTCATTGGCGGCCAGGTGTTCGAGTACACCGAGCTGGTCAAGCACGAGGGCATGAGCCTCTCGTCCGGTCCGTACGGCTCGGTCTTCTACCTGACCACCGGCTTCCACGGTCTGCACGTGACGGGCGGTCTCATCGCCTTCCTGCTGGTCCTCGGCCGGACGTACGCGGCCAAGAGGTTCACCCACGAACAGGCCACGTCGGCCATCGTCGTGTCCTACTACTGGCACTTCGTCGATGTCGTCTGGATCGGCCTCTTCGCCACGATCTACCTGATCAAGTAGCGAACACGTCACCGGGTCCGACCCGGCACTCCATCCAGACACACCGACGCAGAAGATCCTGACACCGGGGTAATCCGTGAAAAAGCTCTCCGCACGACGACGCCATCCGCTGGCGGCGGTCGTCGTTCTACTCCTCGCGCTGGCGGCCACTGGGGGGCTGTACGCCGCCTTTGCTCCCGCGGGCAAGGCGCAGGCCGATGAAACCGCCCAGTCCCTCGCCATCGAGGAGGGCAAGAAGCTCTACGCCGTGGGTTGCGCAAGCTGCCACGGAACCGGCGGTCAGGGTTCCTCTGACGGCCCGAGCCTGGTCGGCGTCGGCTCCGCGGCCGTCGACTTCCAGGTGAGCACGGGCCGCATGCCCGCCCAGCAGCCCGGCGCCCAGGTGCCGAAGAAGCCGGTCATCTACACCCAGGCGCAGATCGACCAGCTGGCCGCGTACATCGCCTCCCTCGGTGCCGGCCCGATCACGCCGACCGAGAAGCAGTACGACCCGGCGGACGCCGACATCGCCAACGGCGGTGAGCTGTTCCGCAACAACTGCGCGCAGTGCCACAACTTCACCGGTGAAGGCGGCGCGCTGACGAACGGCAAGTACGCCCCCAACCTTGAGGACGTCTCGCCGAAGCACATCTACGAGGCCATGCAGACCGGCCCGCAGAACATGCCCTCCTTCCCCGACAGCACCATGCCGGAGAAGCAGAAGAAGGACATCATCGCGTACCTCCAGAACGTGAACGGTGAGAAGTCGACCAACCCCGGTGGTCTCAAGCTCGGTGGCCTCGGCCCCGTCTCCGAGGGTCTGTTCGGCTGGATCTTCGCTCTGGGTGCGCTGATCGCTGTCGCCGTCTGGGTCGCGGCCCACACCGCTAAGGCCAAGAAGTCATGAGTAGCCAAGAGATTCCCGAAGAGAAGCACCTGCCGAGCGAGCAGGGCGACGCCCACCACGGTGGCGTAGCAGTGGCGGACGACCCGTTCGCCGACCCGGGCCTGCCGGTCCACAAGCCGCGCATCCAGGACATCGACGAGCGTGCGGCGAAGCGTTCCGAGCGCACCGTCGCCATGCTGTTCACGCTGTCGATGCTGGCCACGATCGGCTTCATCGCCTCGTACGTGATCTTCCCGGTCGACAAGATCGTCTTCATCTTCCCGCTCGGGAAGGTCAGCGCGCTCAACTTCGCCCTGGGCATCACCCTGGGCGCGGCCCTCTTCTGCATCGGCGCGGGCGCGGTCCACTGGGCCCGCACCCTGATGTCCGACGTCGAGGTCGCCGACGAGCGCCACGAGATCGCCGCTCCGCCGGAGGTCAAGGCGAAGGTCCTCCAGGACTTCGCCGACGGCGCCAACGAGTCCGGCATCGGCCGCCGTCCGCTGATCCGCAACACGATGCTGGGCGCGCTGGCCATGCTGCCGCTCTCCGCCGTCGTGATCATGCGCGACCTGGGCCCGCTGCCCGAGGAGAAGCTGCGCAAGACCCTGTGGGCCAAGGGCAAGCTGCTCATCAACCAGAACACGATGGAGCCGCTGCGTCCCGAGGACGTGCTCGTCGGTTCGCTGACGTTCGCCATGCCCGAGGGCCTGGACGAGCACCAGCACGACTTCCAGGTCCAGATCGCCAAGGCCGCCCTGATGATCGTCCGCATCCAGCCGGAGGACATCAAGGACAAGAAGGAACTCGAGTGGTCCCACGACGGGATCGTGGCCTACTCGAAGATCTGCACCCACGTCGGCTGCCCGATCAGCCTGTACGAGCAGCAGACGCACCACGTGCTCTGCCCGTGCCACCAGTCCACCTTCGACCTCTCCGACGGCGCCCGTGTCATCTTCGGCCCGGCCGGTCACGCCCTTCCGCAGCTGCGGATCGGCGTGAATGACGAAGGCTTCCTCGAAGCGCTCGGCGACTTCGAAGAGCCCGTCGGCCCTGCATTCTGGGAGCGCGGATGAGCACCGCCACTGACAACAAGGCGCGCAAAGCGCCGGCCGGCGAGCGGGTAGCGGACTGGGCGGACGGCCGCCTGGGCATCTACAGCCTGGCCAAGGCCAACATGCGCAAGATCTTCCCGGACCACTGGTCCTTCATGCTGGGTGAGATCTGCCTCTACAGCTTCATCATCATCATCCTCACGGGTGTGTACCTGACGCTGTTCTTCCACCCGAGCATGAACGAGGTGGAGTACCACGGCTCGTACGTCCCGATGCAGGGCGTGCTGATGTCCGAGGCCTTCGCCTCGACGCTCGACATCAGCTTCGACGTCCGCGGTGGTCTGCTGATCCGCCAGATCCACCACTGGGCGGCGCTGATCTTCGTCGCGGCGATGATCGTGCACATGATGCGCGTCTTCTTCACCGGCGCGTTCCGCAAGCCGCGCGAGGTCAACTGGATCTTCGGCTTCCTGCTGCTGGTCCTCGGCATGTTCACCGGCTTCACCGGTTACTCGCTGCCGGACGACCTGCTCTCGGGTACCGGTGTCCGCTTCATGCAGGGCGCCATCCTGTCCGTCCCGGTCGTCGGCACGTACCTGTCGATGTTCCTGTTCGGCGGGGAGTTCCCGGGCGGCGACTTCGTCGCGCGCTTCTACTCGGTGCACATCCTGCTGCTGCCCGGCATCATGATGGGCCTCCTCGTGGCCCACCTGATCCTGGTCTTCTACCACAAGCACACCCAGTACGCGGGCCCCGGCAAGACGAACAACAACGTCGTCGGCATGCCGCTGCTGCCGGTCTACATGGCCAAGGCCGGAGGCTTCTTCTTCCTGGTCTTCGGTGTCATCGCGGTGGTCGCCGGCATCGCCTCGATCAACCCGATCTGGGCCCTCGGCCCGTACCGCCCGGACCACGTGTCCACCGGTGCGCAGCCCGACTGGTACATGGGTATGCCGGAAGGCCTGATCCGTGCCATGCCCGGCTGGGAGATCAACCTGTGGGGCCACACCCTCGTCCTGGGCGTGTTCATCCCGCTGGTGCTCTTCCCGCTGGTGCTCGGTGCGATCGCCGTCTGGCCGTTCATCGAGTCCTGGGTCACCGGCGACAAGCGCGAGCACCACATCCTGGACCGCCCGCGCAACGTCCCCACCCGTACGGCCTTCGGTGTCGCCTGGATCGCGGAGTACATCGTGCTCCTCATCGGCGGCGGCAACGACATGTTCGCCCAGTACTTCCACCTGTCGATCAACTCGATCACGTGGTTCGTCCGGATCGGCTTCTTCGTCGTCCCGGTCCTGGCCTTCATCGTCACCAAGCGGATCTGCCTCGGCCTCCAGCGCCGGGACAACGACAAGGTGCTGCACGGTCGCGAGACCGGCATCATCAAGCGTCTGCCGCACGGTGAGTTCGTCGAGGTCCACGAGCCGCTCCCGCAGGGCAAGCTGCACACCCTCACCGCGCACGAGCAGTACAAGCCGATCGAGATCGGCCCGACGGTCGACGAGAACGGTGTCGAGCGCAAGGTGAAGGCCACCGAGAAGCTGCGCGCGAAGCTCAGCAAGGGCTTCTACGCCGAGGGCAACCAGATCTCGAAGCCCACGGTGGAGGAGTACAAGGAGATCCAGTCCGGCCACGGCCACCACTGATCCCCTGCACCATCGCATGAGGGACTGATTTCGGTCAGTCCTGGTGTCGCCACGGCGAGAGCCCCGTCCAGTGTCCGGACGGGGCTCTTTGCCGTAACCGGGGCTGGATAGGCTGATCTCCGACCCATTCGACGGGCAACCCCTACAGCAGCAGGAGCTGACCATGAACGTTGCGACCCCGGCAGGCGGCGACAGCGTGGCGGCCCGTGGCTGGCCGGGCGTCCTCGACGCCCTGCTGACCGGCCAGGACCTGCGCGCTGACGACACCGCCTGGGCGATGGACCGGATCATGCGGGGGGAGGCCACCGACGCCCAGATCGCCGGCTTCGTGGTCGCCCTGCGCGCCAAGGGGGAGACGGTCGCGGAGATCAACGGCCTGGTACGGGCCATGTACGGGCACGCCAACCTCATCGAGGTGCCCGGCCGCACCGTGGACATCGTCGGCACGGGCGGCGACGGCGCCAGGACGGTGAACATCTCCACGATGTCGGCCGTGGTCGTCGCCGGGACCGGCGCCAAGGTCGTCAAGCACGGCAACCGGGCAGCGTCCTCCGCGAGCGGCTCCTCGGACGTCCTGGAGAAGCTCGGCGTCAACCTCGACCTGAGCACCGCCCGGGTCGTCGAGGTCGCCGAGGAGGCGGGCATCACCTTCTGCTTCGCGGTGAAGTTCCACCCGGCCCTGCGGCACGTCGCCGGGGCCCGCCGGGAACTGGGCATCCGCACCACCTTCAACATCCTCGGGCCGCTCACCAACCCGGCCCGCGTCCGGTCCCAGGCCACCGGCGTGGCGGACCCCCGGATGGCCCCCATCGTGGCGGGCGTGCTGGCCGAGCGCGGCTCGTCCGCGCTGGTCTTCCGCGGCGACGACGGCCTGGACGAACTGACCACCACGGCGACCTCCCGGGTCTGGTGGGTCCGGGACGGGAAGGTCGCCGAGCAGTCCTTCGACCCGCGCGACGTCGGCATCCCCCTGGTCGACGTCTCCGCCCTGGCCGGCGGGGACCCCTCGTACAACGCCGACGTGGCCCGCCGCCTGCTGGCCGGCGAGACCGGACCGGTACGCGACGCCGTGCTGCTGAACTCGGCGGCCGCCCTCGTGGCCCTCGATCCCGGCCCGGGCACCCTGGAGGAGCAGATCGCCGCCGGCATCACCCGCGCGGCCGAGTCGATCGACTCCGGCGCAGCCAGGACCGCACTGGAGCGCTGGGTGAGGGCCAGCAACGCCTGACCCGGCCCACGTTTCGAGCCAGACCCCGGTCCGCCATGCGGACCGGGGTCTTGTGCGCGGGGGATCTTGTGGCAGGATGCTCACCAGGTCACGAGTGACAGCGTTTAGGCCCCGGCTTGCTGTCCGGCAACCCTCCTTCCGTGGCGGGGTGCCCCGGGTGATGACCAGGTCGTAGGCAGCAAGGCCTACGGCAAGCGCGGATCCCTCGACACCAGGGGTCCTGGTCTCTCGAGGAGCGTTTTCCGTGAGCAAGCGAATGCGATAGGGCGACTGACGCCCCTTCTTCACCCTCGGACCAGGGTCACTTCCGCGTACCGCGACCGTCCCGTCCGAGGATCATCCCGTACCCCGGACGGCCGCACGGCCGCACCCGCGTACGGGCACACCGAAGCCATTCAGCCCTGCCTGCCGGGAGATACCGCCATGTCCGCATCCCTGAACGCCGCCACCGTCACCGTCACCGCCGCAGCCGCCCAGGACCCCGCCTGTGCCGAGCCGCTCGACGTCCTCGGCCGCGACGTCACCGTCCCGCTCGTCACCGGCGGCGAGGTCACCTACGCGGCCCTCGACTACGCCGCCAGCGCCCCCGCCCTCCAGCGGGTCTGGGACGACGTGGCCGCCTACGCCCCGTACTACGGCAGCGTCCACCGCGGAGCCGGATACCTCTCGCAGCTGTCCACCGACCTCTTCGAGCAGAGCCGCGCCACGGTCGCCGAGTTCCTCGACTGCCGCCCCGGCGACCAGGTCGTCTTCACCCGCTCCACCACGGACTCCCTGAACCTGCTCGCCGCGGTGCTCCCGGCCGACTGCCAGGTCTTCGTCTTCGAGACCGAGCACCACGCCTCGCTCCTGCCGTGGACGAACGCGCAGGTCACCTACCTCAACGCCCCGCGCACCCCGGACGAGGCCGTCGCCACCCTGGAGCGGGCGCTCGCCGACCGGGAGCCCTACGGCCCGGCGCTCGTGTGCGTCACCGGCGCGTCCAACGTCACCGGCGAGCTGTGGCCGGTGAAGGAACTCGCCGCTGCCGCGCACGCCCACGGTGCGCGGATCGTGCTGGACGCCGCCCAACTGGCCCCGCACCACCCCGTCTCCGTGCGGGACCTCGACGTCGACTGGGTCGCGTTCTCCGGTCACAAGCTCTACGCCCCCTTCGGCTCGGGCGTCCTGGCCGGCCGCGCCGACTGGCTCCAGGAGGCCGAACCGTACCTGGCCGGCGGCGGGGCCTCCCGCAAGGTCTCCCGCCGCGAGGACGGCGGGGTGGACGTCGAGTGGCACACCACCGCCGCCCGCCATGAGGCGGGCTCCCCGAACGTCATCGGCGTCTACTCCATCGCCTCCGCCTGCCGGGCCCTGACGGAGGCCGGCTTCGAGACCCTCGTGGCCCGCGAGCAGCGCCTCATCGGGAAGGTCCGCGAAGGCCTGGCGGAGGTCCCGGCCGTGCGGGTCCTGTCCCTCTTCGGGGACGACGCCCCGCGGGTCGGCGTCATCTCCTTCGTCGTGGACGGCTGGAACAGCTCCCACTTCGCCGCCGCGCTCTCCGCCGAGTACGGGATCGGCGTACGGGACGGCCTGTTCTGCGCCCACCCGCTGGTGCGGACGCTGCTGGGCAGCGAGCCGCAGGCCCAGGGCGAGTGCGGGGCCCCCGAGGCCGCCCCGGGCGAGCGCTCCCTGAACGCGATCCGCGTCAGCTTCGGCGCAGGCACGCCGGACGAGCACGTGGAGCGCTTCGTCCGGGCGGTCAAGGAGCTCGTCGCGGACGGCGCGAGGTGGCAGTACCGCACGGAGGAGGGCCGCTGCGTCCCCGCGGTCTGACAACCTGCGGATCATGGGCTATGGGGATCCGACACCGATGACGGTGCGGTCCTGCGTGGAGGGGGAGTCGCTGCCGGGGCTCTCCGAGCGGGTGCCCGCGTACAGCCACTCCTGGGGCGTATGCCCGACGCATGGGCTGAGCGCGACTGAGGAACGTACCGGGGCCGTGCTACGGGGCGCAGACCGATACCTGCCGGGTGGGGCGCGGCGTGGCTCCGGACCACCTCCTGTACGACGACGAGGTCGGCCGGGAGTCCACCCACCGCCAGTCGCGCACCCCTGAGGAGACGCACCGGGTCATGGCCGCGGCCTGGCAGGAGCCGAGCCGATGGCGGGCTGCCAGTGCGACGGGGACTCCCACGGACCCCGGAACTGGTCCGCGGCTGGTGGCGGGGGGTGGGGCGGTGCCCCGCACGAGGATCTCCTCGGCTCGGCGCGTGCGGGTGTGTCGCGGCCGGGCGGCCGGGGTTGCGCGCTCGTCCTGCGGGGACCCTCCTGCGTGTCGCCGCCCCAGGGCAGCGCTCCGGAAGTGGCCGAGG